>PMKM01000085.1:9638-41943 GCA_003157745.1 Bryobacterales bacterium | reverse complement strand
GTTCCTCGCACTCTTCCAGCATGCCCTGTTCGGCCAGAAAGCCGTCAAAGGACGAACCGAACTTGCCTTTCTTCTTGTGGGTCATCTCAAAGCACGTCCTTCATGTACGTCGGCAATCCAGCGACCGTCGAGTTCGCGATCCAGCTCAATGGTGAGCCTAATGGCTACAGCTTAGCACCCGTCAAGAAACAACCGTTCCAAACCCTGGCGGACGACGTAGCGCACGCACTCGTGCGNNCACGCACGAGTGCGTGCGCTACGTCGAAATGGAACGGTTATTACCTGACAGACGCTTAGCACCCACACTCGGATGGGATGCTCGGTCCGCCGGTATCCCATCATCGTGTCTCGAAAGGGATAGGTTGTGCGACATCGTAGCCGAGACCGTTCCGGGTGCATCGGAATCGGCTACCATCGGAGAGGAGGCACTGTGACCCGGGTCGAGGAAATTGCGGAGCAGATGCGCGCGCTTCCGAGAGCCGAACTGCGTGAGCTGCGGGCTTGGCTGGATGAGTACGAGGACCGGACGTGGGACGAAAGTTTCGAGGCTGAAATCGCCGCTGGGAAGTGGGACTCGCTAGCGGAGAAGGCGTTGCGCGACCATAGGGAAGGCAACTCGATTCCGCTTTGAAACACTTCGCCTCGCCGGCGTTTTGGGAGGCATTCGGCTCGCTCGAACCGGCGGTGCAGAAGGCGGCCAGAGCCGCTTTCGAACTCATGAAGAGCGATCCTCGGCACCCAAGCGTCCGGCTCAAGAAAGCCGGCCGCTACTGGTCGGCGCGGATCGGGCGCAACCACCGGGCCGTTGCGGTCGATGCGGAGGACGGGCTGGTGTGGATCTGGATTGGCCAGCACGATCCGTACGAGCGCAAGCTCAGTTGAGGAAGGGTTGCCCGGCGCGATCGGCGCGTCTGAATTGCATCGTGCTTGGAGTCGCCGTGCGGCAGAACGTTCAGCTCCCGTACCTCGGCGATCCAACGACCGTCTAGTTCGAGATCCAGCTCAATTGAGAGCTTCACGGCTACAGCTTAGCGCGCACAGCCGATGGGACACTGCGACCCGGTCTGTAACCCTTCAGCATGCTTCGAAAGTGGTACTTTGTGAGACATGGACGCGAGGCTCGAAATTGCTTACAAGATTCTTGGGCCGACTGCACCCCGCGTGGCTGACGCCCAGCAGCCGTAAGCCAACCAAGCTCGGCTTGCACTCTTTTGAAGCACGTTCGACAGATCCACAGGCAAATTCCTTTTTCGCGCTCGGCATAGTAAGCGTGCCGGTAGCATCCGCGTTCCCGATGGGCCGATTTCCACTCCGGGTAGCGCTCCCGGTGGTCGCAGATGCATGCAGAACAGAATTCGCAGTGATCGTGAGTCCAGCCCGCATGAGGGCGCTCCCAGCGCTTCCATGTGAACGGCGTCTCGCGCCAATATCCGGCGTCGGCCTTCCAACGCTCTGGCAGCGCCGCCAGTTCCCTTAAGTCCTGCATCGCGGTATCCCTCTATGAGGCTATCATGTCGCGATGGAGCGTTGTCTCGAAAGGGGTCGCTTTTGCAACAGCGCTGACACCCTGGATAATCGCCGGCCTATTCGGCCAGACTGTCGCCATGATGAGTTCTCGCCCGCTGTTATTAGCTGTACCCTTGCTCCTCGCCGTGTGACAGGGATGCTTCGCCGCCACGCCGAATACGACGAGAATCGGCCATGTCTCGAAGTGGCCCGCGGCGCAGTCTCTCTTCTCGCTCGGAGCGTACCGTCGCCCGTTCGAAGGCTGGCCCTGCGTGGGTCTCGGACAAGCCGGTCGGCGCGTGCCTGGCGCTGGCAGGTCGGTGCCCTGCCCCACTACACCAGATACCGCTGCAAATCGTCGTTGCGGAAGCAATGGGCGAAGGCGGTGTCTCGGGCGATGCGGTTGGTGCGGACCAAGTCGGCTAGCGATTGCTCCATGGTCATCATGCCTTCGGCGCGGCCGGTGGAGAGCTGGCTGCGAAGCTGATGATCGTCGCCCTTGCGGATGAGGGCGCGGGCGGCGTCGGTGGCAATCAGAATCTCGGTGGCGGGCCAGCGGCTGACGCCATCGAGACCGGGGACGAGCTGTTGCGCGATGACGGCGGCGAGGGCGAGCGACAACTGCTGGCGGATCTGCGGCTGGTTGGCGGCGGGGAAGGAATCGAGGATGCGCGCGACGGCCTGAATGGCATCGTTGGTGTGCAACGTCGAAAGCACCAAGTGGCCGGTTTCGGCGGCGGTGAGCACGGTGGCCATGGTTTCCGAATCGCGCATTTCGCCGACCAGGATCACGTCCGGGGTCTGGCGCATGATGCTGCGTAGGGTTCCGGCAAAATCCGGCGTGTCGCGGCCGACTTCCATTTGCTCGATGATCGAAGAACGGTTGACGTGCTGGTATTCGACCGGGTCCTCGATGGTGACGACGTGCGCCTGGCGGCGGGTGTTGACGATGTCGATCAACGCGGCGAGGGTGGACGTCTTGCCGCAGCCCGTGGCGCCGGTGACGAGGATCAGGCCCTGGCGGCGCTCGGCAAGCTTGGCGAGCACGGGCGGCAGGTGGAGCGAATCGAGCGAAGGAATGCGCGCCGGCAGCAGACGAATGCTGGCGGCGAGCGTGCCGCGCTGGTGATGGAGGTTGACGCGGAAGCGGCCGAGACCTTCGCGCAGGAAGCTGAAATCGGCGGAGCGATTCTTCTGCAGCTCTTCGAGTTGCGAAGGCGCGAGCAGCGGCAGCACCAGGCTGCGCACGTCGTCGGCTTCGAGCGGCGGGCCGGTGCCGGCGGCGAGCGCGCCGTTGACGCGCAGCACGGCGGGGACACCGGCGATTAAGAGAATATCGGAAGCGCCGCGAGCGGCGGCGAAGGCGAGCAGCTTATCGAGCGAGGCAGTCGCATCCGGCAGACGCGAGACGGGCTTGTTGCCGGGCGCTGCCCGGTTCAGCTCGGCGACGATTTTGGAGAGTTCGCTATCGTATTCGCTCATAGGCCGAGGGTTGACGAGACTGCGACGAGAACGCGCCCGCAAGCGGGCGTTGGCAAGCTAAAGCATGCCCCACCCAAAGTATACCGGGTGCGGTATCATCACAGTCTTGAAGCTGCTGATCTTTTCCGACATACATAATGATTGGAAGACGCTCGAGACCCTGCTTGGCGTGCAGGCGGATTATTATTTCGCTGCCGGCGACCAGGTCACGTGGGCGAGGGGCTTCGACCGGTGCGGGGAGATTCTGTCGCGGCGCGGCGACAAGGCCTACGTGCTGCCGGGCAATCACGAATCGACCGACGACGTGGCCAGCATGTGCGCGCGCTTCGGGCTGCACGACTTTCACGAACGGCATATCGAGATTGGGCGCTGGCACGCGGCCGGGTTGGGCTATTCGAGTCCGACGCCGTTCAACACACCGGGCGAGTATAGCGAGCCGCAACTGGCGGCGCGGCTGGCCAAGTTCGCCGAGCTCGACCCGCTCATCCTGATCTGCCACGCGCCGCCCTATGCGACCGCGCTCGACCAGATTCGGCCCGGGCTGCACGCGGGCTCGCACGCGGTGCGCGAGTTCATCGAAAAATCGCAACCGCACTATTTCTTCTGCGGCCACATCCACGAGGCGGAAGGCGTGGAGATCCGCATGGGGCGCACGATTGCGCGCAACGTGGGCAAAGCCGGGTATTTGTTAGAATTGGATTGAACCCACATGACCCTGGAAGAACTGGAACGCCAATACGCGCCGCTTCGCGACCAAGCCCTGGCCGTACGGAGGTATCTTTGACGCCCCCGCGCAGAAGCTCGAATTAAGCAAAACCGAAGAGCAGGTTTCGCAGCCGGATTTCTGGGCGCAGCCCGAGAAAAGCCAGAAGGTGATGCTGCGCCGCAAGCGCCTGGAAGAAGCCATCGGCAACGACGAGCGGATTCGCGCCCTCACCGAAGACCTCGACACCATGTTCGAACTGGCGCGCGAGGGCGAAGATATGACCGCCGATATCGAGCGCGATCTGAAGGCTTACGGCGAGTTCGCGGAGCGCATCGAAACGGCCATGCTGCTTTCGGGCGAGAACGACGCGCTGAGCGCGATCGTCACTATTCACCCCGGCGCGGGCGGCACGGAAAGCCAGGATTGGGCCGAGATGCTGCTGCGCATGTACTTGCGCTGGACGGAGCGGCACGGCTTCAAGACGGTAATCACGGACCGCCTGGAGGGCGAAGGGGCCGGGATCAAATCGGTCACCTTCGAAGTGAACGGCGAGAACGCCTACGGGTTGCTGCAATCGGAAGCAGGCATTCACCGGCTGGTGCGCATTTCGCCGTTCGACGCGAACGCGCGGCGGCACACGTCGTTCGCCTCCGTGTACGTTTTCCCGCAGGTGGACGATGAGATCGTGATCGACATCGATCTGGACGATCTGCGGATCGATACGTTCCGCTCCTCGGGCGCCGGCGGGCAGCACGTCAACATGACGGATTCGGCGGTGCGGATCACGCACACTCGTGTGCCGCCAGACGGCGGCGCGCCGATCAAGACCGTGGTGCAGTGCCAGAACGAGAGGTCGCAGCACAAGAACCGCGAGAGCGCCATGAAGCAGCTTCGCGCCAAGCTGTACGAGCAGGAACTGGAGAAGAAGCGCGAGGCGACGCGAAAGACGGAGGATTCGAAACTGGAGGCGAGTTTCGGCAGCCAGATCCGCAACTACGTGTTGGCGCCCTACCGCCTGGTGAAGGACCTGCGCAGCAAGCTGTCCCTGGGCGACGTGGATCGGGTGCTGGAGGGCGACCTGGACGGCATGATCCACGCGTACCTGGTGTGGCGCAAGACGGGCCGCGTGGCCGGCGACGACAAGGACGAAGCGCCCGAGTGAGCGGCGACGAAAGCAGCATCGCCCATGCCGCGGAGTTGATCCGCGCCGGGCGGCTGGTGGCTTTTCCGACCGAAACCGTTTACGGGTTGGGCGCGAACGCGCTCGATGCGGAAGCCGTTGCGCGCATCTTCGCCGCCAAGGGCCGACCGCACACGGTGCCGCTGATCGTGCACGTGGATTCGATCGCGATGGCGCAGACGCTTGCCAGCGATTGGCCGGAGGCGGCGGAAATTCTGGCGCGCCGCTACTGGCCGGGGCCGCTGACGCTGGTGCTTCCGAAGCGTGACATCGTCCCCGATATCGTTACGGCGGGTCTGCCGACAGTTGGGCTGCGCATGCCGGCGCATCCGCTGGCGCTCGCATTGATTCGCACCGCCCGGGTGCCGATTGCCGCGCCGAGCGCCAACCGCTTCACCGAGCTTTCGCCCACGGCGGCCAGGGACGTGCCCAGCGCACTGGCCGATTGTGTGCTTGATGGCGGCCCGGCCGAAGTGGGCATTGAATCCACCGTGCTGTCGCTCGCCCGAGCGCCGCTGCTGCTGCGGCCAGGCGTGATCCCGCTGCCAGAGATCGAAAAGCTGATCGGGCCAGTCGAGATCGCCGCCAGCGTGACCGCCGGCGCGCACCCATCGCCTGGGTTGCATTTGCGCCACTACCGGCCAACGACGCCGCTTTTCCTGATCGCGCCGGGCGATCCCGTGCCCGAGGGCCGCGGCGCGCGGTTGCGGATGGGCCACGAAATGCCCGCCGATCCGCTCGAGTATGCCGCGGCTCTCTACCGGACGCTGCATCGTCTGGACGCGGAGGGCTGGGATTGGATCGCGGTCGATTGCCCGCCCGACACGCCCGCCTGGGCCGGCGTGCTCGACAGGCTGCGCAGGGCCAGCGCCGCTGTCACACATCCGTGACCGGCCTTTAATTACTCGTCAATACTCGATTGGGAAAATCTCTGGTGAGGTTTGTCCATGCGCCAGGGTTTTTCCATACGAACGATATTGCTATGTCTCTCGATCGCCGCGCCGCTGCTCGCGCAGTTTGAAACGGCGGAAGTGTTGGGCACGGTGCACGACCCGAGCGGGGCGGTAATCGCCCATGCGGCCGTCATGCTGACCAGCCAGGCGACGGGCTTGCAGTCGAAGGTCGTCACGGGCGAGAATGGCGATTTCGATTTCTTCAACGTGCAGGTGGGCCGTTACACGGTCACCGTGGAGCACGCGGGATTCAACAAGACCACCACCAACGATGTGACGGTGGACGTGAACGCGCGGCAACGCGTGGACGTGACGATGCAGGTGGGCGCCACCACGCAGGAAGTGGAAGTGAGCGGCGCGGCACCGCTGATCGATACCGATTCCAGCCAGAAGGGGCAGGTGATCGACACGGCGCAGATCGTCGAGCTGCCGCTGAACGGGCGCGCCTATTCGGACCTGGCGCTGCTTTCGACCAACGTGCACCGCTCGCCCATGTCCGTGCTGTTTTCGGCAACGGGCACGCCGCGCGAAGGCGCCTTCAACGTGAACGGCATGCGCAGCACGTACAATAACTTTCTGCTGGATGGCTTGGATAACAACGCCTATTCGACCAGCAACCAGGGTTACTCGAGCCAGTTAGTGCAGCCCTCGCCGGACGCGGTGGATGAGTTTCGCGTAATCACCAGCAACTTCAGCGCGGAATACGGACGCGTGGGCGGCGGTGTGGTGAACGCCGCGCTGCGCTCCGGCGGCAACCAGGTGCACGGCACGCTATACGAGTTTCTGCGCAATACGGATTTGAACGCGGCCGGCTTCACCTTCAGCCCGGCGGTGTTCCAGAAGCCTACGCTCCAGCGCAACCAGTTCGGCTTCACGGTGGGCGGCGCCGTCGTCAAGAACAAGCTGTTCTACTTTGCCGATTATGAAGGGTTCCGGCAGTTGCAGCGCTACTTGAATTTCGATTCGATTCCCAGCATGAGCGACCGCTCGGGCACGCTGCCCGTGTCGGTGTACGATCCGTTGAACAAGACCCTCTACGCGGCGGGCACGCAGATTCCGGTTTCGCAGTTGAATCCGTTCGCCGCCACCGTGCTCGGCAACCTTCCCTCTCCCAACGGGGCCGGGCGCTCGAACAATTACGAAGCGCTGCTGCTGGTGCGCGATTACAGCGACAAATACGACGCCAAGATCAACTACAATATCGACGAAAAGATGACGGCGTTCCTGCGCTTCAGCCAGCGCAAGGATCTGCCGTACTACGCGCCGGACATCCCCGGACCTTCGGGCGGCAACGGCAACGGGCACATACACGCCATCCAGCAACAGGCGGCGGCCGGGTACACCTGGAGTCTGACACCGACGTCGCTGATCGAAGCGCGCTTCGCCTTCGACCACATCCTGGCCGGCAAGACTCCGCCCTACCTGGGCGGCGCCAGCATGGAAGATCTGTACGGATTCTCCGGACTGCCAAGCAGCTCAGATCTCACCGGCGGCCTGAATTCGCAATCGATCAGCGGCTTTTCGCAACTGGGCCGGCAGACCAGCAATCCGCAGTTTCAGAATCCGACGTCGTTCAATCCAAAGCTGAACTACTCGTGGATGAAGGGCCGCCATTCGCTCAAGATGGGCTACGAGTTCGTGGCCATACGCACCGAGGTTCTCGACGTGAACCCGCTATACGGCGCCGATACCTACGCGGGCCAGATGAGCAAGCCCACTTGCGCCGAACTCGGACAAGCCGCCGGCTGCACGATTACGAGCGATTCCACGAGCTACAATCTGGCCGACTTCATCTTCGGATTGCCGAGCACGATTCAATTGGGCAACCCGTTCGTGAGTAACATGCGGCAGCACGTGACGTCGCTGTATGTCCAGGACGATTACCGCGTGACGCCGAAACTGACGGTCAACCTCGGCTTGCGCTGGGAGTACGCCACGCCGGTCTGGGATCGCGACAACGACCTGACGAACTTCGATCCCTCGACGAACTCGCTGGTTCACGCGACCGGCGGCAGCGTCTTCAACCGCGCGCTGGTCCACCCGGACTACAGGGATTTCGGACCGCGCCTGGGGCTGGCTTACAGCGCGATTCCGAAGACCGTCGTGCGCGCCGGATACGGGATCAGCTATTCGTTCTTCAACCGGGTAGGCAGCGCGGAAGAGGGCATCAACGCGCCGCAAGCGTTGTTCGGCATCGTGACGCAATCGATATCGAACGGCGTGGTTCCCTCCACTTTCCTTACCACGCAGAATAGCTTCACCACCGGCATCGACAACCCGGCCAGCTTCAATCCGCTGGTGTCCAACATCGATTACATCGATGCAAACACGCGCTGGCCGTACATTCAATCCTGGTTCCTCTCGGCGGAGCGCGAATTGGCGCAGGGCTGGGTGGTGGAACTCGCCTACAACGGCAATCACAGTTTGCGGCTGCCGATCATCGCCGATTACAATCAGGCCGTTCCGAACCAGCCGGGCGCCACGTTGAGTGTGCAGGCGCGGCGTCCGGACCAGAGCTTCGGACCAATCACGTGGCTGACGCCGCAGGGCGACAACGATTACAACGGCTTCTCGGCTCGCGTCGAGCACCGCTTCGGCCACGGCCTCTACCTTCTCAACTCGTTCACCTGGTCGAAGGCACTGGGCGATTCCGAACAGGCGCTCGAATACTACGCCGGCTATTACGAAGCCAACCCGCAGAACGTTCGGAACCTCACGGCGGAGCGCGGCCCGTCGAGCTTCGACGTCAAACTGATCAACGTGACCAGCGTGGTCTGGCAGGTTCCCTTCGGCAAGGGCCGCACCTTCGGCGCCGGCATCAACAGCGTCCTCGACGCCGCGCTGGGCGGCTGGGAGCTGAACACGATCAACACGGCCAACACCGGCACGCCGATCGACGTTTCGTACTCACCCTCCGCCGCCAACGACGTCACCGGTCTGACCAACGACTATCGCGGCGAGGCCATTCTGCGGCCGAACGTCTCCGGCACCGCGGCCAGCCAAAGCAAGTCGCAGAAGATCAACAACTACTTCGCCGGTTATACGTTCACGACGCCACCTGCCAGTGCCCCGTCATTCGGCAACCTGGGCCGCAACGCTTTCCGCGCGCCGGGGCTGGAGCAGTGGGACCTGGGCGTCGACAAGACCTTCACGTTTCGGGAACGCGCGCGGTTGCAATTCCGCTCGGAGTTCTTCAACGTGATGAACCACACCAACCTGGGGCTGCCCACGGCGGTCAGCACCAGCTCCGCATTCGGCACTATCCGCACCACGTATCCATCGCGGCAAATCCAGTTTGGGTTGAAGCTGATGTTCTAGGCGGAGTGAGACGGGAGGTTCGGAATCACCAGACCGGTGGGACCTGCGTAGGCGGGTCCCACCGGTTTTTCTTACTGCTCGTCTTTGTGCGGCTTGTCGCCCGGCTTCACTTTGGGCACGCCGAAGTGGCCGCCGAGTTTGGCCAGGGCTTCCAGGTCGATGTTGCCGACGATGTTGACCACGGTCACTTCTTTTGGATCGGTCGCGACAATCGCCATGCCGATGGACTTGCCGCCGGCCAGGTGCAGCCAGACTTCGGTGCTCCCGCCGTCTTCCGTGCTGGTTGCGCCGACGATCTTCGACCAATCCGAACCGCGCAACTGGGCGCGAATCGGCTCCAGATCGGCCTGGGTCCAGGTGCCGGGCGACTTGAAATTGTAGTGCCGCACATAGATGCCCTCGATGCCCTCGATCAGCTTCCGGACGCGCGATTCGTCCGGATCGTCGCCACCGAGAAACTTCGCGGCTAACTGCAAGGTGGCCGCGTTCAACGACACGTCCACATGTTCGGAGGACTTGGCTGCCACGGCATCGAGATTGAGCCGAAACTGCTGCGGAGCGGCCAACACGGGCAGCGCCGCCAGACACGCGATCAATAATGTTTTCATTGCGATATGCTCCTTACTTCAAGTTGAATGCGATGCATTGGCGCGGAGGCGAGCCGCAGCGCCAGCATGACTTCCCGTCTTGCTTCGTTCCCCTGGTGCTGGCGCCAGGCCACCCCCGCGCCAGCCGCCACCACCACCATCGCTGCCGCGGCCAGCCAGCGCCGCGCCCCAACCGGCCCGCGCACCGTCCGCGCCATCACCCGCCCGGCGAAACCATCAGGCGGCGCCTCCCGCGCGAGCGCCCGCCGCAACTCGTCTTCTAACCAGTCCATCCACTTTCTCCTACGCCGCGCCGCGCCAGCTTTTCACGCAACAGCGCCAGCGAACGCTGCAAATGACTCTTCACCGTGGCCACCGGCATCTCCAGCGCGGCGGCAATTTCGGCCGGCTCCAGATCCTCCTGGTAGCGCAGCACCATCGCCATTCGCGGCGCCTCCGGCAGCGTCGCGATCAGCTTGCGCAGCATCTCGCTCAGCAGCGGATCGCCCGGCTTCACGGCCGCTGCCGGCTCGGCCACTTCCTCAAGCGCCACTTGAGGTCTTCGGCTGCGGCGGCGCCCTTCGTCGATCGAGCGCTGCACCGCCACCTTCCTCAGCCAGGCTGCGGCGTGCGCCGGCGTTTCGATTCTGTCCAGATTCCGGTGCAGGCTGAGGAACACCTCCTGCGCCACTTCCTCCGCCGTGGCCCGGTCGCGCAGGAAATGCAGCGCGATCGAAAATACCGTTCCCTGATGCTGGCGCAGCAGCTCCTTGAAATCCCAAACCGCTTCCACTGCATCGCTGAGCACGCCTATTCTTCATCCTTTGCATAAGCAATCTGGCTGCTGACGTCGGCGTGGCGAAAGCCGCTGTTCTCGAGCGAAATGCTCATCGTTCGGCGATACAAGAACAAACCGGTAACTTCAAATTCCCCGCCGTAACTGACAGGGAACCAAACGCCATCGGCGACCTTCCCGTATTCCAGACTGAACCCCAGCCCTTTGATGTTGGTGCCGAGCAGGATGCGCACGGCGGCGGGCAGCTTTGTCGCCAAGCTGGTGGTGATCGCTATGGGCTGAAACTCGTCGGCGTCGATCAGCGCCTCGCCCTTCCAGATGGCGCTGTCGGCCTCGTCGGCATCGAGCAGGCTGGTCTTCGTCTTCGGTTCGAAATGGACGCGCCAGACCTTTCGTCCCCGATAATCCTCCAGGCCGCCCACAAGATGAAAGGCATACTTGAGCTGCTGATGATAAGTCAATGGAAACAAGTCGGTTTCGATTCCATCCACAGACTGTTTGTCGTCCGTCAGACCATTCGATAAGCCCTCGATCAGATCGCCATCGAGGTCCAGTCCCTTGTACCTATAGCCCGGCTGGGCATAGGAAAGATAAGCGCCATGTTTCGCGTACTTTCCATCGAAATATATAAGCTGTTTCTTTATCCCGCGGCGGTCGGGGAGCACCAAGTACTCGCGATGCTCCTGGCGGGCTATCTTGCCGCCCGAGCGGACCATGCGAAGAAGTTGATGCTGTTCGAAGATCCACTGCGCGCGCTGTTCCCGGCTCTTGGCCTGGTTGGTGGCAACCTGGGCCATGATCGAGTTCACGTCGGGGCTTTGCGCCGCCAGGCAACCGGTCGTCGCGACAACCAGGATTAAGAGCTTCACCGCACCCTCCATTCATGTATACGCCAGTCGCGGCGGATGGGGATGCAGGATTGTACCGAAGGCCGGCAGTGGGTCACCGCTGCCGGCTCGTCGAGTCCACGGCTACTTCGTCTGCGGAGCGGGCGCGTCCTTCTCCTTGGCGCCAGTGAGAGCCGAAGTCAGGCCCTTCATGAGGTCTTCCACGGGAGCCTCTTTGTAACCCGCGGGGATAGAGAACACCTCCGCCGGCACAGTGGCACTCGAGAGTTCCTTGAGATCGAGATTCACGCTCAACAGCGGCTCGCCCTCGGGCGGCAGGAGTGCCTTGGCGTCTCCCTTCCCTGCCTTATCCAACATCGCGCCCAAGCCGGGCACATAGATTCCCATGTGCATACCCAGCATCACCTTGCCTCCTTTTTGCATTTCGTCAACCATCTGGCCGAGATGGTCGCCCATCCCGGGCATGGCGCCGAACATCTGGCGTAGAGCGGCGGAGGGGTCGCCAAAGCCCTTGTTGCGATCGTTGTAGGCGGCCAGTTCCCGCAACGCCGGAACGCGATCGAACTCGGACGGCTTGGGCTTCCACACCTGCATTTTCAAGTTGACCAGCAGGCCGTTCTCAACGCCGGGAAGCGGCACCGGAATCGAAATGTGGACCAATACCTCGCGCTCATAGGCGTCGATACCCTGAATGCGACTGGTGCGGCCGGTGTCGCGCGATTCGGCGTCGAACTTGATCTTCGCCAACATCTGCTTGGCTTCCTCGGGCATGTTCTGCATGGCCTGCGCCCCCTGACCGCTGGAGCCGGCGATCTTGGAAATGTAATCGGCAATCGCAATGGCGGCGTACCGCTTGGTCTTGGCGTCGAGCAATGTGATCTTGCCGGTGGAGAGGTCCGTGACGGCAACGATCGGCCCAATCACGGCATAGCCGCGGTCGCCCTTGACCTGCGTCAGCATTTCATTAAAAGGCAACTGCGGCAAGGCACCGGGCAGGGCGAGATTGAACTTCAGATCCAAGCCCATGCGCATGGTGACGTCGGCATACAACGAGGTGCAGCCGGCGAGGAGCAGAACGGGGAGGAAGATACGTCGAAGCATAGGAAGACTCCTCTTGAGCTTAGTACATCATTGTCTCAAGTGGGCTAGCCGGGCCGGCCGTTATTTGGCGGCGGTGTCTCAGCGCCCGGATCCAATCGGCGATGGGAAGCCGCGCTCCTGTTAGAGTAAGAACTTGGCTGCAATCTGGTTTCAATCCGGGATTACGCCGCCGGCGCTGGCAGCGATGGTGGGTTGCGCCGGCGCGGCGCTGGGAATCTGGCTGACCGGACTGCGCAACCGCTTGGGCGCGGTGGTGCCGTTCAGCGCGGGCGTGCTGATCGGCGTGGCGCTGTTCGGCCTGCTGCCGGAGCTGGCGGAAGATTCCGGTTGGACGCTGACGCTGGCGCTGTGCGCCGGCGGCTACGGGCTGTTGCTCGCGATCAACCGGTACGCGTATCCGATTTGCCCTACCTGCGCGCGCGACCACGATCACGGCGCGTGCGGCACGGAGTTGCATGGCTTTGCCGCGCCGCTGATCGTCGCCGCGGCGCTGCACAGTTTCCTCGATGGCTGGAGCGTGGCCGTGGTGCAACACGCGGCGCCGCTCGGTCTGCGCGTCGCCGTGCCGGTCGCTATCGCCTTGCACAAGTTGCCGGAGGGCATCGCGCTCGGCGGTGTGATGCGAGCGGCGGTGCCCTCGCGAACCGTCGCTCTGCTGTGGTGCCTGCTGGCCGAAGGCGCAACGCTGGCTGGCGGCGCGCTGGCGCTCGGACTTGCGCCGCACTTGGGCAGCGTGTGGACTATCTATCCGCTAGGACTGACTGCCGGCTGGCTGGTGTATCTCGGCTATCACGCGGTACATGAGGAATGGAAGCGCAAGGGCGCTGCCGCATCGTCCGTTGCGGCCCTGGCCGGCGGAGCCGCGGCGGCTATCCTCCAACGGGGGGCGGAAGCGCTGTTGCGGTAGGGGGGAGGTCCGCGTAGCGGGAAAGTGGCATGCGCGACGCCAATCCCGGCCGCTACAACGGATTCCGCTTGTCGTCCAGGTACACGCGGTGTGACACTCCGTCCTCGCCCGCACAATCCTAAATCCGGCAGTTGGGCTGCCACCCCGCCCCGTTCGGCGGTTGTCCTCAATGGTTTTCAACTGCTGCGCATATCACCCTCTGGGTGACAACCGCTGTTTCTGCAAGTAGTTGCGGTTACATGGCGATGGTCGTCTTGGACTGCTCGAACTGCCGGATTTAGGATAATCGATGGTAATCCGGTCCATGGCATCCGCGGTTGCTGCCAGGTTTGTAATCTTGAACGGAACCTCGCCCACGCGAATCCAGGGAGAACTTGCGCTGATCGTGCCGACCGTCAGCGAGCCGTCAGAGTTGGTGTCGATCCCGTTGTGCATGGGAAGATCGCGCCCCGCGATCATCGAAACGGGCTTCCATACTGCGTGTCCGTCAAAAGGGCTGAGGGCCGCGCGCGCAACAGTCAGTTAGCGTCGTTCACCCGGCAGCGCGTGATCTTGCCCTGGCGGAAACCATCCATGCAACGGTTGCAGGAAATGCAGGCGGCATCCGGGTCGCCTTCGCGCGCCCGCCAGCGGGCGGCAAGGCCGGGCTCACGGATGAAGGGCCGCGCCATCGCGACGAAATCCGGCTGACCCGCCTGGAGAAGCTGCTCCAGTCGGTCGACGTTGCGGTTGCCGCCGGTCAGGATCACCGGAACCTTCACGCGCAGTTTCCGCGCGTAATTGATGAAGTAGGACTCCCACTCGGCGTTGCGGCCCGAGGTTGGGCCGATCACGTCGATGGCCGCCACGCCGGCCTTTTCCACCTGGGCGGCCACAGCGGGAAAAGTGTCTATGTTCGTTCCACCCTCCACGTTGTCATCGCAGTTGAGCTTGGCCAGGACAGGGAAACTGTCTCCGACCAGTTTTCGGGCTTTGAAGACGATATCGGTGATGACGCGGACGCGGTTCTCCAGGCTTCCCCCGAAGCGGTCGGCGCGCGTATTGGTATAGGGAGAAAGAAACGAGCCGAGCAGGTATCCGGCGGCGTAGATTTCCACGCCGTCGAAACCGGCGGTTTTGGCGCGGCGAATGGCTCGCGCAAATTGCCCGGTCATCTCTTCGACTTCCTCAGTGGTCATCGCGCGCGGCTGTCTTTTCCAGGAGGGAAGCGGCTTGGCCGACGCTGCGATGGGGTCGGCCAACTGGCCCTCTGGCGCCGTGTGGGTGATCTGCGCCAACACCTTGCAGCCGTTGCCGGCGCCGTCTACCGCCTCGACGATCCTGCGGATGGAGGGAATGAAGCGGTCGTCATAGATGCACGTTTGCAGTTCGTTGTACCGGCCGCCGGCCATGGCGGCCATGTTGCCGGTGATGATAAGCCCGGCACCGCCCAGGCCTAGAGCGCGATAGATCGCGATACCCTCATCGGTCAGGACGCCCTCGCGGCAGGCGCCTTCCGCGGTAGCGCTGCGCACGAGACGATTCTTGAGCCGCAGATTCCCAATGCGGCCGGACGAAAAGATGCGCCGTTCCCCGGCGGCGGCCACGATACTCAGCCCTGCGCCCGCGCTCAGAAACGTCCTGCGAGTAATCCGCCATGGATGAGCCATGATGGTGATCATGCTAGCGCCGGGCAGGCCGCAATGGCCGTTGTAAAGGAAAGCTGAAATGGCCCGTGTTGTTTCTTACCCATTGGGTGTTGACCTCCGGAGCGTCTTTATCGCCCTGAAACCCGCACGAATGACGGCGTCGGAGTTCATAAGGAGGTTACCGGTAATCGCTCAAGATGGAGATGTACGCTGAGCTCTCTTGCCGGCCGCCGGATCGTCACATTTCCTTTTGATCGGCCTTGTCCACGTGTGTGTCCACGAGCGGGGTCGAATGATGGACTGTGACGTCCTCGGCGTTGCGCAACACGATGGTGGGAACGGCGGGGGCCTTCTGGGCCTTGACGTGATTGAGGTCGATTCCCTTCACCGTGTCGAGGACGAATGCGGGACGGCGGTCTTCCTGCATGAAACCGACTTCGACGTTATTGAGTTCGATTCCTTTGGCGTGGCGGATGAAAAAGCCATACGCGGGCAGCAGACCGAACATGGAAGGCTCGGGATATTCTCTCTCGCGCTCCGGCGTCGCGTAGGGCTCGCGCGGCGGAACGCCGCCAGTGGCGCGGTAGAAGAACGAATTCACCATCGCGGCTGGCTGCGCGGCGACTTGATCGAGCGTGAGACCGCCGCGATAGAGAATACGGATGTCGCTCAGCTTGACGTCTTCGACGTCGTGGCCGGGGATGCCGGCAATGATCGAACCGTAGCGCGGATCGGCGTCGTACACGACAACGTTGCTGATGCTCACTCGCCGCAGCGAACCGACGGCGGTTCCCACGGGCGCCCGCATACGGCTGCCGAGCCGCAGGAAGATCGGCGCGTTCGAAACCTGGCGCATGGTGATATTCGAAATCGCGATGTCCTCGATGTGTGCGCCATCGACCGATTCGAGAGCCAGCCCGCGCGAGCGGTCGAAGACCACGTTCGAAATCGTGATGTTGCGGAAATCGCCCTCCGATTCGGTGCCGATCTTGATGCGGCCGGTTGGGCCGTCGCGATCGGGAGCCTGCGTAAGGGTGCGCCGGTAGGTGCCATCGAGCAGCGATCCGATATCGTAACCGCTGACCAGGCAGTTGACGATGGTCACGTTCTCGGTGGGGCGCGCGAAGCCGAGCGCGTGGGTGCCCTTGAGCACGATGGCGTCGTCGTTCGGCGTGTTGACGCTCAGATTGGAGAGGCGCACGTTGCGGCAGGAATCCACGTCGATGCCGTCGCGGTTGGTGTCGATTGCGACGTTCTCGATGGTCAGATTGTCGACTCCGGTGGCCAGAATGGCGAAGTGGCCGCCCAAGGAAATCGAGAAATCGCGGAGGGTCACTTTGCGGCAGAGTTTGAGGGCGATGGCTTTGTCGCCCGCGGCGCCGCGCTCACGGGCGAGCGCATGGCCGTCGATCAGGCCGGCGCCCTGAATGGAAACGTTCTCGATATTCTCGCCCCAGATGAGGCTGTTATGAAAATGGCTGTGGCCGAAATCCTGAAACTTGTCCCACTGGTTCGGCTCGGCTGCGTCGTAGGCCGCCGGATCGGCCGACGCTTCGAGCGTGGTGCCAGGCTCGAATTGCAGAGTGATGTTGCTGCGCAGGCGAATCGAGCCGGTCACGTAGGTTCCCGCCGGGAAGTGGACGGTTCCGCCGCCAGCCGCCGCCGCGGCATCAATCGCCCGATTGATGGCGGGCGAATCGAGCGCCTTGCCGTCGCCCTTTGCTCCAAAGCTCTTCACGTCGAAGACATCGGCGTGAGTGTCCGCCGAAAGTAACCAGGGGCTCAGCGCGAGCGCGATCCAACAGGCAGCCGACCGTTTCGTCATGCGATCTCCTTAGCGGAACGTCTATTCTGGCATGTGGCGGAACAGACGGGCGTGACGGCGGGGCATTAAGAAAAGCCGAGAGGACTCTCGGCTCTGCAGGCCAGACGGCCTAATGCCGCATAGTTTTCCCACTACCGGGCACCCGCGCAAATTGTGGGGCGGGCGCCGCCGTCCGAGGTCGGCCCCCCAAGCCGGCCTTTCGCACGAGCAAGTGGTCGATTCGTCGATGAAGCGGCGGGACGAGGGCGTCCCGCGCGGACCCGGGGGTCCGCCCCACGAGCTCGGCCGCACCGAGGCTTTCAAGAAACTATGCGGCATTGGGCCAGACGGCCTGCGCCACGCGCGACTGACGGAACCACGAGAATGGCGGCTCAGTGGCTGGGAGCAGGCGCGGACGGTCCGCCCGATCCAGTGCCAGTGCTGCCGCCGGGATGACCCTTGTCGCCCTGTGGGCCAACGCCGACGGAACCGACTCCCAGGCCGCCGCGTCCGCCGAATAGCACCTGGGCCACCGCCTGCTCGGCGGCTTTCAGAACGAAGCGCATGGCTGCGTGCTGGTTGATCTGTAGCGGCATCAGCGGCTTGTTCGGTTCGATGAGAATGGAATCGCCGGGCTTGAGGAGCACGGACGGTCCGGGCGCGGTCAGATTGCGCACGTCCACCACGCCGTCATCCAAGGTCACGAACGTGGTTCCGTCGGCGTCCTGCACGGCCACGTCAAACACGGTGCCGCGGACGGAAATCACCGCCGTGGGCGTCTTGACATCCTTCGGATTCGGACCCTTGGAGTGTTCGATAAACACTTTCACCCGTCCGATGAACAGGTCGAGCAGGTCGGTGAGGCCAGGAGTCTCGCGGAACACCACCTTCGAGTTCGAATACACCTCAAAAATGCTGCCGTCGGAGAGTTGGAAACGGGCGTAGCCATCGGGGCCGGTAATCACGGTTTCGTGCTGGCGCAAGTGGTCGCCCACCGAAAGCGGCTTCACGTAACCGGAATTATCCAACACGGAAACCTGGTTGACTTGCACCAGGACCGTCGCCACGCCTTCGTCCTGGGCGTGGAGCGTCGCCGCCGGCACGACGACCATTGCCGTCAGCAACAGCGTAGACAGGTACCGCATGTAGTTCCAGCGCCGCGCCATATCAAGACCTCGGGACATGAAACTCTAAACCAAGCCCGCCCGAGATTTTCCTCCCAATTCTAGCACTAAACTTGCAATGCACATATCGTGCCGCAAACGAGGTCGCTTCACAAATCGAGTGATATCAGGCAGTTGATGATTTTTCCAGATCGCGAGTTGAGCTAAAATGGGATCGCCAGTGTGTCATAAAGGAACACTCCCCGTTTCATTTCGGTTCGCCGCGATTCTTCTCGCCGGCGCGGCGGTGTTCGCCCAGGCGGCGCCGGCGTGGCGCAAGGTAGGGAGCGCCGCCGCCGATTTGCAACTGGCCGGCCCTGCCACTGGCCCCGTGGCGCAGGTCTGGTTCTCGCCGGGGGGCGGGGTGCTCTATGCGCGATCCGCCTCGGGCGTGGTGTTCGCGACGGCCGATTTCGAGACGTGGACCCTGGCGGCTGCAGCGGACCCACCGTCCGCACGGCCAGGCACGGCGGCACGGCTGCCGGAAGCCGCGGCGCGAATTATCTACGCGGCGTCCAGTTCGGATGCGATCTTCGCTTTGGGCAGGCACCTCTATCGCTCCGACGATGGTGGCCACTCGTGGGAGAACCTGACCGCGTCCGGTGCCCGGTCGGTGATCGGGGACGGGGTGAACAGCGTGGCGGTTTCGCCGGCCGATGCCGGGCAATTGATCGCCGCCAACGACTTTGGCGTGTGGCGTTCGCTCGATGGCGGACTTTCCTGGACGGCGCTGAACCAGGGATTGCCCAATCTTCCGGTGCGGCGGATCGTCTCCACCGTGGCCGGAACGTCGGGAACGATTGTCGAAGTGGAGAACCTGGGCGCGCTCGAGTTGCCGCCGGGCGGCTCGCTGTGGCAACCGGTGGACGCGGTTTCGGCCGAGGCTGTGCGCGCGGAGCTGTATTCGAGCCGGCTGCAGACCGAGATCACGGCCGTGGCACAGGCGGGCGGCACGGTGTACGCGGGATCGGCGGACGGCCGCATATGGGTTTCGGTGGATGGCGGACGCACGTTCCCCGCCCCGGCTTGGCAGGCCGGCGGTGGGCGAGTGGAGCGGATCTTCGCCGATTCCACCGAACCGCGCGTGGCGCTGGCGGCGCTCGCCGGCAACGGGCCGCACGTCGTGCGCACCACCAACGGCGGCGGCTTCTGGGACGCGCTCGATTTCAACCTGCCCAACCGGCCGGCACATTCGGTCGCGGCCGACCGCGCGGCGGGAGCGGTTTACGTGGCCACCGACGCGGGCGTGTTTTACGGCGTGGCGGACCTGGAGAACGCGAGCGCCAGCGCGGTGAACTGGGTGAACCTGTCGGCGAAGCTCCCCGCGGCAGCCGCCTATGATGTGCGTTTGGATGCGGCGGGCGTGCAGCTTTACGCCGCGCTGGACGGTTACGGCGTGTATGCGACGGCGGCGCCGCACCGCCTCCGCGCGCCGCGCATCGTCAATGCGGCCGATTTCAGCACACGTCCCGCGGCGCCCGGTTCGCTGCTGAGCGTGGTGGGAGCGCAGGTGAGCCGCGCCAGCGGCGCCAACCTGGAATTCCCGGTGCTGGCCGCGGCCGAGGGCGAATCGCAAGTGCAGGTTCCCTTCGAAGCGGTCGGCCCCAGCGTGGGGCTGGCACTTGAAACCGCGGCCGGCAGCTTCGCGATTCCAGTCGCCGTGCAGCCGGTTTCGCCGGCCATCCTGGTCTCGCACGACGGCGCCGCGGCGTTGTTCGATGCCGATAGCGACCTGCCGCTCGACGGGCGCAACGCGGCCCATTCGAGCGGACGCATCAAGATTCTCTCGACCGGCCTCGGCAAGGTTCAGCCAAACTGGCCGACCGGCGTGCCGGCGCCGCTCGATAGCCCGCCGGCGGTGGTCGCGCCGGTGAAGGTTTTTCTCGACGGAGTGCCGCTCGACATCACGCGCGCCACCCTAGCGCCGGGCTACATCGGTTTCTACGTCGTTGAAGCGCAACTCCCCGCCCTCACCAACGCCGGCACCGCCGAACTGCATTTGAGCGCCGACGGCCAGGAGAGCAACCACGTGCAGATCGCGATTGAGCCGTAGGCAAGCAGCGGGAAGTCTCGACTAACCTACTTACTCAGGCAGCGGCACGCTGGGATAGTTGGCTCTAGTAAGTAGTCGCGTGTTGTCGATCAAGAACCCAAGATTTACATGAGAAGCTCGGCGTGTATAAAAACTCCCGCGTAACAAATGCGCTGGGCTGAGGCCGTAGGTTCGTAACTCCCCATATGGCAACCGACGCCGGTTTTGCATCGAACGTGCAGTAACTCCGGGCATGACATCGGCCGGGATCGAGATGCCGCGGGAGTTACTGGAACGCCGAACGGCAAAGGGGCTCTCGCTCGCCCAGATTGCGACGGCGACTAAGATCAATCTGCGTTACCTCGAAGCCATCGAGTGCGGCGCATTTCAGAAACTGCCCGGCGGCGTATATAGCGAAAGCTACATTCGGCAATACGCGCGGGCCGTGGACGATAACGATGGCGCCCTGATCGAGTATTACCACAGTGCTTTCGCGCCGCGGGAAGCGCCGCGGGCGGCCGCGTCCGAGCCGGAGAGGTGGAAGAAGCGCGTGCGGGATGCGGTGCATTCCATCCTCGGGTTAACCCCGGACGAGCCGTTGCACGCGAGTAAACGCCGGGAGGCGTGAGGGAGCGCGCGGTTTCCTTCCTTTCCGACTGGCGCTCCCGGGCGCGGTACAATAATCGCTCGGGAGAGCGCAGCATCCATGCCTGACATCGTCATTCGTCCCACCACAAAGTTCCTGAAGGCCGGCACGATCGCGGCCACCATCGTGTTTCTGGGCTTGGAGATCGCCTATCTGGCGTCGTGGCAAAGCTACATTCCGTCGCACTGGGTGATGATTCTGCCGCCGCTGGTGCTGCTGTGGCCGGCCGCGCGGTGGGTGCGCCGCGAAGCGTCGAAGACGGTGGTGACGGCGGACCGGCTGCGCTACGAGACTGGAATCGCGGCCAGGACCACGCGCACCATTCAGCTTTCCAAAGTTCAGGATGTGCGCGTCGAGCAGCGCATGGCGCAACGCATCTTCAACGTGGGCGATCTATCGATCGAGACCGCCGGAGAAGCCAGCCGTCTGACGCTCGGCCATGTGGACGACCCGCACAGGCTGGCCGAGGAGATCCTGAACCGCGCGCAGCCGGGGCCGTCTGCCGGGCCGGTGTAGAGCCCCGCCAACCGAATTCCGGCGGCGCGGACAGCGAAACTGTGTTATCTTGCAAGTGGAGAGCCCATAATGATTGAGGATCTGTTACGGCCCCAGCATCTGCTTTTGATCCTGGGTATTTGCCTGCTGTTTTTCGGGCCGTCGAAACTGCCCGAGCTCGGCAAGGGGCTGGCCCAAGGGATTCGCGGCTTCAAGGACTCCTTGAAGGAGCCGCCTCCGCCGGAGGCCTCCAAGGACACCAAAATCGGCTAGGCTGTTCCGCCGCATCGGCGCGCCCGAATATGCTAGCTTCTTAGCTGGAATGCGATTTCTCCCCGTATTGAAAATCGGTATCCCGGTGGTCGCCGTCTGCTTGTGTCTGCAAGGGCAAAACCCACCGGGCAAGACCCCGCCAGGCAAGGACCTGCCAATCGACATTAAGGGCCTACCGCCCAGATCCACTGCGGCGGACTACCCGGATCAGGCCGAGGCAGGCAAGCTGACGATGGCCGCCGAATTCCATGGACACGCCGTCCCCACCCTGCAAGGGAACCTGACCACAGAGGAGTACGTGTCGGTCGAGGCGGCTTTCTTCGGGCCGGCGGGTGCGCGGGCCAAGCTGTCCTACGAGGACTTTTCGCTCCGCATCAACGGGAAGAAGACGGTGCCCGCCCTGCCGTATGGGGCTGTGCTCGCGAACGTCAAGGATCCCGAGTGGGTACCGCCGGAGCCGGTGGTCTCAAAGGAGCATCCCAACCTGGTCGACCGCGAAGAGGAGAAGGCGCCGAAGCCGTCGTCGTCGGGTTTGAAAACCGGCGGCGGCCAGGACCAGGATCCGCCACCGGTGATCCGGGTTCCGCTCGAAGTGCAGCGCGTACTGCACCAGCGCGTGCAGAAGGCCGCGTTGCCCGAAGGCGACCGCGCTTTGCCGGTGGCCGGACTGATTTTCTTTTCGTACACCGGCAAGATCCAGAAGATTCGTACGATCGAGTTGCTGTATTCGGGCGCCGCTGGCAAGGCCACGCTGACGCTTGAGCCTTAGCGAGACGCCCCCCTTCGTCCCCGGGTACCGGTCCGTCGCCCATCGCACCGGGTACGCGGTTGTGCCATGACCGGACGTCGCCCAAATTCCGTCGCTTCGGGGCTGCAATCCAAACCCGCAAGACCGGAGCCGGTCACGGATCGACATATTGTAGGCGCGGACAACTGAAGCGAGTCTTCTTGGGGTACTCCCCGGTGTCTCCGAACGGCTGTGAAGCGAAATTCCCAGCGCAGCCTTTGACGGGGATTCCGGATGCGGCGAGGTTTTGCAATGCCGTCAGAAATGTTAAAGGCCCCAAGTTGGGTAACCTGGGGCCTTGCACTCAGAGAGTGGCGGCGGGAGGGGACTCGCCGCCAAGGATGCTGTCTGTATTGACCTTAGAATAGCTGTTTCAGATCCGTTTGTCTATAATCCAAATGAAAATTCGACGGCAAATTCGTCTCTACGCCGAGGCGAAGTCCCATTAGTACTACTCCGGCATGCCATCGGGAGAGATTTAGACGGCAGATTGTTACACTCCGTTCGGAGGAGGTTGCCTGGGAAACGGTTGCTGGCAGCTAGGCCTGACAAATTAAAAGGCCCCGAGCTGGGTATCTCGGGGCCTTGCACTCAGAGGGTTGGCGGCGGGAGGGGACTCGCCGCCAGGGATGCTGTCTGTGTTAGATAAATATTAGCAATTTAGGACCTGTTTGTCCAGTATTTTCTGTCGTATTTCCGAAACTTTTTTCGGCACTTTACAGCACCTCCAATTCCCAGTACGGAAGTTTGGGGCCGAGTCCGTAATACCCTGAAACTGCCGGGAATAGGCCAAGAGTGAAGACTAACTCTAGGTCACGGGGTTAACGCAACCCTCTTAACCAAAGACAAGCTTGAGCTATTGATCCTAAACGGGTTACCTTCACCATGAGAAGGCGGTGCCGGGTGATTGAGATTCAAAACGAGAGTTTCCTGCGAAGCAACGAGCGCGAACGGCGGGGCAAGCGCCGCTTCGAGATCGAACAGGAAGTGCGCTACAAGATGCTTTACGGTCAACGGATTGCCGAGACCGGAAACGGCAAGACGCTAAACATATCGAGCGGCGGCGTCTGGTTTTCGACGGAGAGCATGTTGACCACCGGCATGCCGGTCGAACTCTCGATGACGTGGCCGGTCCTGCTCAACGACAACTGCCCGATGAAGCTCATGATCTACGGCTGCGTGGTCCGCAGCAACGAGAGCGGCGCCGCCGTCGCCATCGAACGCTACGAATTCCGCACTCAGGGCCGCAACTACCCCCCGGTCCCGCACCCTGGTTTCGAAGTGCAGATGCCCAATTAGGGTTTAGCGGCAACTTTCAGATGGCGCGCAAGAGCCGCGCCGGCAGCGTGACCAACGCCCAGACTAGCGACAGCGCCCCGTCAACCGCGATTCCAATCACGCGAAACGGTAGCAGCAACAACCACACCAACGGGTAAAGCACCAGCGCCGCCAACGCCAGTGGCCAGCACAAGACCAGCAGAATGCACCAAAGCAGAAGCTTCATGCGCGCGAACCTCTTCCATACTCTACGCGCGCGGCTGGCCGTTTGTTCCCCCGGCTCCGCGCCCGGAGCCTCCCCTTCCGCTATCCTCTAACTAATGGCCGGCGACACGGAGTTGATTCAGATCGTCGATGCGGCGCTGGCTGCCGCGGCCGCCAAGGCCGGGGCGTGGCTGAAGTGCCGGCCGGGATGCTCGGAATGCTGCCTGGGCGCGTTCGAGATCAGCGGATTGGACGCCGATCGCCTGCGCCGGGGGCTGCTCCGCCTGGCGGAGCGCGAGCCGGAGCGCGCGGCACGTGTCCGCGTCCGCGCCATCGGGGCGGCGGACCGCATGCGCAGCCGGTATCCCGCCGACACCGCCAATCGCATGCTTGCCGAGGCGGCGGGCGATGACGAGCCCTGCCCGGCGCTCGACCCCGCCGCCGGCACCTGCGATCTTTATGAATCGCGACCCCTCACCTGCCGCACGTTCGGCCCTGCCATCCGTTCCGGCGACGCGGTGGGAACCTGCGAATTATGCTTTCCGGGCGCGACGGAAGAGGAAATCGCCGCGTGCGCGGTCGAGCTCGATTCCGACGCGCTCGAACTTCCCTTCCTGCTGGAAGTCTCTGGCGGGCAGCCCGCCGCCCCTACCGTGGTCGCCCTTGCCCTCGGCCAGCACCAGTGACGGTCCTCGTCACCCTACATTTGTGGGACAATGATTGAGATTCGCCAAGTCTCCCGGCCTGGCGAACGGAAAGGCGTGGAAGGTGAGCAATAGACAAGAAACGCCGTTCGATAGTATCGAGGGTTCTCACGAGTATGTGGCTATGCTGGCCGAAGCTCTGGATGAGGCCAGGCGCGAAGTGGAAGCCGAGATCGCACTGGCCGAACGGGAAACCGCGGAACGCCGCAAGGAAGCTCTGCTGCTCGTGTCGTACAGTCTGGCCAAGCTGAATCTTCATATCACGGCCAGCCGCCGCCTGCTGAACAACCTGCGCACGTTGCGCCGCCTGCTGCTCTCGGAGCGCGGCTTGCCTGTCGAACCCGAAACCGGCGTCGCCTCAGGGGAAGACGAGTAGAAATGTCGATCAGCCGCGTCTAGTCCTCCTCTTCGCCCGCATTGATCGCGCCCCGAAGATTCCTCTTCGCCGCGGCCTCAACGCCGCTGCGTGTTAAACTACGTTTTCAACCTAAATAATGCTGCTAGCGAGAGAGTTTGTCGCTTACACTTCCCGGCAACTGGTCAGGAAGTTGACGCCCGTCACGATCGAAACGTCGGACCCCGATCTGGCGGCGACCCGTATCGCCGATGTCCTCAACGAGGAATTGGCCATCGAGGATCGCCTGAACGACGAAGTCCGCGAACTGCTGAACCAGTACAGCGATTACATGCGGCGCGAAGGCGTCAGTTACCAGGATATGTTCCGCCGCATCAAGAACACGCTGATTTCGCAGCGCAAGGTGATTCGCGCTTCGGGCCGCGACTCGGGCGACGCGATGAAGCTGTCGCGCGACAAAGTCACCGAGATGTCGCACAAGATCGTCGACATGCTGCGCAAGAACCGCGAGGTGCGGATCCGGAACAAGGACACCAACGCGGTGCGGCTGGAGATCCTGCGCATTATGACCGAACTCCTGCAGGCCGAGGACAAAGTGGACCGCGCCGCGCGGCAGAAGATTCGCAGCCAGAAGCGGGAAATCCCGGAGGGCAGCGAAGAGTGGGACCTGCTGCTGAGGCGTTACTACTCCGAAGAGCTCAAGAAACTCGGCATCGACCTGGCGCGGTAGAGCGCAGTATTGTTCGACTAAGCCGTGGCGCAGGCTTTCAAGCCTGCCAAGCCGAGATTCGTCTCGGCTTTTCTCTTCCAGCAGGAGCTACGCGATCGGTACTACGCTGGAGCGCCGGCCTCACTGGTCGCGAAGCGCGGTCATGGGCGCTACGCGCGCAGCTCGGTAGGCTGGGATGAAGCAGGCGAGCAGCGCCGAGGCCATCAGCATCCCCGAGACACCCAGGAAGGTCACCGGATCGTGCGCCGGCACGCCGACCAGCAGGCTCGCCAACAGCCGGCTCACACCGAGCGCGGCCGCCACTCCCAGGGCGATGCCGGCTCCCAGCAGCAGAACGGCCTGACCGACGACCAGCCGGAAAATGGCTATGCGCTGCGCTCCCAGCGCCATGCGAATTCCAATCTCGTGCCGGCGCCGGCTGGCCGAGTACGAAACCACGCCGTAGACACCCACCACCGCCAGCAGCAAGCCGAGGCCACCCAGCGCGCCTGCGAAGGACGCGCCCACCTTGAAGAGAAAGAATCCGTTGGCGCCCTGCAGAGCCTTATCCATGCTCGTGACGTCGTAGACCGGCAAGCTCGGATCGAGTTCTCGCAGCAAGCCCTCGACGGCCGGCGCGAGCAATTCCGGCGGCACTGACGTCCGCACCTGGAGGACGCGGGTCGATTGGTAATGCTGCGTCTGCGGCACATAGAAAAACATTCCCGGAGCATCGAGCAGGCTGTTGGTCTTGGCGTCACGCACCACACCCACCACGGTCGCGAACGGCCCGGCGGCGGCCTTGTGGCTAAAGCGTTGCCCGACCGCGTCGCGGTGCGGCCAAAGCCGCTCGGCCATCGTCTGGTTGACGATGGCGACCGGCTCCGAGGCGGCGGTATCGGCGTCCGTGAAGGCGCGGCCTTCCAGAATGCGCATGCGAAGGGTCGTGAAATAGTCCGGGCTGACGGCGTTGAGACCCGCGCCCGGTACATGGCTCGACGGCGAAACTGTCTGAGCCTCGGGGTAAACCGCCGGAGCGCCATTGCTGTAATAGCCAAGCGGAATCGAAAACGCGAAGCTGGCCGATCGTACACCGGGCAGCGCTCGGGTGCGGCGCAGCAGTTCGCGGCAGAGGGCCTCCGTCCGCGGCTCGGTGTAACCTTGCAAGCCCGGTTCGAGACTCACGTTCAGGACGTGGTGAGGGTCGAAGCCAAGGTCGATCGACTCGGCGCGTCTGAGGCTGCGCGTGAACAAGCCCGCCGCCACCAGCAGTATTAGCGAGCCCGCTACCTGCACGATCACCAGCCCGTTGCGCAGCCAGTGCCGCCGGCTTTCGCCGATGAGGCCGCGCCCGCCTTCGCGCAACGCCAAATTCAAATCGGTGCGAGAGATGCGCAAGGCCGGCGCAAGGCCGGCGAGGATTCCAGCCAGCAGCGCCACGCCAGCCACGTAACTGAAGACGCGCCAGTCGAAGGCAAAAGCAAGCCTCAAAGGTAAGTCGCCGAACGGCCGCAGACCGTTCATGACATGGCCTATCGAATTGCCGACGATGGCGCCGCCCACCCCGCCACCGAGTGCCAGCAGCACGCTCTCGGTGAGCAGTTGGCGCAGCAGGCGCCTACGGCCGGCCCCAATGGCGGCGCGAATCGACATTTCCTGCTCGCGCGCCGCCGCCCGCGCCAGCAGCAGATTGGCGACGTTGAGGCAAGCCACCACCAGCACCAGTCCCACCATCAGCAGAAACACGGTGACGACCAGCGGCTTGGAGTCGGCGGCGGCGGGTTCGGGCCGGGCAACGGGCTCCGAAAAGACACGGACTCGCTGGCCCTGGTCGGCGTTCGGATACTCTTGCGCCAGCCGCTGGCCAATCACGGCGAGCGCTGCCTGCGCCTGGACGATGCTCACGCCGGGCCTCAAGGTGGCCAGCACGCGCATCTCGTGACTTTCGCGCGAGGTGAAGATGACGGAGTTGCCGCCGAAGCCCAACATTCCGACCGGCGCGTAAGCATCCATCTCTAGAAGGTTGAACACACCGAGAAACTCCTTGGGGACCACGCCGATGACCGTGACTGCCGTGCCGTCCAGGCTGACGGTGCGCCCGATCACGTCCGGGGAGCCTCCGAAGCGCTTCTCCCAATAGCTGTGGCCGAGCACCACGACAGGCCCGGTTTTCGGCGCATCACCCTCGCCTGGATTGATGAGACGCCCGAGCCCCGGGCGAATGCCCAGCATCGAAAAGAAATTGCTCGGCACGTAGCTGACGATCAGCCGGTCCGCGTGTCCCCGGTAGCCGAGCCCGACGATGTTGGGGACATAACCCGTCATGCCGGTGAAGACGGCGGACGAATGCGCCTGGTAATCGAGGTAGTCGGGGTAGGAGACTTCGCCGGGATCGGAGTCGGCCCTGCTCTGGACGGCAACGACGGTCAGACGATCGGCGTCCTTCACCGGCAACGGGCGGAACAGAAAGACGTTGCCCAGGCTGAACACCGCCGTGTTGGCGCCGATCCCGAGAGCGAGGATCAGCAGGGCGACGGCGGTGAAGCCCGCGTCACGGCGCAGGGTTCGCAGGGCATAGCGAACATCCTGGAAAATCGAATCGAGCCACGGGAGCCCGCGCGCGTCGCGGTGGTGTTCCCTGGCGGCCTCCATGCCGCCGAAGCGGACAAGGGCCTCGCGCCGGGCCTCTTGGGGAGACAGGCCGCGGCGGAGGTTGTCCTCCGTAGCGAGGTCGAGGTGCATGGCGAGCTCCTGATCCAAGTCGCGATCCAGCTCGCGTTTTCGGAAAAAGGCCGCGATGCGGGCAGCCAGCGTCCTCATTGCGTTTCCTCCCCGGTCATGGCGAGCACGCGGCCCATTACGTCGGAGATACGCTGCCAATGCGCCGCGTCGGCGGCCAGTTGCTTACGCCCGCTGCGGGTAATCGAATAGAACTTCGCCTTTCGATTATTGTCGGAAGCGCCCCACTCGGCCGCAATCCATCCGCGCTGTTGCAGGCGCACCAGCGACGCGTAGATGGTTCCCTGGTTGAGGAGGACCTGATCGCCGCTGACTTGTTCGATCCGCCGGGCAATGCCGTAGCCATGCAGCGGGCCGATGGCATTGAGGGTTTGGAGGACCATCACGTCCAGCGTGCCTTGGAGGAGGTCCAGCTTTTGGTTAGCCATAAAGACTCCTGTGTCCGTACCACAGAAAGCCTAACACACTTCGTGTGGTCGTGCCACAGGAATGGTGCGGGAAACGCCGCCCAGGCCCTCGACGAGGAGGTCGAGATGCCGCTGAAGCGTTACTACACCGAAGAGTTCAAGAGGCTCGGCATCGACCTCGCGCGATGGGCCAGGTAGGCCGCGTGTGTCGGGACTGAGCAGGGGCGATCCACTGAACCCTTATTTACTTTCCGCGGGCAATTCGAAGACGGGGCCAACGAATTTGCGCTTACCATCGCACGACGAAACCACGAGGCGGAACCGTCCGGGTCCAAGGTAAATATTGGCCCGGCAGGGGGCGCGGCACTCCGTCGATCCGCAGGTCAGACCATTCCAACGTAACGGACGAAGCTTCGCGCCGTGAGCCAGGCCGACGCACGCGGCTAGCGGCCGCTGTACGCAATTCTCGGCGAGCGTCAAATCCGTCACTTCACGGCGCCACTCGCCCTTCCAGTCACGCTCGACGGTTACGGCAGACGCCAATTGGATATCGGGTCCACGGTCTTCAACTTCAAACGCGCCGGCCAGCGCGAGGTTGCGAACCACCACGGAGGCATCGTCGGGTGGCGGTTCCGCGGCGTGCTGGAGCCCACAACCGGCGGCCGATAGGGCGCACAGAAGGAAGGGCAGACTCCAGGCTGCCACGGCTCGGAGGTTCATAACTTCCGCACGTCGAAGTTTTTCCATATCGGGGCCTCGTGGCGGATCGCGCCAGCGGCTTCGGCTCTTGCCAAGTCATTGCAACTTTGCGCCGGCGGATTACGGAGTAGACCTGTGAAGCGGCGGTCAACGGGTGGGCCTGCGATGACGTGCCCCACCTCGGCCCCGCTCCCGGCCGGAACGACATTCACTTGGAAGCCCGCCGGTGGGTTGGTGAAACTCGTCGGCTTATAAGTGGCCTGCCAACGAACATTCCAATAAAAGCAAGCCAGGTGGTGAAACGCTCCCAGCGCTCCCGGTTCGCGAGCGCTGAGGATTGTACAGAAGTGGAATTCCATCTGCGAACTCGCCAGGAAATTCGGTTTCGGGGACCCGGAAACCGGATGGGTGTTCATTTCCACAAGTTGGACCGCATCCTGAGGCAGGTCATAGTGACCAACCGTCAGCTTCAACGGAAACACATCTGCGGCGGTACCAGTCGCAATCTCGCCGTGGGCGGCTACGCTGCTGTAAAAGAGATCCCGAGGGCTGTTCCCATCCACACAGTCGCAGCATGCCTGGGCCGGCCGGGCGGGCGGGCGCCCCCGCTGGACGAAGATACTGCCGTCTTTGTCGGTCTGGCCGCGATAGTGGCACCAATTGGTCTCAATCCACTGAAACTGCACAAACCCCACTTTCCACCCAGCGGCACTGTCGCCTGGATCTCCCAATAGGGTTACTTCGCCGGTGGCGCGAATCGGCGTCCCCGTGAAGGTTATTGAGGCGCCAACCTTCGTCGGGGCGTCCACCGCGGGGCGCGCAGTGATTGCAATCTTCGCGGAATTCGGTTTGATCCTTGTCGCCATCGGCCGTGTCTCTTTCTTTAACGGGTAATTGAGCCTAATATCCCTTTATCTCACCAGCTTGGGTTAGTCCGCTTTCTCGACTTGGAGTTACCCGTTCAGTAAGTATATAACAGGTGGGTGCGTCACAGCTCGGGTAGCTGCGCTTGTTAGTCGAGATATCCGATTCGCATGGCGTGAAGCGATCGGCGAAACCCCGCTTCGACATGCGCCTGAGATCTGCCCTGCTCCCCTGCCCCTGCCCGTACGTCGCTTTCGGACCGTGCTTGCGGAAGTAGTGTTTATTGAGCTGGGCGTCGGAAATCGGCTGCGCCACGGGGTGGATGGAAACGGTCTCCGCCGCCATGCCGAGATGCTGAGCCAGTGCGGCAATTACGTGCGGCGCGAAGGCGTCAATTTCCAGGAGATGTTTCGCCGCGTTTCGTAGAGCCTTTGTGATAGGCGGACGACCACAGCTGATACGAGCCGCCCAGCGCGAGGGCCACGACGGCGACACCAGGCGTGACCGCGCCGCGCCGGAGAAAATCGACGCACCCATAGAGCGCCATCGGCACGTAGAGAAGCGCTCCCGTGACCGCGCCCGGCGCGTAGGTGTGCGAGCGAAGGCTGGCCCAGACGTGCCAGCACCCGTTCGACGCCAGAATGGCGGCCAAGGCAAGCCACGCGGCGGCACCGGCCGGCTGGCGGGCGATCACCGCAATCTCGGCGCACGTCACCAGCAAACCCGCGTTCATCAGGATCAGAAAGCGCGGGGTGATCCGGCTGGCGTTGGCGCGGTATTGGCGGTACCACGACGGGAATCCGCCAGGGAAGACGAACTCCTCCACGATGTGAGCGGCGGCCGCCACGAGCGGCGCCCAGAGTAGCCAATCCGTCATGTTTGCCCGTACGTCGCTTTCGGACCGTGCTTGCGGAAGTAATGTTTATTGAGTTGGGCCTCGGAAATCGGCTGCGCCGCGGGGTGGATGGAAACGGTCTCCGCCGCCATGCCGGCGATGTATTCGAGAACCACGGCCGTGTACGCCGCATCCGCCGCGGTCTTGCCCCAGCAGAAGGGCGCGTGCCCGGCCACCAGCACTCCGGGCGTGGCCAGCGGCTCGCGGCCCTGCATGGCTTCGATAATCGCCACGCCGGTCGTGCCCTCGTAATCGGCGTCGATCTCGGCCGCCGTCAGGTGCCTCGTCAACGGCACGGGGCCGTGAAAATAGTCCGCGTGAGTCGTGCCGAAGCACGGAATCTCGCGGCCGGCCTGCGCCCACGCCGTGGCGTGGCGCGAATGCGTGTGGACGATACCGCCGATCGTGGGGAACGCGCGATAGAGCGCCACGTGCGTGGCCAGGTCGGAGGACGGGCGCAGCTTGCCTTCCACCACGCGGCCGTCGAGATCGGTGATGACCATGTCGGCCGGGGTCATCTTGTCGTATGGCACGCCGCTCGGCTTAATCACCACCAGGCCTTCCTGGCGCGCCAGGCCGCTGGCGTTGCCGAACGTGTAAATCACCAGCCCCTGGCGCACCACCTCCAGGTTGGCTTCGAGCACCTGCGCCCTCAGCGTTTCGAGCATTAGACTCCCCGTCTCGTCCGCGCCGCGATCGAGCGCAGCATGGGAAGCACGCCGCCGATCTCGATCGCCTTCGATTGCCGATCGCCGAACGAAAAATACAACTTTCGATAGATCGAATATAACTCGGCGTAAATCGCCACCGCCTCCGGCTCGGGCGCCACCGTGCGGTAGGCCGGGCAGAGCGCTTCCTGCGCCGCTTCTATACTGCGGAACGTGCCCGCCGCCAGAAAGGCGAAAATCGCCGACCCCAGGCTCGTCACGTCGCCGGCCGGCACCAGCACGGGCTTCGCCAGCACGTTCGCGTACACCTGGTTCAACACCGCGTTGCGCTGCGGAATGCCGCCGCCGTTGATGACGCGCCGCACCGGCACGCCCTGCTCTTCCAACCGTTCCAGAATCACGCGCGTGTGAAACGCGGTGCCCTCGATGGCGGCGAACAGTTCGTCCTGCGCAGTGTGGGTCAGCCGCCAACCGAGCGTGATGCCGCTCAGCGCCGGATTCACCAGCACCGTGCGGTCGCCGTTATCCCAGGCGAAGCGCAACAGGCCGGTCTCGCCGGCGCGGTAATTCT
>PMKM01000085.1:0-9598 GCA_003157745.1 Bryobacterales bacterium | reverse complement strand
GTCCCAATGCGCATCGAACGCGCCCACCGGAATCGGGATGCCCGCGCGCAGCCCCAGCTCTTCGGCCCACTCCGCCGTCAGGTGTCCCGCGATCTTATCGGAGGTCTCGTATCGCCCGGCCAATTTCTCGCGCACGCCGGCCAGCAGCGGGTCCACCGCAACCAGAAAGTCCTCGGGCGGCAGACCGCCCAACGCGGCGTTCCACATCCACTTGTGACCCATGGCGCAGATGCTGCGCGGCACTTCGGCCGGGTCCGTGACGCCGCACAACACCGCGGCCACCATGTCGCAATGTTCGAGCGCCGTCACCATCCGCGCGCGTTTGTCCGGGTTATACCGCAGCCAATGCAGCAGCTTCGCGAAACCCCACTCGGAGGAATACGTTCCACCGCACCACTCGATCGCCTCCAGACCGCGTTCGTGGGCGGCTTCGGTAATCTCGGCGGCCTCCTTCCACGCGCGGTGATCGCACCACAGATAATAATCGTCGATCGGTTCCAGCCCCTCGCCCACCGGGATCACGCTCGAACCGGTGGTATCGAGTGCGATCGCTTCCACCGCCTGCCCGTCCACGCCCGCCGCCGCAATCGCCCTGCGCGATGCCAGCGCCAACGCGTTCATGTGATCGGCATGGCTCTGGGTGGCGAAGTCCGGATCTTCCTTCTTCCGCAGCAGCGGATACTCCGCCACTCCCGCGCCCAGGCGGCCCTTGGCGCTATCGAATATCGATACCCGAACGCTCAGCGTCCCAAAATCCACGCCCGCAACTATTGCCATAGTGGTTCTCCAGGTTCCGACACGGTTCTATTGTGGGGCGGACGCCCGCGTCCGNNGCGCCGGACCCCCTGGTCCGGCTTGCCGCCCAACCCCACAAAGAAGGCCGGCGAGGGCGCCGGCCGCGGTCCAGGGGGACCGCCCCACCTAAAACGCTCTACTTATGTTCGATCACGTCCCAACCCATGTAGTTGGAGGTCGCTTCGTGCACGGCAGGCGCCACCAACGACAGGCTGGCCGCTACGTGATGTTCGAAACCGTTCTCGCAGATGAACCGCAGCAGCTTCTGCAGATGCGGAATGTGCACTACGCCCGCGCCGCCGAAGGTCTCGAGCGGATCGTCGGTGAACGCGCCCTCGCCCACGTAGCCCGCAATCAGCCCTTCTTCGTCGACGGTGGAGAAGCGCGCGTAGCTCATCGGCCCCGGCTTCACCACCCCAACGCAGGTGCCGTACGTGTTCTCGCGCCCCACCGTGCCGGCGATAATGGCCTGGAAGTCCATCTTCGTTTCCTTGAAGAAGTGCTTCGGCAGGTTGCTGCAATGGAAGCAAACCGCCTTGTCCGGATCGTCGCCGTAGTTATTGTTCCAATCGAGCAGCGCGCTCGGCGTTCCGGAAGCCAGTTGCAGTGCGTGCATGCCGATCACGCCGCAGATGTCGACCTCGCACGCGCTCGCGATCAGGTTGTTGCTCATCATGCTCATCACCGTGCAAGGCACCACGCCGAAGAACTCTTCGAGCGAGGTCCAGCACTGTATGGCGCTGACGGTCACTTCGGTTTCCGCCATCCAGTGGTCGATCACCGCGCCCAGCTTCGCCATCTTGAGCAGCGCGGCATCGGGCACGCCGCTGGTCGAGACGTAGCTCTTGATCGCCTTCAGCTTGGCCACGGCGGCCGGATCGTCGTCCTTCATGCGGTTGATGCGGCCGAGGATTTCCGATAGGTCGATCGGCTCGACGGAAATGCCCGCGTTTTCGAGCAGCTTTTCGCTATAGCGAACCGTGTTGAACGCCGCCGGCCGCGCGCCGATCGAGCCAATCCGCAACCGCCGCAGTCCCTTCACCACGCGGCACACCGCCGCGAACCACTCCAGGTCTTTCGCGAAGACGGCCGAATCCGGCGCCTCGGTATGCTGCGTCGTCAAAGAAAACGGAATGCCGAACTGGCGCAGGTTATTACAGGCCGACATCTTGCCGCAGAAGCTGTCGCGGCGGTCGGCGATGGTCATCATGCCCGGCGTATCGGGCGTGGCCTGAATCAGCACCGGCACGTCCAGCCCGGCCGTCCGCAGCGTGTTTGCGATGGCGCGCTCGTCGCCGAAATTCGGCAGCGTCACGATCACGCCGTCGATGGTTTCGCGATGCTGCTTAAACAGGTCGGCGCACTTGGCCGCCTCGGCGCGCGTTTCAATCGCGCCATGCTTGGTCTCTTCGAGCCCGGTCAGGACTACCTTGTGACCCGCCTTCTCGAGTACCGCGATCATATCCGCCCTCCCGCTCTTGGCGAGGTGGCCGGGGAAAAAGCCTCGATTGCCGACGATTACGCCGAACGTCATCGGGCGCGTTTTGCCGTTGCTCATAGTCGAATAGCCTCTCTGGTTACGATGCGAAGGTAGATTTTAGCTTGTTTCGAGGCGGAACTCCAGACAGCTCATTCGTGGAAACGAGGGACAGTAACCAATTACCCCATTACCGAAGAAACTGGGTAATTGGTTACTGTCCCCAATTTTCGATACGATGGCGTCTATGAAACCTGGTTCGTTTCGTCCGGCCCTTCCCTGGCTGGCAGCCGCCGTCGCCACCCTCGCCTGCGCCTTGGCCATTCACTCGCAATCGCCAGCGCCGGCTCGCTTCGCCGCCGACAAGATGGACACGTTCCTCTACGGCGCCGCTTTTTACGAAGAGTACATGCCGGAGGATCGCCTCGAAAAGGACGTCCAACTGATGCAGCAGGCCGGCATCAGCGTGGTCCGGGTCGGCGAATCCACCTGGAGCGTTTGGGAGCCCGAGGACGGCCGCTTCGAATTCGCCTGGATGGACCGCATCGTCGAGCGCCTCGCGCAAGCGCACATCCGCGTCATCATGGGCGCGCCCACTTACTCGATTCCACCATGGATGTTCAAGGCGCATCCGGAAATCCTGGTGACGCGCCTGGACGGCCAGAAGGCCACCTACGGGCTGCGCCAGAACATGGACATCACCAATCCCGATTTCCTGCGCTACTCCGAGCGCGTGATTCGCAAGATCGCCGAACACTATCGCGACAACCCCGCCGTGATCGGTTATCAAATCGATAACGAAACCAGCTCGAACGGCACCGCCGGCCCCGACGTGCAAGCCGGCTTCGTGCGCTATTTGCAGAATAAGTTTTCGACCGTCGACCGGCTGAACAAGCTCTGGGGCTTGGTCTATTGGGGCCAGCAGTTGCACGATTGGAGCGAGGTGCCCCCGCGCAACGGGATCGTCAATCCCGGCTGGAAGCTCGAATGGGACCGCTACCAGGATTCGCTGACCACCCACTTCCTGGCCTGGCAGGCCGGACTGGTGCGCGAATACCTGCGCCCGGATCAGTTCGTCATGCAGGATTTCGGCGGCGCCACCCGCGGCGATGTGAACGAGCACGAGATATCGAAGAGCCTGGACATCGCCGGCATCAACCCCTATCACGCGACGCAGGATGGTTACGATGGCGAAGGATCGAGCTACGGCGGCGACTTCGCACGGTCGCTCAAGCAGACCAATTACCTGGTGACGGAAATCAATGCGGCCACCATCGGCTGGGATTCGCGCTCGCAGTTTCCGCCCTGGGACGGCCAACTGCGCCAGGACGTTTTCCTGATGGCCGCGACCGGCGCCAACATGGTCGAATACTGGCACTGGCACTCGCTGCACTACGGGCAGGANNCTGGAAAGGCGTTCTGTCGCACGACCTGGAACCGGGCCGGGCCTATGCCGAGGTGGCGCGAACGGCGCACGAGCTCGAGCGCGTCGGCTCCCATCTGGTCGATCTGAAGACCTCGCAGCCGGTCGCTCTCCTCTACAGCAACGATTCGCGCCGCGGCACGGATTACATGCCGTTCCTGCTGTCGCACCCGGCCGGCGATATGCCATGGCACAACCCCGGCGGGTACGATGTGGAATTGCGGCGGCTGTACAGCGCGCTCTACCGCTTGAATGCCGGAGTCGATTTCGTCTTCCCGGAGACCGGGGATCTGAGCGCGTACAAAGTGGTCGTGGTTCCGCCGCTGTATGTCGCCAGCGACGCGGTCCTCCAGCGCCTGGCCGATTACGTGCGATCGGGCGGCCACCTGGTGCTGACCCTGAAGAGCGGCTTCTGCGACGAATACTCGGCGGTCCGCGCGGCCATGGCTCCGGGGCCGCTGCGCGAGGCCGCCGGCTTCCACTACCAGGAGTTTTCGAATCTGGCCGCGCCCCTCGAATTGAGAGGCGACCCCTTCCACGCCGGCGCCGGCAACCAGGTCAGCGACTGGGCGGAGATGATCCTGCCCGATACGGCCACGCCGCTCGCCTACTACGATCACCCGTTCTTCGGGAAGTACCCCGCCATTACGGAGAACCATTTCGGCAAGGGGATGGTCACATACGAAGGCACCGTCTTGAGCGACGAGTTGCAGCGGAAGCTGCTGGAGCGGGTCCTCGATCAGGCACAACTCACCGGGCCGGATCGGAAGCTGCCCGCCGCCATCCGCGTGAAACACGGCGTCAACCGCGCCGGCAAAACGCTCCACTACTATTTCAATTTCTCGGGGAGCCGGCAACGCGTGACTTACCCTTACGCCGCCGGGGTGGAGTTGCTGTCGAACCTTCCTCTGGCCAGCGGCGCGGAGACGTCGCTCGAACCCTGGGGGGTGGCCATCGTGGAAGAATAGGGACCGCGGGCGCGCGCGGCCGCGCTCCTGGGCGCGCCGCGGCACGCCGCCCAGGTACTTACCCCGGAAGCCGAACCCATTTTGGGCCTTGTGCCGGGTCGAACGAGGGATAGAATAGAAGAACCGGGACCGGCCGGGTTGAAAGGGCCGGGTGGGCGGCATGAGGTTGGAGGACGGGTCGATTGGTCTCGCGCTGGCAGGGCTTCTGCTGGCTCACTGCGCGGCCATTCGGGCACAGACGCCGCTCGCCGGCACCGGGCCGGAAGGCGGGGTGTGGATGCTCCCCACCGATTGGTCGATACTCGAAACCCAGGACCCCCGCTCCGACCTGCCGTGTTCGGTGGGCCCGCTCAAGCCCGCCGTGGGCTTCGACTTCCGCTTCCACTCCGGCTACGAAGTGACCGTCCCGCTCAAAGAACTGGCCGGCGACGAAAACCAGTTGACGATGATCTTCCGGGTGACCACCGGCAGCCGGAAGGAACGGCCCTTCTACTTTTCCCAGCGGGTCCACGTGCCGCCAATCGCGGCGGATGCGTCGGGGAACGCCTATCTGCAGGGCACGTTCAATCTGGGCGAGGGCCAGTATCATGTGGACTGGCTGATGCGCGACCGCGCCGAGCGGGTCTGTTCCTCCTATTGGGACACCGAAGCGCTGCTCGCCACCAAGGACAAGCCGCTCAGCCTCATTCTCGCTCCGGGAGCGGTGGAAGCGACCGAGGTCGAGGAGTTCAGGGCGGAGCCGCCCGTGGCGCGGGCCAGCGCTCTGCCCCCTCTGAACGTCAAAGTCCTGGTCAACTTCGCCACGCAAAATGAACATTCCGTTGCATTTCCTTCCGATGAGATGGCGGCCCTGGTGTCCATTCTCCGGGGCCTCGACCGGGAGCCGCGAATCGGCCGGTTCTCCGTGATTGCCTTCAACCTTCAGGAGGAACGGGTCCTCTACAGCCAGACCTACGCCCCGGAGATCGATTTTCCCGCCCTGGGACAGGCCCTGCGGACCCTGAAACTGGGCACCGTTGACTTAGAGCGTCTGGGGAACAAGAATGGAGAAACGGAATTCCTCGCTGCTCTCATCAAACAGGTGGTGGGGAACGATGACCGTCCGGACGCGCTGGTTTTCGCCGGCCCGAAGGCGCTCGTGGAAGAGAGCGTTCCGCGGGATACGCTGAAGGACATGGGCGAAGTGGAGTATCCGGTCTTTTACTTAAACTGCAATCTGCACCCACAGAGCGTGCCATGGAGGGACGCCATAGGGCGGGCGGTGAAGGTCTTCAAGGGTTACGAGTTCACGATCACCCGGCCGAGAGACCTGGGGACGGCCATGTCGGAGATGGTGGCCCGAATCGTCCAGCTTCGCGATACCCGGAAGACGGCCAGCCTGGCGCCACAGTGATTTATGCGTAATCGTCGTTGGATTCCGATCGCAGCCGCGCTGGCTTTCCTCGTTCCCGCGCTGGCGCAGCAGGCCGAGCGCCTCGCTCCGTTCGTGCCGTCGCCCCAGATGGTGGTCGAGCGGATGCTCGAAGTGGCGGATGTGAAGCCCGGCGAGACGGTCTACGATCTGGGCTGCGGGGATGGCCGCATCCTCATCGCGGCCGCCCGTGAGTTCAGGGCGAAGGCCGTGGGCGTGGAGCTGTCGGAACCGCTCGTCAAGCAGGGGCGCGAGCAGGTCAGGAGGCTGGGGCTGGAGAATCGCGTCACCATCGTTCAGGGCGACCTGATGCAGGCGGATTTGAGGCCGGCCGACGTAGTCACCGTCTATCTGCTGACCGAAGCGAACGACCAGTTGCGTCCTCTGTTCGAGAGATCGCTGCACCGCGGCGCCCGCGTGGTATCGCACGATTTCAGGATTCGCGGCTGGAAACCGGAGCGCGTCGACGAGGTGGTGGTGTCCGGCCGGGCCCACAAGATCTACGTCTACCTGATGCCGCCCCACAAGGGCTGAAGCGGTGAGCGAGGCGCGAAGCTGTGGGGCCGGACGGCTGGCCGCGCGGGGCCCAANNGAGGTTCCAGACCGGCTTTCTGCTATCCTGTTGTCCAACGGATGCGCGTTCCTGAGACGCCGCGCCGCGACCGCCTGACCGCATGATTCCGCTACGGGATACCGAACGCAGCTACTCGACGCCCTGGGTGACGATGTTGATCGTCGCGGTCAACGCCGCCGTGTTCCTGTTCGAGCTCTCGCTCGGCCCCTGGTCCCGCAACCACCTGATCGCCACCTACGGCCTGGTTCCCGCGAGGCTGCACCTGGTTTCGTTCCTGACCTCGATGTTCCTGCACGGCGGCTGGCTGCACATCGTAGGGAACATGTGGTTCCTGTGGAGCTTCGGCGATAACGTCGAAGACGTTCTGGGACACCTTCAGTACCTGGTGTTCTATCTGCTGTGCGGGTTTGCGGCCGCGGCCACGCAGATTGCTTTGAGCCCGGGTTCCTGGGTGCCCACCATCGGCGCGAGCGGAGCCATCGCCGGCGTCATGGGAGCCTACCTGGTCAAGTTCTGGCACTCGCGCATCGTGACGCTGGTCTTCGTCTTCGTGTTCTTCACCACCGTCGAACTGCCCGCCGCGATCTTCCTGGTTTACTGGTTTATCCTGCAGTTGTTCAATGGCGCGGGCTCGCTCGAAAGCGCGCACGCGAGCGCGGGTGGCGTGGCGTGGTTCGCCCACGTCGGCGGCTTCATCGCCGGGATCGTGCTCATCAAGATCCTGCCTACGCACAGGCCGTACCAGCGCCGCCCGGAGCTGTACTGGTGATGGCCGCCGCGAGCGAGCTCGATCTGCTGGCCATCGCCGCCCACCCCGACGACGTCGAGCAGACCTGCGGGGGAACGCTGCTCAAGATGGCGGAGGCCGGATACCGCACCGGCGTGCTCGATCTCACCGCCGCCGATATGGGCACGCGCGGATCGCCGGAGCTGCGGCTGCAGGAGGCCGGGGCCGCGGCGAAACACCTGCTGCTCGCCTGGCGCGGCAACCTTGGGATGCCCGACGCGCGCCTCGAGAACACTCTGGCCGCGCGCATGTCGGTGGCCGCGGAGATCCGCCGGCTGAGGCCGCGCGTGGTCATCGCTCCCTACTGGGAGGCGCGCCATCCGGATCACTACCGCGCCGGCGAGATGGCCTACGAAGCCTGCTTCCTGGCGGGGCTGAAGAAGCTGGATCCGGCCAGCGAACCTCATCGGCCGTTTAAGATCGTTTATGCGTCGCTCTATGCCAACGTCACGCCCTCGTTCGTGGTGGACATCTCGGCGCAGTTCGACCGCCGCATGGATGCCCTGCTGAGCTACCAGTCGCAATACGGAGCCGGTGGCGAGGCCGGCGACGTGTTTCCGGATCCGGGCGAGATTCGCGAGCGCCTGGCCGCGGTGGCGCGCTTCTACGGCAACCTGATCGGCGTCCGCTACGGCGAGCCGTTCGTGGCGAAAGAGACCCTCGAGGTCGAAGACGTAGTCGCGCTCCGCGTCCGGAGCCTGTAGCCGCGGGACAGGCGGGCGCGCCCGCGTCCGCAGCCGGCGCCGGCCCCCTGGCCCGCCTTCGCCAGGCCCCTGGCCCGCCTTCGCCCGGTCCTTCGCCCGGTCCTTCGTGTCCCCTGTGAGAGAATAGGTGTTTCAGATGGTGGTTGACGGCATCTACTACGGTTTGGCGTTTGGCGCGGCCGGCGGCGTCGCATGGTGGCTGGCCGGGCCGCTTTATGCCCTTCCCCAGTTTCTGCTCGCCGCGTTCTGCGTGTACTTTTTCCGCGATCCGGAGCGGGTGATTCCGGCAGGCCCGGTCGCCGTTTCGCCCGCGGACGGCAAGGTGGTCTCCGTACGGGCGGAGTCGCCCACGCTCACCCGCGTCAGCGTCTTCCTCAACATCTTCGACGTGCACGTGAACCGCTCGCCGGTCGCGGGCAGGATCAAAGAGGTGTTCTATAAGCGCGGCCGTTTCCACGTAGCCAGCCGCGAGGAGGCCTCGGCCGAGAACGAGCAGAACCTGGTGGTGATCGAAAGCGAAGGCACTGAAGTCGCCTTCCGCCAGATCGCCGGCTTGATTGCCCGCCGCATCGTGTTCAACAAACAGCCGGGAGACCGGGTGGAGACAGGCGAGCGAATCGGCTTGATCAAGTTTGGATCGCGCGTGGATGTGCTCCTCGGCCCCGAGTGGGACATACAGGTCCGCCCCGGGATGAGGGTGCGGGCCGGCTCCAGCGTTCTGGCCAAACGGAGGCTGGGGTAGAGGCCGATGGGCGTACGTACCTTTTCCAGGAGGTGGATCGGCCCGGGGCCGGATGGCCGGCCGCGCCCGCGCGCCGCCTACGCCCTGCCGACGCTGTTCACCGCCGGCAACGTGTTTCTCGGCTTCCTGTCCATCATGCGGTCGGTGCAGGGCGCGCTGCTGGCCGCCTCCGCCGCCTCCGGCGCGACCGGGCCGAATCCGCATTTCGAAGTGGCTGCCGTGGCGATCGGCTGGGCCGTGGTGCTGGACGGTCTGGACGGGCGGATCGCGCGCCTCACCAACACGGTCAGCGACTTCGGCCGGGAAATGGATTCGCTCGCCGATGTGATCGCCTTCGGCATCGCTCCCGCCGTGCTGGCGTTCGCCTGGGGGGTGCAACTCGCCATCGGATCGGCCGATCCGGTCTATCACGACCACCTGAGGCGCCTCGGCTTCTTCGTTCCGTTCCTGTTCCTGCTCTGCGGCGCGGCGCGGCTGGCGCGCTTCAACGTCCAGAAGAACCCCGTTCCCAAGAACCCCGGCCGCCCCGACCGCAAGTATTTCGTCGGCCTGCCCATTCCCGCCCCGGCCGCCCTGGTAGCCGCGGTGGTTTTCTCCTTCGCCGGCCAGCCGCTCGCCTGGTGGCCCCTTTCCGTGGCCTGGCTGGCGCTGCTGGTGCTGCTGGGCTTCCTGATGGTGTGCACCTGGCGCTACTACAGCTTCAAAGGCATCAACCTC
>PMKM01000065.1 GCA_003157745.1 Bryobacterales bacterium | reverse complement strand
GACGGCGCGGGAGCCGGCCACGATGACGGCATTTTCGGGAATGACCAGTGGTGAGTCGGCAGTGGCGCGATGAACGGTGTTGCGGACCAGATCGTAGACGGGGGTGGAGGCATTGAGAATGGTGCCGGTGCCGAGNNCGCCCACCAGCACTTCGTCTTCGATGATGACCGGCATCGCGCCCACCGGCTCCAGCACGCCTCCCAACTGGGCCGCGGCGGAGATGTGGCACGACGCGCCGACCTGCGCGCAACTGCCGACCAGGGCGTGCGAATCGATCATGGTGCCATCGTCGACGAAGCTGCCGGCGTTGATAAACATGGGCGGCATGCAGGTGACGCCTTTGCCGACGAAGCAGCCATCGCGAATGCTGGAGCCGCCGGGGACGATGCGGACGCCACTTTGCGCATTGAAGGACTTTACGGGATAAGTTGATTTGTCAAAATAGGGCTGGCGGCTGGAATCGATCGACATGTCGATGACGCCGCCGATGCGAAAGCCGATGAGGATGCCCTTCTTGACCCATGGGTTGACGCGCCAGCCGGTGGGCGCAGCGGGGTCGGGCTCAGCGGCGCGGGCGCGGCCTTCGTTGAGCGCGGCCTTGAATTCGGCGAAGAGGCGAAAGTGCGCCTCGGTATACGCTTCGGGCTTCTCGTCGTAGAGGCGTTCGATCTCAACCTGCAACGGGCACGCTCCCGAGGAGGCCGAGGCTCTCGAGCACGCTTTCGATGCGGGCGAGGTTGGCGGCGGAAGGCGCGCAGAGGGGCAGACGCCAGACGGGCTCGAGGAGACCCATCAAGGCCATGGCGGCCTTGACCGGAATCGGATTGGCTTCGACGAAATTGACGTTCATGAGCGGGAGGTAGCGCGAGTGGATCTGGCGGGCCGTCGGGAAATCGCCAGAGAGCGCGGCGTGGGCGAGCTGCGCCATGGGGCCGGGAATCTGGTTAGCGACGGTGGAAATGACGCCGCATCCGCCGAGCGCGATGACGGGGATGGTAATGGCGTCGTCGCCGGAGAGCACGTGGAACTGGGGCGGAACCTCGTGCAGCACGTTGACGATTTGCGAGATGCTGCCGGAAGCTTCCTTGACGGCGACGATGTTTTCGATCTCGGCCAGGCGGGCGAGCGTGGCGGGCTCGACATTGACGCCGGTGCGGCTCTGCACGCTGTAAACGACGAGGGGAAGATGGACGCTGCCGGCGATGGCCCGATAGTGCTGGAAAAGTCCTTCCTGGGTGGGACGGTTGTAATAGGGCGTGACGGAGAGAATGCCGCTGGCGCCGACGCGTTCGAGCTCGCGGGCGAGGGCGATGACCTCCTGGGTATTGTAGCCGCCGGCGCCGCCGAGGACGGGGGTCTTGCCGTTGGCCTCATCGACCACGATCTCGATCACGCGCAGGTGCTCGGCGCGGGTGAGGGTGGGGCTTTCGCCGGTGGTGCCGCAGGGGACGAGGAAATCTATGCCGGCGTCGATCTGGCGGCGGGCGAGCTTGCGGAGCGTGCTCTCGTCGAGAGACTGATCCTTCTTGAACGGCGTAACCAGCGCTGTACCACATCCTGTAAACATGTACCGCCTCCTACTCATTCGAAGAACTACAACGCGCCCGCTTGCGGGCGTTGGCAGGCTGAAGCCTGCCCCACCTGGGCGCGTCATCGAAATACGATATCACTGAATTCGTAAAAACCTTTTTTGCCGGCGATCCACTGCGCGGCGTGGAGCGCGCCGCGGGCAAAGCCTTCGCGGGAACGCGCGGTATGGCGCAGGGTGATGGTATCGGCGGCGGAATCGAAACCGATTTCATGGGTGCCGGGGTTGGCGCCGGCGCGGTTGGACGCGGTGTCGACGCGGCGCGCGTAGCCGGCCTTCTTCATCTCCTCCACCAATTTCAATAACGTTCCGGAGGGCGCATCCTTCTTGGAGGAATGATGAATCTCCCAGGCCCAGGCCTCGTAGGCGGGCTGGCTGGAGAGAAGGCGCGCGGCTTCGGCGACGAGGCGGAAGAACGCGTTGACGCCGAGCGAGAAATTCGGACTCCAGACGGCGCCGGTGCCATTGCGCGCGACCGCGGATTTGACCTCATCCAAGCGATTGAGCCAGCCGGTGGCGCCGATGACGAGATTGACGCCAAGCGCGGCGATGCCTTCGGCGTTGCGCGGTACGGCGGAGGGAACGGAAAAATCGATGGCGACGTCGATGCCGCGGAAGTTGGCGGCGGTGAGGCCCTCGAAATTCGAATTATTGAACAGGTCGAGCTTCAAGGCAACCTGAAAATCGTACTCCGGCGCGAGGCGCTCGATGAGCACGCCCATCTTGCCGTAGCCGACGATGGCGAGGCGGCGCGGATCAGGCATGGACGGCCTCACAGCGCTCGAAGACGGCGGGGTCGAGCTCGGTGAAGAACTCGCCGTGGAGCGATTCGATGGCGGGGCGGAGGTCTTTTTCGGCGACGACGAAACTGATATTGAGCAGCGAGCCGCCCTGCGAGATCATCCGGACGTTGATGCCTTCGAGAGAATTGAAGACGCGGCGGGCGACGCCGGGGGTGTGGCGGATGTTTTCGCCGACCAGGCAGACGATGACCTGATCGCGCTCGGTTTCGGCTTCGGCGAACTGTCGCAACTCGGCGAGCACCTCGTCGAGGCGGGCCGGATTATCGATGGTGAGCGAGACGCTGACCTCGCTGGTCGCGACCATGTCGACGGGGGTTTCGAAGCGATCGAAGATTTCGAAAATGCGGCGCAGAAAACCGTGCGCCATCAGCATGCGCGTGGAATGGATATTGACGACGGTGATCTTGCGCTTACAGGCGATGGATTTGACGGCGTTCTCGCAATGCACGCGTTCGGCCACGATGCGCGTGCCGGGGACGTCCGGGCGGCGCGAATTGAGGATCAACACCGGAATGCTTTTCTCGATGGCGGGCAGGACGGTGGCCGGATGGAGGACCTTGGCGCCGAAATAGGCGAGCTCGGCGGCCTCGGCGAAGGAGATGGTTTTGACGCGATGGCCGCCGGGGAGAATCGTGGGATCGGCGGTCAACATGCCATCGACGTCGGTCCAGATTTGAATCTCTTCGGCACCGATGCCGGCGCCGACGATGGAGGCGGTGAAATCGGAACCGCCGCGGCCGAGGGTGGTCGTCACGCCGTCCTCGGTCGAAGAAATGAAGCCGCCCATGACGATGACGCTTGTGGCGGCGAGCGGCGGAACGGCGGCGGCGAGGCGCGCGTAGGTCTGCGGGAAGAGCGGCGCGGCCTGCGTGTGGCGCCGATCGGTGACGATGAAATCGCGCGAATCGAGGTGCTGGGTGGCGATGCCGGCATGGCGGAAGGCGAGGGTGACGATGTAACTCGAGAGGCGTTCGCCATAACTCGAAATGGCGTCGATGGAGCGCGGGGTGAGTTCGCCGAGGACGGCGAGGCCCTTGGCGAGCTCGGTCAACTCCTGGAAGTGCTCATCGAGAAAACGATCGAGCGCGGCGCGGTCTTCGAGCGGGACGACCTGGCGGGCTTCGCGGGAATGGAAATCGCGGAGATCGTGAATCTGGCGCAGGTAGTGTTCGCGCGGGCCGTTGATGGCGGCGCTGGCGATGGCGAGCAGCTTGTTGGTGGTCTTACCCATGGCGGAGACGACCACGATGGGGCGGCGGGCCTCGCGGGCTTTGACGATGCTGGCGACGCGGGCGATGGCGGCGGCGGATTCGACGCTGGTGCCGCCGAATTTCATCACGATCATGAGTCGAGCATTCCTTCCGACTGCATCAGTTCGGCATTAAGAACGGCGGCGCCGGCGGCACCGCGAATGGTGTTGTGGCTGAGCACGACGAATTTCCAATCGAGCACGGGGCAGGTGCGGAGACGGCCGATGGAAGCGGTCATGCCGCGGCCGCGATCGGCATCCTTGCGCGGCTGCGGGCGGTTGGCCTCTTCGAGGTAGACGACCGGGGCGGGCGGCGCGCTGGGGAGGTTGCGCTGCTGCGGCAGGCCGGCGAAACCGGCGATGGCGCGGCGCAGATCCTGCTCGGTGGGTTTGGAAGAAAAGGCGACGGAGACGGTTTCGGTATGGCCGTCGACGACGGGGACGCGGTTGCAGTGGGCGCTGACGGCGGCGGCCAGAGGCTCGATGCGATCGCCGCGAAACGCGCCGAGAATTTTCTGCGTTTCGACTTCCATCTTTTCCTCTTCGCCGCCGATGAAGGGGACGACGTTGCCCATGATATCCATGGAAGCGACGCCGGGATAGCCGGCGCCGGAGATGGCCTGCATGGTCGTAACCATTACCTTGGTAATGCCGAACTGGACGAACGGCGCGAGGCCCATGGTGAGGCCGACGGTGGAGCAATTCGGATTGGTGACGATTTGCCCTTTCCAGCCGCGGGCGCGCTGCTGCACGGGGACGAGCTTGAGGTGATCGGGATTGATCTCGGGCACCAGGAGCGGGACGTCGGATTCCATGCGATGGTTCTTGGAATTCGAAACGACGGTATGGCCGGCAGCAGCAAAGGCGCGCTCGATTTCGGTGGCGACGGAGGCGTCCATGGCGGAGAAGAGCAGGCGCGGCGCGTTGCCGGGCTTGGAATCCTGGACGGTGAGATCGGCCACGGTCGCCGGGACGCTGCCGGGAAGGTGCCAGGTCATGGCGTCCTTATAGCGCTTGCCGGCGGAGCGGTCGCTGGCGCCGAGCCAGGTCAACTCAAACCAGGGATGGCCCTGCAGGAACCTGATAAAATGCTGGCCCACCATGCCGGTNNGGCGCCGAGAATGCCTACTTCGATGCGCGTTTGCATAATTCCTTCACCATGCGGATGTAGATTTGGACGGCCTCGGTCAATTCGGTTTTCTCGACGTGCTCCTCGTTGGTGTGAGCGACGTGGATGGAACCGGGGCCGATCAGGAACGGCTCGCCCCACTGGCCGCCGAGGGCCGGAATATCGGTGGTGAAAGCGACCACGGAAGTGGGAAGGCCGTCGAACGGATTGAGACGGAGGGCGGGGATTTCGATCACCTCGCGCAGCTCGGCGAGCCCAGCGACAGCGGCTGCGAGCGACCGCTTGGTCGCGGTCGAATCGCCGACCAGGCGGATGAGAATTTCGGCGCGGGCTTCGTCGGCGATGACGTTAGGGGCGCGCCCACCGTGGATGGTGCCGATGTTCAAAGTGCTCGCGCCCAGCAGCGGATCGACGGGCAGCGCGATCGAGCGCACGCGGGCGAGCGCGTCGACGAGCTTGTGAATGGCGGAATCGCCCAATTCGGGATAGGCGGAGTGGGCCATCTTGCCCGAGGCGACGACCTCGTAGCGCAGGGCGCCTTTGGAGCCGAGGGCGAGCGTGTTGCCGGTGGGCTCGCCATTGATGACAAAGCGGGAGCCGCGGGGGTTCTTAGCGGCGCAGTAGGCACCGGCGCTGTTACGTTCTTCGCCGACCAGGAGGAGGAGTCCGAAATTGCGAACGCCCTCTTCGAGCAGCGCCTCGATTGAGTGGAGCATGGCGGCGATGATGCCCTTGGCATCGCAGGCGCCGCGGCCCCAGATGCGGGTTTCGTCCTCGCGCGAGGCCATGAAGGGCGGCACGGTATCGAGGTGAGTCGAGAGGGTGACATCGACCCGGTCGCCGAACTGGGCGAAGAGATTGAAGCGGCGCGGCTCGACGTCCATGGTTTCGACGTGGCCGCCGTAGCGTTTGGCGAGCGCGCGCAGCCAGTCGCGGATATGCAGGCCGACCCGCTCTTCGTTGTTGGTGATCGACTCGATATCGACCAGTGCCCGCGTGAGTGCAAATACGTCCATACGAATTCACCAACGAGCGGAGGCAAGGAGAAGGAGAGAACGGCCGGAAGGCGACCGCGTCTTCGATCCCGATAGCGCTCCACCCGCCTTGAGAAACGGGTGACAGTGAGCCGGTGTTAGCCGGACTCCCCAACCGCCGGGAACTGCACTGGCCCAGCGCGGCTTCGGCGGAAAGACTTTTCGGCCCCTTTCGACGCGAATCTCCGGAGCGCAACCGGAACTCCGACTCGCCTTACTAATGGCCGCCGCACCTCTACCGTGAAGAGACCAGGATAGCACGGCGGAGTGGAGCGACGCGCGGCTGGCGGCGGGGCGGCGCGCGAGATAAGAAATGTCGAGAAGAATCTCGCGCGCGGCAGGCCTGAAGGCCTGCGCCACGAAGGGCGGGTTGCACGGCGGCGGGCTACACGGCGGCGGGGACTTCGGTGTGAGCGGCGTAGTGGGTGGCGACGTAGGCATCGAGGATTGCGATGAACTCGGCGACGATGCGGTCGCCTTTTAGGGTGACGCTGAGGCGGCCATCGATATAGACGGGGGCCTTGGGTTCCTCGAAAGTGCCGGGGAGCGAGATGCCGATGTGAGAGTGCTTGGATTCACCGGGACCGTTGACGACGCAGCCCATCACGGCGACCTTCATGGTCTCGACGCCGGGATGAGTGGCTTTCCACTTGGGCATCTGCTCGCGCAGGTAGGTCTGGATCTGGTCGGCCATGTCCTGGAAGAAGGTGCTGGTGGTGCGGCCGCAGCCGGGGCAGGCGGTGACTTGCGGCGTGAAGCTGCGAATGCCGAGCGACTGAAGAACCTGCTGGGAGACGACGACTTCGTCGGTGCGGTCGCCGTTCGGAAGCGGAGTGAGCGAGGCGCGAACAGTATCGCCGATGCCTTCGAGCAGGAGCGGGGCGAGGGCGGCGGTGGTAGCGACGATACCCTTGCTGCCGAGCCCGGCTTCAGTGAGGCCGAGGTGAAGCGGGTAATCGCAGGCGGCGGCGAGGGCGCGGTAGACGTCGATCAAATCCTCGACACCGCTGACCTTGGCGCTGAGGATGATCAGATTGTGGGCGAGGCCGTAGCGTTCGGCGGCGCTGGCGCTTTCGACGGCGCTCGCGACCATGGCGTCGAGCATGACCAGGCGGGCGGCCTTGGGGTTGGCCAGGCGCGCGTTCGCGTCCATCATGCGGGCGAGCAACTGTTGATCGAGAGATCCCCAATTGACGCCGATGCGGACGGGCTTGTGATTCTCGACGGCGACTTCGATCATGGTGCGGAAATTATCGTCCGTGGCGCGGCCGATGTCGGAGTTGCCGGGATTGATGCGGTACTTGGCGAGCGCGCGGGCGCAGTCGGGATACTTCTTCAGCAGGATGTGTCCGTTGTAATGGAAATCGCCGACGATGGGGACGCGGGAGCCGAAGAGGCGAACGGTGTCGACGATCTTGGGGACGGCCGCGGCAGCCTGTTCGGTGTTGACGGTGACGCGGACCAACTCAGAGCCGGCGCCGGCGAGCGCCATCACCTGATTGACGGTGCCGGTGACATCGGCGGTATCGGTATTGGTCATCGATTGGACGACAATCGGATGATCGCCGCCGACCTTGACACCTCCCACGTCCACCACGACCGCCTTGCGGCGGGCACACAGAGCCATCGGGTTCCCTCCTCGAGTGAAGATCCTATTTTAACAGTGGGGGGAAGAGGGATGGGTCGCGTTCGAGGCGACCCGGATTTCGGGATGGGAACCTCCGGGCTGCGCCCGGTTGGCAGGCTGAAGCGTGCCCCACCCTAGGTGAGGGGTTCGAAGTACGAGTCGGCCAGGGACGGCTTTTCCTTGATGGCGCGGCGCCAGGAGGCGAGGGCCTTGTCTTCGGCGCCAAGAGCCATTTGGGCGTGGCCCATATTGAGGAGGGCTTCGGCGAACTGAGGATCGGCGTCGATGGCCTGCTGATAGAAACCGATGGCGTCGGCGAACTTGCCGCGCTTCTGGCAAATCAGGCCGGCATTGTAATAAACCTCGGGGCTGCGCTCGCCCATTTCGATCAGGCGCTCATGAAGCTCGAGGGCCTCTTCGTACTCGTTCTGCTCGAGCGCCAGGGCAGCCAGGCCGCGCACGCCGTCGCTCGAATCGGGGCGCAGCATGACGGTCTCGGTGAAGAACTGGCGGGCGGAGGCGGAATCGCCCGAACGGGCGAAGGCGATGCCGGCGTTGAGGCAGGCTTCGGCCCAATTGGGCTGTTTGACGAGGACGGCCTTGAAGGCTTCGGCGCTCGATTGATAATCGCCGCGGAGGAGGCGGAGGTAACCGAGGCGGAAATGCGCGTCGCACCACTCGAAGGCCGACTCGGGGACTTCGGAGTAGAGGGTTTCGGCGCGTTCGCGTTCGTTGAGCTGTTCGAGGACGAGGGCCAGATTCCAGGTGGCGCTGGGCTGATCGGCATCGAGGGCGAGACTCTTTTCGTAGCACTCGCGGGCGGCGCCGAGATCGCCGAGTTCCTGGCGGATCACGCCCAGATTGAGAAACGCGGGGGCAGAGGACGGATTGAGCGTGCTGGCGTGCGCGTAGGCGTCGGCGGCACTTTCGAGATCGCCCATCTGATGATGCGCCACGCCGAGATTGAACCAATTCTCGTAGCGGGTGGGCATGGCGGTGACGAGTTCGCGTGCGTAGCGCGCGGCGGAGGCGTAATCCTCGTCGGCGAAAGCGAGCGTGGCCAGCGCCTCGAGAGCGACGCTCGAACCGGGCCGGAGCTCGGCCAGCATGGCGGCATAGCGGCGGACGGAATCGCCATCGCGGCGGTCGAGGAAGAGCGCGACTAGGTTGGAGAGGGCTTCCTCGCTGCGCGGATTGCGCACGAGGACCTTGCGGTACTGTTCGACGGCTTCGCCGTGGCGGCCGATTTGCTGGAGGGCGACGGCGCGGGCGAACATGGCCGGCTCATGATCGGCAAACAGAGTGAGGTACTTATCGAGCGCATCGAGAGCCTGGCCGGGGCTGCCGGCGCGAATCAGGGCAATGCCAAGGCCGAGGTGGGCATCGACGCGGGTGGCATCGGCGGCGAGCGCTTTACGAAAAGCGTCGGCGGCCTGTTTCCATTGCTGGGCGTTGCCCAGGCAGACGCCCAGGTTGTAGTAGGCGGTGCGATGATTGGGATCGAGATCGAGCAGGGAACGGTAGCTGGCGCCGGCGTGCTCGAAATCGCGCAACTCGAATTGCACGTGGCCGAGGGCGGCGTAAAGAGCGGGATCGTTCTCGCCGGCCTCGATGGCCTTGCTCAGGACGCGGGCGGCCGCTTCGCGTTTGCCCTCGAGATGAAGCGCCACGGCGCGGGAGAGAGTCTTATTACCATGATCGGGTTGCTTGGTGCCGTGATCGATGGAGGTCACCGGGTCGAGAAAAGACCCCAAACCAGACTCCGAACCGGTTAAGAACGCCATAATGAAAACCTCCGGTGATCCGAGATCCTGCGAAACACATTGCGGCGCATGAAGCCAAAACCAGCCGCCAGGACAAAGTGGTTGGTGGAATCCGGACTGCCGGAATCGGGTCGGGGCATGGTACCGGCTGGGGGCAACAACTGGGCGGTGCTGGACCCGCCGCCGCTCAGGAAAGCGCAGACCCGTCCCAGCCAGTCTTCGTTCCTGGAGACCTTTACCCAATACAAGCGCGCCTGTTCGCCGGCTTCGGTGAAGAAGCCGACGCCGCCGCGAGCGAGCGTTGCGTCGGTGAAACTGTCGACCTGTTCACCCTCGATGGAGGTGGTAACGCGGTCGCCCTGCACATCGACTTCGACGTGGTAGGGGGTATGCTCGTGGATCATGATACTCAAAGGAGTGACCACGCGCGGGCCCTTTTGACCGGCGACGACGGGGTAGTGAACCATGCTGACGACGGCGCGCGGACCGGGGCCATCGGCGGCGAACTTCATGGCGTAATAATTGGATTCGTCACTGGCGCGGACGGCCCAGTCCATACTCTTCGATTCGATCTGGCCGAAGAACTCGAAGCGATAATCGGTGTAGGTGCGCGTGGGCCGATAGAGGGCCAGCTTACCGGGAGTGACATAGCCATCGGGAAGATGACGGACCCAACCGGGCGCCATAGTCTGCGCGGTAGCGCCCCAGGCCGCCATGCCCTTCTGGAAACCGTCGTTGAGATGGACCTCGGCGCGGCGGGAAACGGCGGAGCGCACGCGGTGGAAGACGCCGGATCCGCTCTCGACGGGGTTGGCCTGGAGCCCATGGGCTTCTTCGGCGACCAGGGTCTGGCCGGCGCCGGAGTCGTGGTCGGAGCGCAGGAAGCTCGACCCATACCAAATCATGGCGCCGATGACCAAACACGCGGCGATGAGCTTGCTCCACTCGCGCAGCTTGTTGGAGCGCGCGCTGGCGGCTTCGGGAAGAGTGAAGATCTCGGCGAAAGCGGGCCTCTTGCGCCGCGAGGCAGGCGTAGCGGGCAGAGATTCCACGCGTTCGATCATCAGCGGAGAGGTGAAGCGGGGAGCGGTCGCCGCGAGCGACGGGATGATCCAGCCCACACCATGCGGATGGGCGCGCTGGCCACGCGAGCAGAAGTACTCGAGCGGCATGAGTTCGGCCAGCGGCAACGCGGCAAATTTGGCCGGTTCGGGAGCTTTCGGCTGATGGAGAGTTACGGTAGCAACGGGCACTTGCTGGATTTGCCTGGGCATGGCCTTCTCCTGGGCAGGGGGCGCGGCAGGGTTAACAAATGGTGCCGACGGCAGTCCTTTGCTCGGCGCGGGTCCGCCATCCATATGCGGTAAGCGCATGGGCGATTTGGCGGGGACCCGGCCAGACACGGGCGTGGCCAGGGAACGGGCGCTCAGGGCTTCCGGCAACGCCGGCGCCTCCCGTTGTGGTCCGCTCGGAAAATATCCGCGATATCCGGGCTGGTGTGCCACGGGCGGAGAAATGACGAAATTCGCGATAGGGCCAGCCGCGCTGAGGGCGGGTTCGCCAGTTTGCGGCTGCGGGATGGCGCGGCCGGAATCCGGGACGGCATTAGACGCCGGGTCGGCCATGGTGAGGCAGTCCAGCGTGGGCTCGATGGTGGCGAATGGGAGGGCAAGGCAAGCGGCGGTGCGCGCAACGCAGAGCCTCTCGACCGGGGCGGCGGCAGGAAGCGTCGACCAGGCTTCCTCGATGGCGGCGCATTGGACAGGCCCCGAAGCGCACAGAGCAAGGGCGAAAGCGGGCAACTCCGGCTCAGGCGTAGCCGGGCGGGCGACGAGGCGGATGCCGGTCGAGCGCGCTGCGGCCACGCGCTCCACGGGGGCGGCAACAGGAATGCGCTTCCACACTCTTTCCGCACCTCCGGCAGCCGGCCGCGAAGCGCAGAGGCCGACAGCGAAGACGGGCAATTCCGGCTCCGGTTGGCACATGACCAAACGGCCGCGCACGGCCGGCGCCAACCAGCGTTCGGTAACGGCTGCCGCCAGCGGCATGGCTGCGGCGGGCGGCGGCGGGGAACTTGCCAGCGCCGCCAGCGCGGGAGGCAAAGAGGTCTCGGAAACTACCAGCCTGGCTGACAGCTTCTCCAGTGTGTGGAATCTGAAACGGGGCTTCCTGACGGAAACGGGTTTCGACTGGGGCGCGGGGAGCGATGGTGCGGCAGGCAGCGCAGGCGCACCGATAGGTCTGGTTTGGCTCGATAACTTTCCGGGCCGTTCACGGTGCTCCTGGCGGTGTGCGTCGCAACAAAACGCTGTGTCCGTTAGGAGCCGCGATGCGCCGATTTCATCGCCACAATGCCGACAGTACACAGGGTCACCTTAGTCTATCCAGCCTAGCTTACCATTAGAGCAGTATATCTGGAATCGAAATTTGAAGAAATGCTGTCAAATCGCCAATAAAACTAATGATTTTCGATAACGTTAACTACCACTGTTGACGGTACTTGGGTGGATCCCTGAGTGAGATTCCCGCGCTTGGGGGGGGGAGCAGGCCCCGGCGGAACGGGCGGCGGGACGGCACCGGATCGCCCGGCCATCGGTTGGTTGTGCAGGCTCAGCCGACGGCGTGGCGGCGCCTTCTGCCTTCCTGGGCCAGTTTGACGACCACGGCGGCAGTGGCGGCGGGATCGTGGCGGACCTTGCCGGTGAGCTGGGCGAGATCGGCGGCGATTACTTTAAGGCCCAGCTTGGCCAGGGCGTCGAGGTCGTTCGGGACCGGCGAAGCGGCCTGGCGCGCGTAGCGCTTCTTCATGGCGGGAGGGATGGGGCGGGAGTTGACGACGGCGTAATCGAGCAGCTTGCCGCCGGCGTGGCGACGGATGGCGCGGATGTGGTCGGCTGCGGTGAAGTCCATGGTTTCGCCGGGCTGCCACATCAGGTTGACGAAGCAGGCCTTGACGGCGCGGGAACGGCGAATGGCGGCGGGGATGCCTTCGACGAGCAGGTTGGGGATGACGCTGGTGAAGAGCGAACCGGGGCCGAGGGTGATCAGGTCGGCATCGGCGATGGCGCGGAGGGTGGCGGCGAGCGGGCGCGCGCGGCGCGGCAGCAGACGCACGATGCGGATTCGCTGGCGGCTGCGGCTGATGCGGGTTTCGCCGGAGATGCGGGTGCCATCGGCGAGGACGGCCTCGAGCGAAACGTTCGAGTCGGTGGAGGGAAAAATGCGGCCGCCGATTTTGAGCACTTCCGAGGAGGCGCGGACGGCATCGGGGAACTCGCCCATGACATGGGTCAACGCGGTGAGAAAGAGGTTGCCGAAGCTGTGGCCCTTGAGGCCGCGGCCGGTCGAAAAGCGGTACTGGAAGAGGCGGCCAAGCAGGCCGGAATCGTCGCTGAGCGCCACCATGCAGTTGCGGATATCGCCGGGCGGCAGGACGTCGAATTCGCGGCGCAAACGGCCGCTCGATCCGCCATCGTCGGTGACGGTAACGACGGCGGTGATATCGACGAGTGGATGCGGCGGGCCGCCCGGAAGGGTGTACCGCTTCAAGCCTCCGAGCAATGCCGATAGACCGGTTCCGCCGCCGATGGCGACCACGCGCAACGGTGGTTTCATATTCATCGGGATAAGTGCGCGCGATCAAGACGCCGCGCTACCAGCCTCTTCTTTCAGGATAGAGCAGCGCGCTGAACATGGGGTGCCTGGCCAGTGGCGCGAAATCGGCATCCTGGCGCGCGATGAGGCGATTGCGGGGTTCGAGTTCGATGGCGCGCGCGAGGTGGTTGCGGGCGGAGTCGATATCGCCGCCGAGAGCCTGCGCCAGCGCGAGGGCGTAGTGAACGTGATCGGCCTGCGGAGTCAGGGCGAGGGCCCTTTCCAGATTCTCGCGCGCCGCAGCCAGCTTGCGCGTATTGATGAGCGCCACGCCATAGTTGTAATACTCGTCGGCGGAGGCGGGCTCGACGGTCTCCTGCCGGAGCCGGTGGTCGCAGATCGCCATGCGGAGGCGGGCGCCGTTGGCCACGTCGCTTTCGGGGCCGGCGGCGGCGATCGAGAACAGGCCGCCGGCTTCCGCCAGGCGGCCCTCGTGGAAGCGCTTCATGGCGGCCTCGAAGGCGCTGAGTTGCTGACGGGCGTCGAGCGCGGGAGAGGCTGCGGCGGGCGGCTTCGCGATCCGCTTCTCGCCGGCTCTGGCGGCGGGCGTTTTCCGTTTTTCCGGCATATCGGACGAACCCATTCGTCGCGGGATTATGCGGTTATATCAGAACGAGGCGCAGCGGCGCAAGCGGGAGAGGCGACCGGTGTCGAGGCGAGACGAGCATGGTGGTACATATTGTAAGAATCGTCCTGTATAGGAGTTGACAATCCCCATGCTTCATTTGCGCGTTCGTCTCGTGAGCGGTGCGCTCGGACTTCTAGCCGGCCTCGCGCTCGCATTTCCCGTTCTCGCCCAGCGGGCGGCAACGGCCCCGGCCGGGTATATGAATGCGGCGTTGCCGCTCGAACAGCGCGTTAGCGACCTTGTCGGCCGCATGACGCTCGAAGAGAAGGTCTCGCAGATGCGGGACCATGCGGCCGCCATCGAGCGGCTTGGCGTTCCGAAGTACGACTGGTGGAACGAGGGCCTGCACGGGGTCGCCTTTGCCGGCTACGCGACCAACTTCCCGCAAGTGATCGGGATGGCCGCGACTTGGGACACGGACCTGGTCCACAGGATGGGCGAGACGATCTCGACGGAAGCGCGCGCCAAGTACAACGAGGCCATGCGCGACGAACATCGCGAAATGTTCTTCGGGCTTACGTTCTGGGCGCCGAACATCAACATTTTTCGCGACCCCCGCTGGGGACGGGGCCAGGAGACTTATGGCGAAGACCCTTTCCTGACGGGCCGCATGGGAGTGGCCTTCGTCACCGGCATGCAGGGAAACGATCCGCGACATTTCCGCGTGGTCTCGACTCCCAAGCACTACGCGGTGCACAGCGGCCCCGAGCCGCTGCGGCACGGCTTCAACGTGGACGTCTCGCCGCACGATCTTGAAGACACTTACGTACCCGCCTTTCGCGCCGCGGTGACCGAGGCGCACGCCCAGTCCGCGATGTGCGCCTATAACGCGATTGACGGAACGCCCGCCTGCGCCAGCGCCATGCTGCTCGGCGATCATCTGCGGGAGGCGTGGAAATTCGACGGCTACGTCGTCAGCGACTGCGCCGCCGTCGCCGACATAAACACGGGACACCACTACTCTCCGGACGCGGCCCACGCGGCAGTTGCCGCCGTAAGAGCGGGCACCGATCTCGAATGCGGTTTCGGGACGGGGCAGGCGTTCCCGGCGCTGGTCGACGCGGTTCATCAGGGCTTGATCAAGGAATCCGAAATCGACACCGCGGTGCGCCGCCTCTTCCGGGCGCGATTCAAGCTGGGCATGTTCGACCCGCCGACCAGTTTCGCCTACGGGCGTATTGCCAGGAGTGAGATCAACTCGCCCGAGCACAGGCAACTCTCGCTGCGCGCGGCACGCGAATCGATCGTGCTGCTGAAGAACCAGGATCGCGCGCTACCTCTCAAAGCCGGGATCGCGCGCATCGCCGTGGTGGGTCCCACGGCGGAGCTGGTGCAGTCCCTGCAAGGCAACTACAACGGGCCGCCGCCTGCGCCGGTCTATCCGCTGGACGGAATCGAGAAGCGGTTTTCCTCCGCCAAAGTGACTTATGCGCAGGGTTCAACCCTGGTCGAGGGCTTCGCGATGCCGATCGAGCATACGGCGCTTCATCCTGCCAGCGGCCCGGGCAATGGACTTACCGGCGAGTACTTCAACTCGACTGACTTCGGTGGCACGCCTATCCTCACGCGGGTCGACCGTAACGTCAATTTCAATTGGGACAAAGTCGTTCCAATCGACGGCCTGCAGCGCAATAACTACTCGGTGCGCTGGAGCGGCAGCTTCACTCCGCCGGCGCCCGGCGAGTACAAACTGGGTGTGCGCGTGAACTACTGCTATGCCTGCGAGAATGCGGAAGGCTACCGGTTGTACCTGGACGGGAAGCTGCTGGTCGAAAGCCGCGGTGAGACTACCGGCGAGCGAGGTCAGGTGATCGACGCGGCTGTTACGTTCAACAATACCGAGTCACACCCGATCCGTCTCGAGTACTTACATAAGACGGGAAGCGCCGGCATCGATCTTACCTGGCAGGCTCCGGCGGCTGTGCTGCGCAACGAGGCAGTGGAGGCGGCGAAACAGTCGGAGGCGACGATCGCGTTCGTGGGTCTTTCGCCCTCGCTCGAGGGCGAAGAGATGCCCGTGAAGCTGGCCGGGTTCAGCGGCGGCGATCGCACTACGATCGATTTGCCCCAGTCGCAGGAAGACCTGTTGAAGGCGCTGGCCGCGACCGGAAAGCCGCTCGTTGTCGTACTGCAGAACGGCAGCGCGCTGGCCGTCAACTGGGCGCAGCGGAATGCCGCCGCGATTCTCGAAGCCTGGTATCCGGGCGAGGAGGGCGGTACCGCAATCGCCGAGACGTTGGCCGGCGACAACAATCCCGCCGGGCGGCTTCCACTGACTTTCTATGCGTCCTTGAAACAGGTCCCGCCGTTTGAGGAATACTCGATGCGCGGCCGGACTTATCGCTATCTCGCCGACAAGCCGCTTTATGGATTCGGCTTCGGACTCAGTTACACGCGCTTCGCATACAGTGACCTGAAGATTGCGTCATCGACGGTGAAAGCCGGGGATGCGGTCACGGTGGAAGGCGACGTGAAGAACACGGGCGGGGTGGTGGGAGACGAAGTCGTGGAACTCTACCTGACGCAGCCCAAGGCGTTCGAGACTCCGCTGCGGGTGCTGGCGGGATTCAAGCGCGTGCATTTGGGGTTGGGCCAGTCGGCCCACGTCAGCCTGACAATCGACCCGCGCTCGCTGGGCCAGGTGGACGAAAAGGGCAACCGCGTGATCGTGCCGGGCGAATACACGGTCTCACTCGGTGGTGCGCAGCCGCAGGAGGCAAGCACGGTTCAGACCGGTAAGTTCAATGTGACTGGCAGAGCCGAGCTGCCGAAATAGAGCGCGGGCGTCGCGGGATTCGGTGGTATGCCGCATCCACACAGCCGGCCGTTCGGCTAGAATGAATACGGCGGTGGTGTAGATGCAGCCGATTGTTGTCGAGACCGAACCCGAGGAAGATGGGCGGATACTGGCATCGGTGCCGGCCCTGCCAGGCGTGATGGCCTACGGTGCCACCAAAGACGAGGCGATCCGAAAGGTCAAGGCGATTGCCCTGCAAGTCCTGGCCGACATGATCGAGAGCGGCGAAGACGTACCGGAACCGCTCAAGACGCTCTTTGCCGCATGAGCGTCTGGCACGCGACCAAAGCCAGGCGGGTGTACGCAGCGCTTCAGCGCCTCGGTTGGACGCTAAAGAGCCGGGTCGGATCTCACCGCAAATTGCAGCGCCCCGGATGGCGCAATTTCACCTTCTGCTTTCACGACGGCGAAGAGGTCGGCCCGGCGGCGCTGGCCAAGATCGGAAAAGACGCCGGGCTGCGTCCCGAGGACCTGTGACGACTAATCCCGCGCGGGAGGCTGATTCGTTTCGCCTGGAACGATCGAACTCACGTCATCGAGAAGATTGTAGGGTCGATTGAACAAGTGATCTCCCAACTTGACGGTGAGCGACTTCCGCCGCTTGAATATCGTCCCGTCGAACACCGCCAGGAGAACATGAGCACGCTGCCCCGGCAGGCGCCCCTCGTACCGGACCCAGAAGCCGACGTGGAGCAGTCCATTCGTGAAGCCGTGCTCATACAGCCCCCTTGCGACGATGCTCTTGCGATGGGTCCGACGCGCGGCCTCGCCGGGGAGAAGAATCCCGATTACCTCGTCGCCAAACGTGACTTGGTTTGGTAGGGCGCCATCAAAGCCCTTCCAGCTCGTTACGAGGTAGACGTCGTGGAGGGGGGGAACTGCCAGCGTTCTTCAGCTCAAAGTCGAGGCAAAGCGTGCCGGCGTTGAAGGAGGCCGATAGTGCTGAAACAGCGCACAGTGGCTCCTCACTCCGCTTCATCATTTGGCGGGTCAGCTCGACAGTGGCGTTTGTCGCTTCCCACAGCTTCCTGGTGAGCTTGACATAAACCACTGTTGCCACAGCGGCCACTACTGAGGCTACGGCAACAACAACCGCGGCCCAATCCGAGGGAGAAAGGAGTGCGAACATAGCGTTGCCCAGTGTATCAGGCTCCGAATGACTAAGCGCGGTTATTGCCCCGCCTCCGCCTCCTCCACCACCTCGAAGCCGTGGTCGGCGATGCCGGCCAGCAGGATTTCGCTCGCGTGGTTATGCAGGCGGAAGATCTGCTGGACCAGGCCGCAGACGTCCTGGCAGCCGCGTTCATAGAAGACCAGGATGGAGGGGCCGGCGCCGCTGAGCGTGCAGCCGAGCAGGCCGGGGGCGCGCAGTTTGAGAATCTCGTCGAGGCCGGGGACGAGCGGTATGCGATAGGGCTGATGGAAGCGGTCTTCGAGCGCGGCGGGAAAGGCGGAGGTGACGCCGGCGGCGAGGGCGGCGACCAGGAGGGCGGCGCGCTGCACGTTGAAGACGGCGTCGGCGCGGCTGTAACTGGCGGGGAGCACGGAGCGGGCCTTGGCGGTGGGCAGATCGAAATCCGGCACGACGACACCGACGCCGAAGCGCGGCGAAAGGTCCAGGCGCACGGCGTGGGCCACGCCGCCGCCATCGATGGCGCTGGCGACAATGGAGCCGAGCGTGCAGGCGGCCACGTTATCGGGATGACCCTCGAGGCGCGCGGCTTCGTCCAAAATGCGCAGCGGCTTCCAGCCGAAACCGAGCAGGCGGTCGGCGATGACCACGCCGGCGGTGAGCGCGGCGGCGCTCGAGCCCATGCCCTTGCCGAGCGGAATGTCGTTGAAGATTTCGAGTTCGATGGGCGGCATGGACGCGCCGCGGCCCTCGGCCACGGAGACGGCGGTCTGCCAGATAAGGTTATCGGCGCCGGTCGAGATGGAAGCGGCGTCGCGGCCTTCGGCGCGAATAGAGAGCGAGGCGCTGGGACGGAAGCGACATGTCAGATAAACGCCAAGGGCCATCCCCAACGCGTCGAAACCCGCTCCCAGATTGGCGCTGGAGGCTGGCACACGAACCCGGAACCAGTTCATTAAAGTGTGATTATCGCATGGTGGGGCGGGAACACGGCCCGCGCGCAGGTTACACAGCTCGGGGCTAGGGGTTGGCAGGCGGAAGCGCCTGCCCCACTATGTTGGCAGGTCGGGGACGTGCCCCACCTCATTTTGATTTGCCTTGCGCGGCGACGGCGTCCATGGCGGCTTTCACCTTCCCGGGATCGCCGAGGTAGTAGCGGTTAAGCGGCTTCAGGTTGTCGTCGAGCTCGTAGACCAGCGGCATGCCGGTCGGGATGTTCAGCTCGACGATGTTGGCTTCCGAGACGTTGTCGAGATACATGACGAGGGCGCGCAGGCTGTTGCCGTGAGCGGCGATGATCACCTTCTGACCGGCGCGGATGGAGGGCGCGATGGTATCGTGCCAGAGCGGCAGGAAACGCGCGACGGTATCCTTCAAACACTCGGTGAGCGGCAGTTCAGCGGGAGTGAGGCTCTTGTAGCGCGGGTCGTGGCCGGGGAAACGCGGGTCGTCGGGCGTGAGCACGGGCGGCGGAACGTCGTAGCTGCGGCGCCAGATCTTGACTTGCGCATCGCCATACTTGGCGGCAGTCTCGGCTTTGTTCAAACCTTGCAGAGCGCCGTAGTGGCGCTCGTTGAGACGCCAGGAGCGGTGAACCGGGATCCACATCAGGTCCAGTTCGTCGAGCGTGCTCCAGAGGGTGCGGATGGCGCGCTTGAGCACGGACGTGTAGGCCACGTCGAAGACGTAGCCGCCGGCCTTCAATACGGTGCCGGCATCGCGGGCTTCCTGGCGGCCCTTGTCGGACAGGTCGACGTCGGTCCAACCGGTGAAGCGATTCTCTTTGTTCCACGTGCTTTCGCCGTGGCGCAGCAGGACTAGTTTTATCATTGCGGGAAGGCCTTTCTGCTGGAGGGTTGCGCCGGCGGGACGGAGTTATAGGTGAAGACGATCATATATTAGAAGCTCAGAAGCGATCCTGGATAGGCCAGGTCACGGGTTGGCAGGCGAAAGCGCCTGCCCCACTTTGTATTCGGGCCTGGGGCACCGGGGGTCACATTGCCTCATGCGACCACCACCACGCCGCCTTCGGTAACAGTGTAACCCTTGGCGCGGTCGGCTTCCAGGTCGAAGCCGATGGTGCTCGATTCGGGAATCCTGACGCCGGTATTCACGATGGTGCGGCGCAGGCGGCTCCAGCGGCCGATTTCGGTATTGGGCAGCAGAATGGAAAACTCGACCTCGCAATAACTGTTGACACGGACGCCGGGCGAGAGCACGCTGCGCAGCACGCGTCCGCCGGAAACGATGCAACCGGCGCTGACGATGGAATCCATGGCCACGCCCATGCGGCGGCCTTCCTGGGCGAAGACGAACTTGGCGGGCGGCTGCTGGGTCAGGCTGGTGCGGATGGGCCAGCGGCGGTCGTAGAGGTTGAACAGCGGCTCGACGTCGACCAGGTCCATGTTGGCTTCGTAGTAGGCGTCGAGGGTGCCGACGTCGCGCCAGTAGCGGACCTGCTTGGCGTTCATGTCGCGAAAATCGTATGCCATGACGCGGTGCCGCTGCAACAGGCGCGGGAGCACATCGTGGCCGAAATCGTGACCGGAGCCAGGTTCCTCGGCGTCCTCGTGCAGGGCCTGCAAGAGTACGTTGGTATCGAAAACGTAAATCCCCATCGAGGCGCTCACCATGGAGCGATCGAAACGCGAGCGCTTGGCGTGGTCGTGCTTCGGTTTCTCCTCGAAGCCGACGATGCGGTGGGAAGCGTCGATTTCGGCGATGCCATAGCGGCTCGCCTCTTCCGGAGCGACCTGCAAGGTGGCGATGGTGACGTCGGCGCGATTCTGCCGGTGGCATTCGAGCATCTCGCGGTAATTCATCTTATAGATATGATCGCCGGCGAGGATGAGGGTGAGCTCGGGAGCTTCGGCTTCGATGCTTTGAAAATTCTGAAACACGGCGTCGGCCGTGCCCTGGTACCAATCGGAGTGGACGCGCTTCATGGGCGGCAGCACTTCGATGTACTCGCCCAGTTCGGGCGAGAGAATGTTCCAGCCATCGCGCACGTGGCGAATCAGGTCGAGCGCCTTATACTGGGCCAGCACGAGAATGCGGCGGGCACCCGAGTTGATACAGTTAGAGAGGGTGAAATCGATGATGCGATAGACGCCGCCGAAGGGGACCGCGGGTTTGGCGGTTTCCTTGGTCAGCGGGTTGAGACGCTGGCCGACACCGCCCACCAGCACGATGGCGAGGACATTTTCCATATCAGTATAAGTTTATGAAAAGAAAACGCTTCATCGATCCGGACCGAGCCGCCGCCGGATCTGGACAAATTTTGGACTTGACATTGGCGCTCAANNGAATTTTTTGGTGTAGTTGGGAGGTGTTTTTAGATTGGCTGAAGTAAAGCTACAAGACGGCGAAACGCTGGAGAATGCGTTACGCCGCTTCAAGCGTAAGGTGCAGCAGGAAGACATCATTAAAGAAGTGAAACGGCACTCTTTTTACCTGAAACCGGGTGAGAAGGCGCGGGTCAAGCAAGCGCTGGCCCGAAAGCGGAACCGGAAGAAAACTCGCCGGGACGTGGAGTAACCGGGAGGCGGCGCAGATGCAAGTCCGCGCCGCCTTTTCCAAATAACATTCGTCAAGGTCGCAAACGGGGGCCAGCTATGGCGGAATTTCAGGATCGCGTTCTCAAGTGCGTGGACTGCGGAGCGGACTTCGTGTTCACGGCGGGTGAACAGCACTTCTACCACGACAAGAATTTCAAGAACGAGCCCAAGCGCTGCAAGGGTTGCAAGACCAAGCGGCAGGGCGGATCGGGATCCGGCTTCGCCAAGAGCGAAACGCACACGGCGTGCTCGCAGTGCGGGCGCGAAACCACGGTGCCGTTCAAGCCGACGCAGGGGCGCCCGGTGTATTGCCGCGAGTGCTTCCAGAGCCGGAAGAACGCTCCGGCCGCGGCGGGCAGCGGCGCCTAGCGCGCAGCTCGCTTCGTATTGTCACAATCGCGTAAGATGGAGATTCGA
>PMKM01000096.1 GCA_003157745.1 Bryobacterales bacterium | reverse complement strand
GCCATATTCCGGAAACAATGCTCCGTTCCAGAACACAATAGAACATAAATGTCGTTAAGTGAAGAGTATTGGGTTGGAGCCGTGTTCCTTGCCCGCAGGGCCGGTCAACGATTGGATTGAAAACGACGGACTTGTCAAATGGGACGCCCGGCGTCTTCGAGGGTGCCGCCTCGGAGGCCCAGCCTGCCGCCTCGAGAACCCGCGCAGCACACACTGCCCCGATCGACATAATCGGCGGACGCCGTTAAATCCTGTATAGCTATCNNTCGGACTCGGAAGCGCCGATGACATGTCATTGAGGGTGCCGCCCCGGAGGCCCAGCCCGTCGGCTCAAGAACCCGCGCGGCGCACACTCCATCTTATCGACATAATCGGCGGATGCCGCTAAATCCTGTTTAGCCCAATACTGTTCACTTAACAACATTTCTGTGCTGTTCTGTTTGGGGCGGGAGGCCCCCGGAATGGCCCGTGCCGTCGCATCGTTACCTGTTGGCAGCCGCATCGCGGACTACATCAGCCTGGGTGTTGTTGCGAAGTTCTTCCCGCGAGAGAAGGTAGACGCCGTTTTGGAGGAGACTGGACGCGCCAGCGTCCGCGATCGCGATCTGCCGGCTCCCGTGGTTGTCTATTACGTCATCGCGCTGGCGCTATACATGCGCTCTTCCTACCGCGAGGTATTGCGCTGTCTGCTGGAAGGCGTGCAGTGGCTGCTGGATCCCTCAGTCGTCGTGAAGGTGGCCGGCAAGTCGGGCATCTCGCAGGCCCGCAGCCGGCTGGGGCCCGAACCGCTGCGGAGGCTTTGTGCGGCTATCGTGGCCCCCATCGCGGAGAAGCGGACCAAAGGGGCGTGGTATCGGGAGTGGCGGTTGATCAGCCTGGACGGCAGCACGTTGGACACCGCCGATACCATCGAAAACGAAAAGGCTTTTGGACGGCCCGGCGCCAGTCGCGGCTCCAGCGCTTTCCCGAAGATTCGCTTCGTGGCGCTGTTGGAAAACGGGACTCATGTATTGTGGGCCGCACGCATGAGCAAGTATCGTACCGACGAGATCACACTGGCTCAGGACGTCGTGCCCGAACTCCGCAAGGGCATGCTGTGCCTGGCGGACCGCTTCTTTCCCAGCTACAAACTCTGGCGGAGGGCGGCGCACACGGGAGCGGACTTGCTGTGGCGCACCCGCCAGAATGCGCGTCTGGACGTGGATCAGCGGCTGCCAGACGGCTCCTATCTCAGCCGCATTTACGCCTCGACTTCGGATCGCCGGAACCAGCGCAAGGGGATTGTGGTCCGCGTGATCGACTATCGCCTGAAGGACGTCAAGGATGCTGAGCCGATCTACCGGTTGATCACCACCATTCTGGACCCCACCCAGGCCCTGGCCAAAGAACTGGCGGCCCTCTACCACGAGCGCCGGGAGATAGAAACCGCCCTGGACGAGCTCAAGACGCATCTGCGCGGCGCCCAGATCGTGCTGCGCAGCAAGACGCCGGAGTTGGTGAAACAGGAGTTCTGGGGCCTGCTCATGGCCCACTACGCCATCCGCGGCCTGATGCATGAAGCCGCTCTCCAGACCGACGAAGATCCCGACCGGCTCTCCTTCCTGCATTCCGTGCGCGTGGTCCAGAGGCGGATGGCCCGCTATGCCGCTATTCCCCCCTCGGCACCGGAAAACCCTGCATGAGGCAATCCTGCGGGAGATCCGCCAAGAGCGCGTCGTCTCCAGCAGGAGCCGGGTCGATTTCCGCGGAGTCAAGCGCAAGATGAGCAACTACAACCTGCGGCCCCGGAAGCGCCAGCGCACCCGCCGCATCGACGTCTCCAAACGAATCCGGATCGTTAAGCGAACAGGATTGGGGTTAGCGCCGCGACTGCGCGGCGAGGATGATCGTCGATACGAGAACGCCACGCCTATGGTGCGTCGAGCAACCGGGCGGCGTCATCGATGGCGAAAGTAGAGAGCGAGCGGCGTCGATCACGATACGCGAGCGCCGCTGCAAACTCCGCGGACGGGGCGAGGTCATCGAGCGTCCACGCCTGGGCAGCGACGGTGTCTTGCGCGATGTGGACCAGACGCGCAGGCTCGCCCGGTTGCACTGTCACGCGAAACCCGTCCAGCGCCGCGGACAGTCCGTCGCCAATCGCTTTGATATATGCCTCCTTGCGAGTCCAGCAGCGGAAGAAGGCGCGCTCCCGCTCGCCCGGCGGAAGCGACCGGATTTCCGCGGCTTCTTCCGGGCAAAAGAACCGATCGGCGATATCCTGGGCGCCGGCTGTCGGGCGCACCGCTTCCAGATCGACGCCGACGCGGCAGCCCTTCGCAAACGCAAACAGGGCCGAGCCATGGGAATGCGTCGCGTTGAACTCGATATCGGCGGCCGACGCAAGAGCCGGTTTCCCTTTTTCGCCGTATGCAAACCGTATCTCCGCCGGATGAAGATTCAGATACCGCGCGAGCAGGCAACGCAGCACCCCGCGCGTCACGACAAACGAGTGCCGCAGGTGGTCGAAGCGGAACCGCATCGCGCGTTCCTTTTCATCGGGAGAGAGCAGCGGGTCGAACCTCGCGGCTGCGACCTTCGACGCGCTGCCGTCGAGCGTCCAGACATGGACTTCGTGCGCGCGCAATTCAAATGAGCGGCTGGCCATTCGCAAGTGATTCGACAAATCGCGGATTCCCGGATCTGGTTGGCTCATTATCGCCAGGATCGACTGTTCAGTCAAGCACCTTCAAGCTCCCTAGGCCCGTCGCCAGGGATCCTACAATCCAGCATAACTGCCGCAGCATTCTGTAGATACGAGCCGGAGCCATACCGCGACAAGGCCGCTATCACAAGTTCGTCAAGACTTCTTCAGGATTTGGCAAAGCTCTGTTCGGGCAGAGTTCCTTCACGCAGCCGCCTTCGGCCACCGTGGCTTCGCCTTACATCGCCAGCATCGGGAACTGCGGCAAGGGCGCGGTGTCCGGTCCCGACATGATGACCTGGGACGTCGGCCTGTTCCCCAGCGTCGTGATCGGCGAGCACGTGAAAATCCAGTTGCGCGGCGAGTTCTTCAACGTGCTCAACCGCGCCAACTTCTCTGACCCGACAACCACTCTCTCCTCCGGTGGATTCGGCAGCATCACCGGTGCCGCCGATCCACGAATCGGTCAAGTAGCTTTAAAGATTCTGTTCTAAACTTCCGGACTCCCCTCTGGGGACAGGCGGTTCCGCTTGCCCCCGCTTTTTCTTCCGCCTCCGTCCGGAACGACATCGCTGGTGCCGTCGATCTGCTCCCCATCTGCTGTGCCTTCCGATCGCGCCCGACATCTGCCACCTTGTGGCCTCGTCAGTTTCGCGGAAGCGAAGGTCACTCGCAACCGCGGGAAGTGGATCAGTCTCCGCTTTGGCGACTATACGACCAAGTGGTTTCGCGTGACTAGAACGGCCAGGAGCATGACACCGAAAGGTCTCTCCTCTTTGGCGACACAGTGTTTCAATAAGTTGCTGGTCTTGAGACCCCGCGCGGCCGTGCTGTATCATCCCAGTTCCTGCGAGGACCCATGTTCTTTGATAATCTTGATTAGCATGGCTACCCGGGTTCCGTATTTACAAGGCGTCAAAGTGGTACCAGAACGAATGCCGGCGAAACTCGATTTCCCGTTCAACCTTCCATTTGTAGCCGAACTCGATCTGAGAATTCAAAGGCCGGTCACCTTTTTTGTGGGAGAAAATGGAACCGGCAAGTCGACGTTAATCGAGGCTGTTGCGGCCCTTTGTTTATAGTGGTCCCAGGATTTCAGACCA
>PMKM01000151.1 GCA_003157745.1 Bryobacterales bacterium | reverse complement strand
CGTGATCGCGAGCGGCGCGGGACCAGGACTCACGGTGAAGACTACCGCGCCGCTGGTTCCCCCTCCGGTCGTAACGGTCACGTTGGCTGCTCCCAATGCCGCACCGGCCGCGATGGTGAGGGTTGCGGTGATCTCTGTAGCGCTGACGACGGTCACGCCACTGACTGTGATCCCCGAGTTACTCACCACAACCGTCGAGCCTGCGACGAAATTAGTGCCGGTCAAGGTCACCGGCACGGTGGTCCCCTGGACGCCGCTTGCGGGGCTCACCAAACTCAAGGTCGGCGGCGGGGGAACAGTGATGACAATGGGCGCAGATAGCGTCTGGTTATCGATTGTCGCACTCCCGGACCCTGTTCCCGCCGTAGATCCAGCGGTGTAAGTGGACCTCGCCAAACCAACCAGTGCGGTCGCACTTGCCGGGCTCACCGTGCCGAGCGTCCCCGAAAACCCGACCGGCGTCCCATCCGGTACGGCGAACCCGGTGCTGCCGTCGCTGCCCGTGTTAATCGCCGCGGTGAGGGCCGATGAGCCGCCGCTGTAGACAGAGGCCGGCGACGCCGCCAACGTCATGACCAGCCACGGAGCGAACGTGACGACCGCAGAGTTCACTTGGCTCGCGGGAGAGCTGTTCGATCCCCACCAGTTGTCGCTCGCGGTGACCGTAGCTTCCAAGGTTGGGTCGCCATCAATGGCCGATGCTCCTTGGGTCGACGCGTTGCCCACGATTCGGCTGCCGCTGATGCTTGCGCCTGTCCCGACGGAATAGACAGCACCACCGCCGTTCGCCGCCGTATTGCCCGCGACTGTTGAGTTGTTGACGGTGAACATGCCAGCTATCCCGCCTCCGCTACCGCCGGAAACGTTCCCGGTGATTGACGAGCCTTGAATAGACGGGCCCTGATCCGTGGTGAATACGCCGTAAAGTCCTCCGCCATCGCTGTCTGCTTGGTTGCCCGAGATCGTACTGCCGTACATAACGACATTGAGCTCCAGAGAGTAGACTCCGCCGCCCTGCTGAAGCGGGGGTACTTGATTCGCGGTGACGGCACTATTGTTGGAGATGACGCTGTTAGCGATGGTGACAGTCCCAGTGTAGACACCCGGATCACCAATGAAGATGCCGCCCCCATAGAAGCCATACGCGCCTCCAAACTCGTCGGGACCTTGCATGTTCGCCTGGTTTCCGGAGATCGTCGTGTTCGTAATCGCTACCGTTCCGCCATCGAACAAGGCGATCCCGCCACCATCGCCATTTAGCGTCGAGTTCTGCAGGATGGCACAGCTTGAGACGCTCAGGGAACCGGCCCCGTCCACCGAGCTGGCATCGAAATCGAACGCCCCGCCCTCGTTATCGCCCGCGTCAAAGTCCGTGGCGGTGTTCGTGCCAAACTGGATGGTTAGGCCGCTTATGCTCACCGGGAATCCCGGTTGGAGGCCTAGCGGGTTGAACGAAAACACCTTGTCGATCCCGTTGCCCGCGCTCGGACCGCCCTGAATGATGGTGTTTGTCACACCGTTTCCAATTATCGTCAACGCATCCGTCACGTCGAGATCGCCGGCCATTGCGTTGTCATCCAAGCCCACAACCGAGAGGGTAATCGCCCCGTTGACGTCGAAGACAATCAGATCCTGGCCGGGATTGGCGTTTGCGGCTATAACCGCCGCTCGAAGTGTCGCGCAGCTCGAAGAAAGGGGACTGCCGGACGGCACACTGCACGTGCCGGCTTGGGAGTCGCCGAGGCCGGTGACGTGATAGGTCACACCGGGTTGTGGAGAGGCATCCATGGGATCGACGCTATCTCGCAGGAGCATGATTATCCCAGCGGAGCCCATGACGTTTACACGCATAGGCAGAATCGCGATGGGGGTACCGCCTGCTTCAAGGTTTTCTACGGTTCCCATTCCTGGCAATCCGTTGCCTGATCGATTCACTGCGGACCGAGAATCTAAAATGGCAAGTCCCTTCTCGCCCGCGATCACTAAATCATCTGCCGAGCCTCCCGACACGCGGGCCGTGAGGAGCTTACGTGGCGGCTGGCCCTTCAACGCCGAACTGACAAGGACCGTCCTCCAGCCCCGCAGTTGGCCTGGTTGCCACACCTCTGAGGTTCCGGCGCGCAGCACCGCTCCTGCCCTGCGGCGACGTTGGCGCGCTCCGGGTTCAGCAAGCGATCGGACGTTCGATGGTTCCGGGGCCATGACATACACCTCGCCATCGGTGGCCCACATCGCGATTTCCGCGGGGTGGCTGGGGTCGTGGGTAAAGTTACCCAAGGCGATCGCCGTGGCGGGCTCTGGAGAAGCTATCCTCTCCAACCGGTCTAGAATCGCGCCGGGTGCCGTATACCCGCCGTGGAGAACGTACAAACCGCCTCCCGCGACAATCGCCACATCCCGGTATGGGTCGCCATCGAGATCTCCGATAGCGACGCTGCTGATGGATCCGCCAAGAGAATATGAGGCTGGTGAGGCAGGCCAGCCGGCGAGGGAGTGGGCATAAACGAGCAGAGCCGCGCCGGAACTGCCGTTGACGCCCACTACCAGATTGGCACCGGAGCCCTTGGAATTCACGGAGCCCGCCGCCAGAGCGGTTATGGTCCCTGGCACCGGGAACGCGCGCGCTCCGCCAAATTTGCCCGCGCCGTCGCCGGGCAAGATATAGAACTTGTTATCGCCTAGCGCCGCGAACAGGATGTCGGCATTCCCGTCCCCGTTGAGGTCGCCCACTTCCAGGATCTCTGGCGCGACCGGGATTCGAATGACGGCCGCAGAGTCGGCAAACGCTTCGGGAAATTCGCCACGCTTGATCCCGCTGATGGATTGCGCGGACTGCGGGGCAAAGGCTTCCCCATTAGCCAAATGCAACACAAGTAACCCGCCGCCGCGGGTCACATAGCCAGCCACGAAGTCCGGGAAACCATCGTGATTGAAGTCTCCCCCGGCCAGACTCAGAGGCTTCGCATCCGCTGCGGCGAGGTGAATCTCGCGGCCGTTGACGCCGTGCATAGCCGCGTTGATCGGTCTGATGCTGAAGCCCGCCGTAGAGATCGCCGCCGGACGCACGTTGGCCGCGTCGCTCGGCGAGAAGCCAAGCACCTTCGTCGTCGCGACGGGAACCGCCAACAAAATCGCCAACCAGCAACACACACCGGATCTTCGAGATGGAAACATGTCTTCGCCTTTGCAGTCTTCTGATCAATCGGGCAGTCTTACGGCTTAGTCGTCCTTGTTGAGTTCCTCGATCATGAGTTTGTATGCCCGCTCGCGCGCGTCCCGCATCACGTATGAAGCCGCGTAGTAGAACCTCTCTTGACGCCCGGAGGACGTTTTCCACTCGATCGTGAGATTCTCGTCTGCATCCGCCGTCGCTGAGAGCTTGCTTACTGGGTCCTGGCTCGTGGCAACCCGTTTAAAGCTCCCCAGCCCCAAGAGAGAAGGTTCACTCGGTTTAGGGCGCCACAAGTCGTTTATAGAGTTCTGGGACACGCAAATATAGCTTTCGTCTTGCCAGCGGAATGCGATAACCTGGACATAGGCCGGAATGGGATGTGGGTCGCGTCGGTCTGGCCGGTCGCTGTACATTTCGTCCCTAACCCTTGCGACCGCATCAGCTTCGAGCTTCGGGACAACGATCGCGAACGGCGCCTGGGCTCCCCCCCCGTAGTCGTACCGCAGGACATAGTCGCCAGGATCGAACAGCATCCCGCTGCCTGCCGTCACTGAAGGCCATCCGGTACCATTGAAACCAAACACATCCAACACCGCCTGCCTCCGCTCGCCGGGGCCCAGGGTGATGGTTGGCGCGGGCCCGTGGTCCCGACATCCGCCACCCATCCGAGGATCTTGTGTTGGGATCAACTTGTCTCCCGCCTTCCGCTCCACAGAGACGCACCCGTACTCTTGAAAGGGCGCCTCCACGAGCAGAGGTGCGCTGGTGGGATTGGTCACTTCGATAGTTGCTTGGTAAAGCTCGCCCGGGAAGTAGACATCACGATCCATCTTGATGGACACCGCTATCTTGGCGGTGTTGTCCGCCATCGGATGCCCAGCCTGGGGCTGACCGTGGACGCTGGACGTCAACATTAGGCAGCCTGCGAAAACAAGGGTAAGTTTTTTCATTTGCATGGGACCTTTGCGCAAAGTTTACTGAGATCGTCGGCGGAAAACTGCCATTGAGCGGGCGTTTGAAGGTATAGGTACGGCGCCCAGTCCATGAGTTTCTGAAGCTGAGTCTGGACCCAGACTGCGGGCGAGCCATTTTGATCGATCGCGATTGAGTTCGTGACCTGATACGGATAGAGGTACGTACCGGAGGGATAGTAGCCAGACCCTAGAGTTTTCTTGCCTGAGCCGCCCTCCGTCGGGGATGAAAATTTTCCACTTGAAGACTTGACGTTTTCTGGAGGTACCATAAGACGGTTGAATCTGTATGGTTGTTGTAACAGCAAATCGATGGTGTTCGAAGTGCTCTTATTATTGTTGGAAAAAGTAAAGTTGAATTCGCTCGCTGCCGGCCCATAGGCACAACAGTTCGGACGAATGGTGTGGAGCCGGCCAAATAGATGTCCGGTTTCGTGGGCCACAACTTCCGCGAGCAGGGTTGGCTGGGGGAAAGACCTTAGAGGCGGGTCACTCAGGAACGTCGTGATAGCCTTGGTATCAATGTCGATCCGCTCTTTACAAGCAGATGTCCCCAACGTCGCGCACGATCCCAAATTCTGGGTCTGCCCGAGCACCAGGCTAAACGCCGACCGTGTTCCGGTTACAATGTCAACTATGCTGTAATCTCCGGGTAAATTGAGCAGCCACGGAGGCTGGAGGACGCTGTTATAGACGGCGACGTAGTGGTACTTGGTGCTGTCGGCCTGCGCAGTCAGGGAATTGGCGTTGAACGGAGCAACACCGTTGGTCGCGTCCGCAGGAGTCGCTGCATTGGCCTGCTGCGGATTGACTCGTCGATAGAGGTACGTAAGCGGATTCGCGCCGATACCTAGTTGGGCATCCGCCTCGTTGACTCCATTCGCGCAATTGGCTGCGCCGGCTCCCTGTGCCATTTCGTCTGCCGATCCCTGCAAACACAGAATCGCTCGGAGCGCCTGAGTAAAGGAGTAGATCGTGTTCCTGGGCTGACGATTCGGAACGACCGAAGTGTCCCAGAAGAACACGTCAAACTTGCTCACCGGATCGGTCGATGTCCACTTCACCGTGGCGCCGTCATCCGCCACGTAATGGAAGCCCCGATATTCGTCATGCACCGACCAACCGTCTCCTTTCGGGGATGTTGGCGTATAGCCGGGTTCGTTGTCCGCGTTCGGATCAAGGTGCCCGCCGGGTGGATTCGTATACTGCCCCTCCCACGAATCCGCAATGCCATTACAGTCCTGATCCACCGGCAGGCTGGCGTAGGGGTGCTGCGCGAAGTCGGTGCCGCAGAGTCGCATCGGGCTATCGGTTGGCGCTTTAACCAGATTTCCGCTGCTGTCGACCACGTTGACGTCGAAGGTCATTCCCTGGACGGTGGCCGTGGCACGGAGCTCCGCAACGCCGCCGAAGTCCCGCGACGTGACCACTGTGGTGTAGCCCCATCCGTTTAGATCTACATAGGAGTCGGTGAGGCCCCCTGTATCGTTATCGAAGACGTAATCCGGCTCCGCGGGATCTCGATCAGGCGGAGTATAGTTGGTCGACGTGCCTGGAAGCCAAGCCGCCGCTGGGGCACCGGGCGCGGCCGTTGGCAGCGAGAGAGTGAGATTGTATGTGGTCGTCAGATCTCCGTACTCATCGTCCCTGGGTACAGTTCCGCGCCCTCGGGCGGTCGCCGCAGGCCGGGGTCGGGTGGAAGATTGGGTCCCGCCCTGCCGGACACCGAGCGCGGGAACCGATATTCGCCGGCTGCTGTAAGGCGCGATTGTTGCAAGCGCGGCGGAACCCGAGGAACTCGACAGCGGTGGGCGGTGCTGGCCCGCGCGCGGGGACCAGAGCGGGGGACGCGCGGGGACCATTTCCCCCTGAGACGGCCAGACAATGCCCAACTGGTAGAAGATGTGGCAATCGTCGCTGGCCTGGTTGCCGGGGCCAAGGGCGGGGCAGTTGGATGCTGGGTCGGAAGCGTCCATCGGGCGGAAGCTCGACGGCGTCTGCGTCATCGTGAATTGAACGTCCCCGACTAGAGTGGCGTTTATGCCAGCATTAGAGCCGTCCCCAGACGTCGAAACCTGCACGGTGTAACTTCCACCATTTTTTTTGGCCCCGTCTGAAAGCGGAAGGACCTTACGGTAGCGGTGATCATACACTATCGGGATGTCCCAAGAACTTGCCGGCAACTTCGCCAGGCAAGCGGTCAGGTTATCATTGGCCTTCTGTAAGCAAGCTGGGCAGCGAGTGGGATCGGGGTCATCTGCCGCGCAGACCCATTGGTAACAGATGCCCGCCTCCCATGAGAACTCGGAATAGCAAGCCGTGCACCCATCTCCAACACACTCCTCCCCGCCCTCTAAACCCGTTGTCGCCGGCCCGGCTATTGTTGAATTGAACCCAGTCCCCGCTCCGCTCACGGACAGGGTCGCCGAAGTGGGTGCGCACAATCCAGGGTTGTAGCTGCAGGCGTTCCCCTCTGTCCAACCGGTTGCCCACTCATCGACTTCAAGAACGACGAAGTTGCGGTTCGGCGGCACCGTCACCTGGACACAGCCCGAGCTTGTGCCGCCGCTCGTGCCTCCCAACGAACAATTACTCTGCGCCCGCAGCGCGCATGGGCCTAAGGCCAACAAGATGAATGAAATGAAATGAATGGCAAGATTGAACGAGCGCCGATACGATGACGACTCGCTGCGAAGGCTCTGCTTCGCACTGTGTCTCATAGTATTCTTGTGAGTATACGGCTATTTGATTAACAACTGCAACCTCGTTGAGCAATCCTCGTTGAGCAATCCCTGTACGGCGATCTCAAACCCAAGGACGCCGTGCCGTTTCGTTGGAAGGAGAATTATGGGAGGTCCTGCCTGTTCTGCCAGTATGTAAGCAGGCTTCACGGCGCCAGGGGGACCTGGTTCCTCTCCAAGAAGGATGGAATATGGCGATTCTGCAATTGGTTCGTTAACGCGTTTAGTGGGCCGTCCCCTCTGGACAGCCCCGACGCAATAATTCGTTGCATCAGGCAGGCGCACCCGAAGTAGTGTCCCCCCTCAGCTCACCGCCTTCTTGTTAAACTTCCGAATCCCCAGCGCCACCAACCCCACATCCGCCAACGCCAGCACGGTCGCCGTGATCCACCCGGCGATGTGCGGGACGCTTGGCACCAGCACCCCGCGCAGGCCTTCGCTCGCGTACACTACCGGGTTCAGCAGAACGGCATATTGCAGGCCCGGGAACGCCTTGAGGAACGACCACGGGTAGTAGACGCAGCCGAACATCAGCATCGGCGTCAAAATGATGCTGAACATCAGGCCGATCTGCGTCGCGCCCACGCTGCAACCGAGCGTCAACCCGCCGGCGGAGGCGAACAGCGCCACCAGCAGGCAGAACGCCACGAACGCGAACGGGCGCGCGAAGCTGATGTTGGTGCCCGAACCCATCGTCAGCCACGCCGCCGGGATCACCACCAGGCCGGCCATCAGCGCCTGGATCATGCCGGCGACGAGTTTCTCGACCGCGATCCAGCCGTTCTCGATCGGCGCCAGCAGCCGGTCCTCGATCTCGCGGCTGAATTGAAACTCCGTGATCAGCGGCATCGCCACCGCCTGAATGCCGGCGATCACCATGCTGATCGCGATCACCCCCGGCAGCAGCACGCTCTTGAAGCTGCCCTGCATCATGCCGCCCGAAGTGAGCACGCGTCCGAACACGAAGGTGAACAGCAGTGGCTGCAGCAGATTCTGCACCAGCACCATGGCCAAGCTGCGGCGGGCGACATGACCGTCGCGCGCGAGCAGCGCGTAAAACGTTTTCCAATTCACTCGCGCAGACTCCTTCCGGTGTGGTGTAGAAACAGGTTTTCGAGACTCGGCTCCTGAATGTGCACGTCGCGCACTTCGATGCCTGCCGCTTGCGCCGCGTTGACGATCGGTCCGATCAGCGGGCCGCCGCGGTCGGCGTACACATCGGCTGCGGTCGGATCGGCGGACTTCACTTCGGTCACGCCCGGCAACCCGCGCAACTCGGCCAGAAGTTCCTCCGTCGCGCGGTCAAACCGTAGCCGCAGCAGATAGCCGCCCGGGATCGACGATTTCAATGCCTGCGGCGTGCCCTCGGCGATGATCTTGCCGTGGTCGATAATCGCCAGGCGCTGGCACAGCGTGTCGGCTTCGTCCATGTAGTGCGTCGTCAGCACGATGGTCTTGCCCAGGTTCCCGTAGCCCCGAATGATGTCCCAAAGCATCAGGCGCGTCTGCGGATCGAGACCCGCCGAAGGCTCGTCGAGGAACAGCACTTCCGGATCGTGCATCATGGCGCGCGCGATCGAGAGCCGCTGCATCAGGCCGCCCGACAGTTCGCGGACCATCTGGTCGGCGCGGTCTGTCAGCTTGAACTTCTCGAGTTGCTCGTCGGCGCGGCGCACGCGCTCGCGGGCGCTCTGACCGAAATAGGCGCCATGAAACAGCAGTACCTCGCGCGTGGTCAGGGCGAAATCGAGATTCGGCCGCTGCGGCACCACGCCGATCAGGCGCTTGGCCTTCACCTGCTGCTTCCACACGTCGAACTCGCCGATGAAGGCGCGTCCGCCGGTCGGTTCCGTGCGCGTGGTGAGGATGCCGATGGTCGTGGACTTGCCCGCGCCATTCGGCCCCAGCAGACCGAAGATCTCGCCGGCCGGTATCTCGAGCGAGACGTCGTCGACCGCCAGTACCTCGATCTTCTTCTTCTCCTTCCGCCCGCCGGAGCGCGTCGGACCGAAAGAGAAACCGCGTCCGCCAGCCGCCGAGGGCGGCGGCGTATCGTAGACCTTACGTAAATGCTCGATGCGAATCCCGATTCCCATGGCTTACGCGTCTCTCTCCCGGCTCGAAAAAATTCGGCTCACCCTCCGCGCGGCCCAGCGTTGTTTTCGTACGATATCTCAAACCGCGTCCCTGGCGCAACACGGGGCACGGAAGTCACGCCTTCGGGTATTGGTCGCAGCACGCCTTCGAGCAGAAGTGCACCACCTCGCCATTCACGGTGCGCGTCACACTGGCTGCGGTCGATACATAGGTGCCGCAGATGGGGTCCTTCTTCAATTCGCCCCCGGCCTGCACCGATGGCGCGAAGGGCTGGCGAGGCGCCGGCGGCGTGCGGTAGCGGGAAATGAAATTGCCGAGCAACGAACGGATGAAGAGGAACAGCAGCAGGGGAAAAATAAACTCGACGAAAAATGCTCGAATCATTTGGGATCGGGGCAGAAGCTCGACGCCGCTGCCCCGGATTATCGGTGCGGCTACTTCGTGGTCTTCTTGGTCTTCTTGCCGGCGTCGGGGTTCTTGTACTGAACCTGGAGCGTGCTGCCAAGCGTCGTCAGCATGTCCTTGGCTTCCTGTGCGTGGCCGCCAGTCGGATTCAGATCGAGGTACTTCTGGAAAGCTTCCACGGTTCCGGGCACGGGGACGATCTTGCCGTCCTTGTCGTACGACGCCTTCGCCACCAGCGTGAGGCCATATTGATAGAACGCCTCGGGGTACGGCGGCTCGATCGTGATCGCCTTCTTGAACGTCTCGTTGGCCGCGTCGTTCTGGCCGGCGTTGACTTCGAGCGCGCCCAGGTTGTAGTAATACTGCCCGGCGCCGGGCGGGTTCAGCGTCGCGGCCTTCTCGAGTTCGGCCTGCGCATCGGGGAATTTCTTGCACTGCGCCAGCACCAGCGCGTAGTTGTTGTGAAGGCTGGCTTCCGTCGGGTTCAGTTCAATCGCTTTCGCCCAGTTCTCAGCGCTCTTTTGCAGGTCGGAGTCCGCGTCGGCGCCCGTCTTGGTTTTGGCGCGCCCCGTATAAGCCTGCGCCAGACCGGTCCACACGGCGCCTTGCTTGGGGTCCAGTTCCGCTGCCTTGTTGAAGCTCTCGATGGCCGCGTCGTATTGCTTGTTGTCCAGTGCCGTCGTGCCCGCGGTGTACGCTTCGTTGAGCGCGGCGTGCTTCTTCATCGTTTCCGCGTTCTTCTTGTACATCTCCTCGATGTGCTTCTTTTCCTCCGGCGTCATCGTGCGCTCCTGCTCTTTGGTGACGGTGCCCGCCGCCACCGCGTTTTGCAGGTTCACCTTAGCTTTCAGGTTGAAGTCCACGACAGAATAGTTCTGCGTGGTGGTCTGCACGCCATTGACTTGGTCTACATCCTTGTCGTCGATTACGCAGACCACGTCGTACCTGCCCAGAGGCAGCCCACTGTAAAGGTAATGGCCCTTCTTGTCGGTCTTGACCTTGTAGGTGGCAGTCACGTCTTTGCGCTCAATCCGGATTAAAGCCCCTTGCATGGGCTTACCGTCGGGGGCTGTCACGTGCCCTTCGAGCGTGGTGACCTGGGCCAGGGATGGTAGCGCCATCAGCAGCAACCCGGCCATTGCCGCAACCATAGTACGCGTCTTCATGGATCCTCCAACTTGAGAGTTGCTTGTGTGAAACTCGAGTATACCGCTATTGACCTGTATCACCTTTGCAGACGCGCGTGCAACTGTGTCGGGCCTGGCTTGCTCGCCGCGCCGTTATTCGCCGAACAGATCGATCTGCGCTTCGGGCGCGGCCTGTTCCTTGTGCCGTTTCAGCGGACTGCCGATCACGCCCAGCACTTCCACCGAGTGTAGCGCCGCCCGCGGCAGAAACATCCGCTGGTGAGCGCTGTAAGGGTGTGGCGGCACTACGCTGAATCCGTATGGCTCCGCCGCCAGCAGGTTGTTCGGCATCACTCCTTCCATTACTTCCCCATCCTGAAAGGTGAAGCGCACCCAAAGTCCCTCCATTTTCGGGCGATTGAGGAAAATCGGGCGCTCCACCTCAGTCGCCGCGTGGAAATCGCGCACGAACGAGACGGTCTTGATCTCGGCGTAGGGAACATGCACGATCTGGCCCTCGGCGCTGAGCAGTTCAACGCCAGTAGGTTGCAGATAAGACAGGGGATTGACGTATCCCGCGAGGCTCTCCCGCTGGAATCGCCGGATCACTGCTTTCTTGGTGGTGGATGTCGCCAATGGTCGCCCTTTTTTTCAACTATGTTTCAATCATTTAGGGGTTTATTGTATCATTGGCACGATGGTAGAAGCGCTCGCGGAGCAATCGGCCGGTCTCAGAGCCCACGGTGTCGAGTTTCTCAACCATTGCCGGGTGGAAAGAGGTCTGTCGGCCAACTCGATCAGCGCCTATGGTGCTGACCTGGATCGGTTTATCGCGTTCGCCGGCAGTCAGCCTGCACTCCCCGGGCCGGAGTTGCTACGTCTTTATATCGATAGCTTATTTCGCAGTCGGTTGAGCCAGCGTTCGATTGCCCGGCACATGGCCACCCTGCGCTGCTTTTTCCGGTTTTTACTTCAGGAAAACGTCATAGACTGGGACCCGGCCCAGGAGCTGCATCCGCCACGGCAGTGGCAGACCATTCCTAAGTTCCTCAATCTCGGGGAGATAGAGAAGCTGATCCAAGCCCCGGACACGGCTCGCCCCACCGGTCTGCGTGACCGCGCGATGATTGAGTTGCTCTACGCTTGTGGGCTCCGGGTGTCCGAGTTATGCCGCGTGGGGGTCGGCGACCTGGACGCCCGCATGGGCTACGTCCGGGTAACCGGCAAGGGAAACAAACAGCGCCTGGTGCCGGTGGGGCGGGAGGCGATCGGCGCCGTCGAGCGGTATCTGGCGGAGGGCCGCGCGGCGCTCCTCAAAGGCCGCGCCAGCCGCTTCCTGTTCGTCACCGCGCGCGGCGGCTGCCTCACCCGGCAGGGGTTTTGGAAGCTGCTCGGCGGCTACGGACGCAAAGCGCAGGTTTTCCGCGGGCTGACGCCCCATGTGCTGCGCCACAGTTTCGCCACCCACCTGCTGGATGGTGGAGCGGATCTGCGCAGCGTTCAGGTCATGCTGGGTCACGCCGACATCTCGACTACCCAGATTTATACGCACGTCATGCGGTCGAGATTGCGGGACACGGTTAACAAGCATCATCCCCGCGCCTGAGCACAACCGTGGGAATTGGGGCGCGGGCCTGGCAAGAAAGTTCGAGAGCGCACTTCGATGAGCGACTACATCTACATTTTGGAAAGCCACCTGAGCCCGGATCAAAACCGCGTGCTCGGTGAGGTAATGGCCGCCGCGGGAGAGGCCAACCTCAACTTGTTCCTGACCGGCGGCGCGATGCGCGACATGCTGGCGGGTTTTCGGATTCGCGATCTCGATTTCGTGGTCGAGGGCGCTGCCCTCAAGCTCGCCAGGACAGTGGCCGGCCGTTCCGGCGCCACCGTCGTGTCCGAGGACGAGCACCGCAAGAGTGCGGAACTCGCCTTCCCCACCGGCGTCACCGCGCAAATCGCCATGTCCCGGCAGGAGAAATACCCCCGCGGCGGCGGCAAGCCGCAGGTGACTCCGGCCACCATCCAGGAAGACTTGCGCGGCCGCGATTTCACCTGCAATGCGATCGCGCTTTCGCTCAATAAGACCTCGCGCGGGTTGCTGCTCGACCCGCTCAACGGCTTGGCCGATATCGAGCGCCACGAGCTCCGCGCCGTCTCTGCCTACGGGTTTTACGACGATCCCACGCGCCTGCTGCGGCTGGTGCGCTTGGGCACGCGGCTCGGCTTCGCGGTCGAGGAGCGTACCGCGATGCAGGTGGCCAATGCGCGCGAAGCCGAAGTCGAAAAGTCCATCGTGCCCGCCGCCTTGGGCGCGGAATTGAAGTTGATCGGCGTCGAGGATAACGCCGCCGCCATTGTCGAGGCGCTGGCTCAGGCCGGTTTGCTGGCCCTGTTCTCGCCCGCGCTGGCCGCCAACGTCCACCGCGCCGGCCTGGCGAAGTTCGAGAAGATCGTCCATATGATGCCCGGCGATCCGGCCACCCGCGCCGCCCGCCTGGGGCCATTCCTGGTCGCCCTCACGGAAAAGTTGAGCGCGCGGGAAGGTCCGGCATTGGCTAAGTTCCTCGAGTTTTCCAAAGCCGAGACCAACCAGTGGCTGCAACTCGAAACGCGCGCCAGGAAACTGGCGGCCGTGTTGCGTGCGCCGCGCCTGCGCAAACCTTCCCAGGTGTACCAGGCGATTTCGACCGCTGCGCCGGACCAGGTGATGTTCCTCCTGTATGCGTCGCCGCTCAAACCGGTGCAGGATCGCCTGCGCGCCTATTTCCAGAAGTATTTGCCGGCGGTCGAGGAAATCACGCCCGAGGAATGGGCCACCGTGGAAGCCAAACCGGCGCGTATGCAGAAAGCCCGCGAGGAGTTCATCGCCAACCGCTTGGACCGCCGTCAGCCGCGCAAGACTGAGCCCGAACCGGAGCCTCCGCCGCCGCCCGCACCGGAACCCTTCATGGCGCGCCGCGCGCGGTAGCCGCGCCGGAATGGCACGGTTATTTCGTGACGAGCCCTACCGCGGATCGATCAAGTCCGGCCCGCCACCGACGCGCGAGAGACGCGGCAACGTTGGCGCCGTGTTCACCGCCATCGCCAGGCGCCGCTCCATGGCCGATCCGGCCGTGCGGAATTCGTGCTGCACCATGCGGATGGCCGTGCGCCGGCCCTCGGAACGGACAATCTTGCCAAATACCAGTAGCTGTAACGGGGCCACGCTGTGCAGCATCACCGGCCATGCCAGCGAAAGCTCCACGTTCAGACCCGCCGGCAACGGCCGCCCGGCATCGAACAGGATTCCGCCGCTCGATACATCCAGCGTGCGCCCTTCGCCGCTTTCCAGCAGACGGCGGCGCCGGATCAGCTTCCAGCGCAGTTCCAGTTCGAGGTCGTAGCGCTTATCCCGACGCCGATCGCCCGCGATCACGTCGAGTTCCCGAGCGTTTCCGTCCCAATACATTCCAGTCCCCATGGTCGCCTGTCCCGGTTCACTTTGCGGTTGTAGTCTTTATTATGCAGGTCCTAGGACGACCATCAAAAGTCATGACGGTACCATGTTTGGTAACGACGGTCCTACGACGCTACCTATTAACGCTGCCCCCCAAATGTTATTAGTCGTCCTGCTATGCTCAGAGAAAAGGCAGGAACAATCAACCGTGAACGGACCCCGCTTCGCCACATTACTGCTGCTCGCGATCGCCGCTCTCCCCGCGCAGGACCTCCGGCAATTCGAGAAGAAGGTGACCGAGTTCACACTGCCTAACGGCTTACATTTCACCATCGTGGAGCGCCACGAAGCGCCGGTCGTGTCCTTTCACACCTTTGTCAACGCGGGCTCGGCGGAAGATCCATCTGGCGAAACTGGCCTCGCTCACATGTTCGAGCACATGGCGTTTAAGGGCACCGAGAGCATCGGCTCGAGCAACTGGCCTGCCGAAAAAAAGGCCCTGCAGGCCGTGGAAGACGTCTACGACCAGGTGGAAGCCGAACGGAACAAAGGGCCCAAGGCCGACCAGGCCAAGATCGATTACGCCCGCCTGCAGCTCAAGGAGGCAATCGACGTTGCGCAATCCTACGTCGAATCGAACGCCTACACACGCATCATCGAGGAAAACGGCGGCGACGGTTTGAATGCGGACACCTCCTTCGACTATACCGAGTACTTCTACAGCTTGCCCTCCAACCGCATCGAACTCTGGTTTCTGCTCGAGTCGCAACGTTTTCTGCATCCGGTGTTCCGCGAGTTCTACCAGGAGCGCGACGTCGTACAGGAGGAAAATCGCATGCGCAACCAGCCCGGGAGCGAGGGCCAGCTCATGACCGATTTCGTGGCCACCGCCTTCGCCGCTTTCCCGTATCGCAATCCGCCCGGCGGCTGGCCGAGCGACGTGGACAACCTGCGGCGCGGTATGGCGCAAGCGTTCTTCGACAAGTATTACGTGCCCGCCAACATCAATCTCGCCATCGTCGGCGATGTGGACCCCGCGCACGCGCGGCGTCTGGCGGAGCGCTACTTCGGCCCCATTCCCGCGCGTCCGCTGCCGCCGCTGATTCACTCCGTCGAGCCGGCTCAGGACGGTCCCAAGACCGTCGTCGTCGCCTCGCGCAGCCAGCCGCTGTTCGCCGCCGGCTTCAAGCGGCCCGGCCATGACGATCCCGACGATGCGGTCTACGAAGTCGTCGCGCTGATCCTCTCCAGCGGACGCACTGGCCTGCTCTATCAGGATCTGGTGCAGGAAAAGAAGATCGCCATCCAGGCCGAGGCCTCGCCCGCCTACCCGTCCTCGCGCTATCCCAATCTGTTCGTCTTCTCCATCGCGCCCGCCGTCGGCCATTCCGTGGAGGAAAATCGCAAGGCGCTCGATGAACTGCTGGCGCGCTTCGCGGCGCGGAAGATCGACTCGGCGACGTTGCAGCGCGTGAAGATCCAGGCCCGCGCGGCAGTGATTCGGCGCCTGGACGGCAACCCAGGTCTGGCCGCATCGCTCGCCTTCGACTATGGCAGTTACGGCGATTGGCGGAAGCTGTTCACCGAGTTGGATGAGTTGGATAAAGTGACCGCCGAAGACGTCCAGCGCGTGGCGCGCACCTGCTTCGTGGCCGCGCGCCGCACGCTCGCCTGCACCGTGCCACCAGGCGCGCTTGTTCCCGCCGCGGAGGGCCGGCCATGACGCGGCTCTCCGTTCTGCTCCTGTTGGCCGGCGCGTGCCTCGCCGACGAGACGCGACTTCGGCCGGAAGCGGGCGCAGCCCCTTCTCCGCCGCCTGCCCCCGCGCCGCGCAAGGCCGCTCCGGCTCCGAAGCCGGCTGCCACGCCGCTGCCTTCGTGGAAGGATCTTGTCTATCCGCCGCTCCATGCCGTCGCCATCCCCAATGTCGAAACCGTCGCGCTGCCCAATGGCATGAAGCTCTATCTGCTCGAAGACCACGAGCTCCCGCTGATCCACGGCTCGGCCCGCATTCGCACCGGCAACCTCTTCGATCCGGCCGACAAGATCGGCTTGGCTACCTTGACCGGCATGGTGCTCCGCACCGGTGGAACGCGCTCGAGGACCGGCGAACAGCTCGACCAGGAACTCGAGGGCATCGCCGCCAGCGTCGAAAGCGACATCGGCGAGAGCTTCGGATCGGTGAGTTTCTCCTGCCTCAAGGGGAACCAGGACGAAGTGCTGGCCGTCTTTCACGACGTGCTCACCGCGCCCGAATTCCGCCAGGATAAGCTCGATCTGGCCAGAACCGCGATCGGCGGTTCTATCGCGCGCCGCAACGACGAGCCGCAGGAAATCGCCGAGCGCGAGTTCGCCAATATCGTCTACGGCCGCAACACCCCGTATGGCTGGCAGGAGGAATACAGCTCCATCAACCGCGTCACCCGCGGCGATCTGGCCGCCTTTTACAGCCGCTATTTCTTCCCCGCCAATGCGGCGCTGGCGGTCTGGGGCGATTTCGACGCGCCGGAAATGAAGGCGCGCATCGAGAAGTTGTTCGCCGATTGGACCGTCGAGCAACCGCCCGTGCCGGCCTTTCCGCCGGTTGCCGCCAAACCCGCCGCCGGCACTTTCCTGGCCACCAAGCCCGATGCCACGCAAACTTTCTTTTCGATCGGACAATTGGGCGGCGCGTTTGAGGACAAGGACTACCCCGCGCTCGAAATCATGGCCGACATTCTTGGCGGCGGGTTTCAGAGCCGCCTGTTCCGCAAAGTGCGTACCGAGATGGGCAACGCTTATGAAATAGAAGCCGCTTGGGATGCGCGCTACGATCACCCCGGCCTGTTCGTGATCTCGGGCAGCACCAAGTCCGTATCCACGGTCGAAACCCTGCAAGCCATCCTCGCCGAAGTGGACCGCATCCGCTCCGCCGAAGTGAGCGAAGAGGAGATCCGCACCGCCAGGGACACCGCGCTCAACAGCCTGGTGTTCGCCTTCGATACCAAAGCTAAGACGCTTGGCCGCGTCCTCAACTATGAGTATTTCGGGTACCCGCGCGATTTCATTCAGCGCTACCAGCGCGCCATTGCCGCCGTCACCCGCGCCGACGTGCTGCGCGTCGCCAGGCAGTACCTGGCTCCCGCGAGTTTCACCATCGTGGCCGTCGGCAACCCGGTGCAGTTCGGCCAGTCGCTCGAGAAACTCGGGCGCCCGGTGACCGCCGTCGATCTCACCATTCCGCCGCCCGGGAAAGAAGCGGCCCCATCCGACGCCGCCAGCCTCGCCAAGGGCCGCCAGATTCTCGATCGCGCGCAACGCGCCGTCGGTGGCGCCGACAGGCTGGCTGCGGTGCACGATTTTACCCTGACACAGGACAACCGGTTCGATCCGGATGCCAGGCGCCTCGATGCGAGCGAAACCGACCGCTGGATCGCACCTGGCCATTTGCGGGAGTCCAGCCGCGATTCGGGCGGCCCGTTCGACGTTTACTGCGACGGCACGCTCGGCTGGGTATCCACTGCGACGGGCGCCGGGGCTGCGGCGGGCCCAACCTTGCGGCAGTTGCGCGGCGACGTGTTCCGCGTTTACTTTACGTTGCTGCTCGCCCATGGCGAGACCAGCGTGGCGGCGGTCGACGACCGCACCGTCGAGATCTCCTCCGGCGACCTGAGCGCGCGCCTGGTCGTCGATCCAGCCACTGGACTGCCGCGGCAGTTGCTCTACGAATCGCCGGGAATCGGCGGGCCGCCGCTGGTGTTCGAGGAAGAGTATTCCGATTTTCGCGAGGTGAATGGAATCCAAGTGCCTTTTCACGTGACCTATCATCGAGGCGGTAAGTACCTGGCCGAGTCCATCGTCACTCGGGCCGAGATCAACACCGGCCTGAAACTCGAGGATCTGGAGCGCCACCCATGACAACCATTTTCGATTCAGCCGCGGCGCGTGGCGCAGCCTTTCAGGCTGCTGAGCCGAGATTCGTCCCGGCTTTCTTCCCGCCACGATCCGCGGGAATTGCCTCATCCCCCAGCCAGGATCTCGACTCTCATCGGAGCCGCGACCGTCAGGGAGCGGCCGCCGATGCTGTAACGAAACGCCTCGCGCCTCGCTTGATCTGTCTGCTGGCGGCGCTCGCCGGCAGTCTCTTCGCCCAGCCCGCGCCCCCCCAGGAAACGCACCAGGAGCGCGGCAAGCGCGTGGTCGAGGAAGCCCTCGCCGCGCTCGGCGGCCCGGCGTTTCTGCACATGGAGGATCGCGTGGAAACGGGACGCGCCTATTCGTTCTACAACGCGCAACTCTCCGGGCTTTCCGTGGCCACCGTCTACACGCGCTACCTGGCCCCGGAGACCGGCAAGCTGGCGATGCGCGAGCGCGAGAATTTCGGCAAAAAACAGGACCAGGGGTTTGTGTTGTTTAACGAATCCGGCGCCTGGGACGTCAACTACCATGGCGCCAAGCCGCTCGAAGACCAGCGCTTCGAGAATTATCGGGAGAGCGCCGTGCTGAATATCTTCTACATCCTCCGCCAGCGCCTCGCCGAGCCCGGCCTGTCGTTCTATTCGCAAGGCTCGGATCGCTTCGAGAATCAGCCGGTCGAAATCGTCGATATCACCGATGGCGATGGCCGCACCGTCACCGTCTACTTCAGCCGTTCCACCAAGCTCCCCGTGCGCCAGAGTTTCCGCCGCCGCAATCCGACCTATGGTGACTTCGACACCGAGACCACCGGCTTCGCCAAGTACCATTCCACCGGCGGTATTCAATGGCCCTGCGACATCCGCCGCGAGCGAAACGGCGACAAGATATTCGAGATGTACTCGGAAACCGTGACCATCAACCAGACTCTCGGCGACGAAATGTTCACGCTCCCTGCCAGCGTCAAGTTGCTGCCGAAGGACAAGTAGCCCCAGCCGGCGATGAAGGCGTGCGCGGCACTGAAGTGCCAACTTTAGGTTGGCTTTGTATCAGGGCGCGGCTTCAGCCGTGTTCCTTGCCCGCAGGGCCGGGCAACGATTGGATTGAAAACAGCGGACTTGCCCAATGGGACGCCGGGCGTGTCTTCGACGGGGCCGCCTCGGAGGCCCAGCCTGCCGCCTCGAGAACCCGCGCGGCGCGCACTCCCCCAATCGACATAATCGG
>PMKM01000183.1 GCA_003157745.1 Bryobacterales bacterium | reverse complement strand
CTTTCCGGCGGCATGAAACAGAAACTGGCGTTGATGTGCACGCTGCTGCATCGCCCGCAAATCCTGTTTCTCGACGAACCGACCAACGGCGTGGACCCGCTTTCGCGCCGCGACTTCTGGGCCATCCTATATCAATTACTGCAGGACGGCATCACGATTCTGATGACCACCGCGTACCTGGACGAAGCCGAGCGCTGCAACCGCGTCGGCCTGATGTACAAAGGGCGGCTGATCCATTGCGATACGCCGGAAGCGCTCAAGCGCCAGGCCGGCGTCGATACTCTCGAAGGTGTGTTCGTCAAGGGCGTGCATGCCGCCGAGGCGCTGGAGGCCAAATGAGCGACTGGGCAGTCGAGACGCGCGATCTGGTGAAGACGTTCGGCGATTTCGTCGCCGTCGACCACGTGTCGCTCGAAGTTTCGCGCGGCGAGATCTTCGGCTTCCTGGGGCCGAACGGCGCTGGCAAGTCGACCACCATCAGAATCCTCTGCGGGCTGATCACGCCGACCTCGGGGACGGCAATGGTGAACGGGATCGACGTCGCCAAGGATCCCGAGCGGGTGCGCCGCAACCTGGGCTACATGTCGCAGCGGTTTTCGCTCTACGACGATTTGACGGTGGAGCAGAACATCGATTTTTTCGCCGGACTGTACGGAGTACCGAAGCTCCGCCGCGAGGAGCGCAAGGACTACGTTCTCGAAATGGCGCGCCTGGCCGAGCGGCGTTCCGCACTGACCGGATCGCTCTCCGGCGGTTGGAAACAGCGGCTGGCGCTCGGCTGCGCGATACTACACGATCCACCGATCCTGTTTTTGGACGAGCCGACCTCGGGCGTGGATCCGATCGTGCGCGGCGTGTTCTGGGACCTGATTCGCGGCCTCGCGAAGACCGGTCACACCATCTTCGTCAGCACGCATTACATGGATGAGGCCGAATACTGCAACCGCCTGGCACTGATGCATCGCGGCAAGGTGATCGCACTCGGCGCGCCGGCCGAACTGCGCCACCAGGCGAGCGCGCACAGCTTGTTGCGTCTGGATAGCACGAAGCCGCTCGAGACCATGCGCGCGCTCGAAGACGTTCCCGGCGTGGTCGATGTGGCGGTCTTCGGCGGCGGCCTGCACGTGACGGTGGACGATGCCGAGGCCACAGCCGAACGTATTCGCACCAAATTGGGCGCGGCCGCGATCGAGATCCACCGTTTGGAGAAGATATTGCCTTCGCTCGAAGACGTGTTCGTATCGATGATCGAAGGCGAAGAGCGGAGGGTCGCATGAGCCACCGGCGCATTCGCGCGGTCTTCATCAAGGAACTGCACCACATCACGCGCGATAGCCGCAGCCTGGCGCTGGCGCTGGCGATGCCGGTGATGATGCTGCTGCTCTACGGTTACGCGCTCAGCCTGGACGTGGACCATATTCCCACGCTCATTTACGATCAGGACGGCACCTCGGCCAGCCGCGACCTGGTGCGGCAATTCCGCGGCTCGCGTTTTTTCGACATTCGCGGATTCGCGAGCGGCTACGAGAAGATCGAGCACGATATCAACTTCAGCCGGGTTCTGATGGGCATCGTGATTCCGCGCAATTTCGGCCACGATCTCGAAAGCGGCCACGGCGCCGAAGTGCAACTGCTGGTGGATGGCAGCGATTCGAACACTTCCTCGATCGCCATCGGCTACGCGGAGAGCATCGTGAAGATGTACTCCGGCGCCGTGCGCGTGCGCAACGTGGCGCCGCCGCCGCCGCCCGCGGTCGAGGCGCGCATGCGCGTCTGGTACAACAGCTCGCTCGAATCGAAAAACTACGTGGTGCCGGGGCTGATCGCGGTAATCCTGATGATTCTGGCCGGCCAGTTGACTTCGCTCACCATCGCCCGCGAATGGGAAATGGGAACCATGGAGCAGCTTCTTTCGACGCCGCTGCGTCCAGCGGAAATGCTGATCGGCAAGATGTCGGCCTACTTCGTGGTCGGCGTGGTGGATTCGCTGATCGCGCTCGTGGTTGCGGTGACCGTCTTCGCCGTGCCGTTCCGCGGCAACATTGTGCTGCTGGCGATTTCGACGTGCCTCTTCCTGTTCGGCGTGCTGTGTTGGGGCATCTTCATTTCGGCGGGAAGCCGCACGCAGGTCGAAGCCTATCAGATGGGCATGTTGACCACGTTCCTGCCAGGGTTCCTGATGTCGGGTTTCGTTTTCTCGATCGACACCATGCCGAAGGTGATCCAGGTGATCAGCGTGATCGTGCCGGCGCGCTACTTCGTGGCGATTTTGAAATCGCTTTTTTTGAAGGGCGTCGGCCTCGGCGCCATCTGGGACCAGATGGTGTTCCTGGTCATCTTCGGCGCGTTCGTATTCTGGCAGGCGGCGCGAAGACTGAAACGGCAGAAGGTGGCCTAGCATGTGGGAACGAATCGGCGTCATGCTGCGCAAGGAAATCTACCAGGTGTGGCGCGAGCCGCGCATGAGAATGCTGCTGTTTCTGCCGCCGCTGATCCAGTTGATCGTGTTCGGCTACGCCGTAACGCTGGACGTGGACAACGCGCGCATCGGCTGGATCGATATGGATCGCACGCCGGAGAGCCGCGCCCTGCGCGCGCGTTTCGAAGGCTCGGGCCGCTTTCAGGTGACGGCCATCGCCAACAACGAGCAGGACGTACAGAACCTGCTCGACCGCAGCAAGGTACATGCGGTGGTGGGCGTGCTGCCCGGATTCGCGCGCGATCTCGCCCAGCGGCGCACCGCGCAGGTGCAGGTGCTGCTCGACGGCACCAATTCGAATACCGCTTCGCTCGTCTCCGCCTATGCCGGCCAGGTGATCGAGGAATTCGGGGCCGATGTCTCCCCGGCGCAAGCCAAGAACCGGCAGTCTATCAACCTGACGATTCGCGGTCCGGGCCAGCCGGTTGGCCAGCGGCTGGGGCAGGTCGCTTCCGGTACGCGCGTCTGGTTCAATCCCGACCTGCGCAGCCGCAACTATTTCGTGCCAGGCGTGGCGGCCAATATTCTGCTGATGGTTACGCTAATGCTCACTGCGCAGGCCATCATCCGCGAAAAGGAAATCGGAACCATGGAGCAGTTGATGGTGACGCCGCTGCGTCCCATCGAGCTGATGCTCGGCAAGACCATTCCGTTCGCCATCGTCGGCATGATCAATATGGTGATCGTGACGGTGGCGGCGATCGTGATTTTTCGGATTCCGTTTCGCGGCAATTTCCTGTTGCTGCTGTTCTGCGCCGCGCTGTTCCTGATGACGGCGCTGGGGGCCGGCCTGTATCTTTCCACCATCTCGCGCACACAGCAGCAAGCCAACATGGGTTCCTTCTTCTTTACCACGCCGGCGTTCATGTTGAGCGGGTTCACGTTCCCGATCCGCAACATGCCGCTGGTGGTGCAGTATCTCACCTACCTGAATCCGCTGCGCTACTTCATGGAGATCGTGCGCGGCGTGTTTATCAAAGGCGTCGGCGTCGCCGTGCTCTGGCCGCAGATGCTGGTGCTGACGTTCTTCGGCGTGACGGTGCTGACCTTGAGCGCGGTGCGCTTCCATAAGACGCTCGATTAGGCCGGCCGCGCGGCCAGGGTAGTTCCGGTCCCCGGTTGCCGGATTTCGCCAGGCGCGAATTGCACGAAAAGGAACTTACCTATCTTGCCGGCGATGACTCGTTCTTCTGCCGGCGCATCGCGGGGTCGATGGCTGCCGCGGCGGCTGCCTCATCGAACGGTGCGCCGAAGAAACGCACCAATCGCGCGGCCGTCGCGGCCGGGTCGCCCAGCGCGTCGGCGTAGTGGACCGCGAGTACCGGGATATCGGACCGCCGCCGCAACCACGTCTGCACGCGCACGAGTTGTTGCGTGAACGTACGGATCAAACGCGCTTGGGCCAGTTGGCCGCCCCGGCGCCCGAGCCGCTCGAGCATGGCGCGCTGCGATGCGACGACCTCGCGCAGGTCGCGGTGCAGAAACACGATTCGGTAGTCCTCGCCGTCGGGCAAATAGGGCAGCAGGTGGGCGACGACTTTAATTGCCTTGCCGCGCGCCTCGGGCAACCACGCGGCGTCCTCGTACAGGCGCGTCACGCGCTCGTGCTCGAAATAACCGCGCGGGTTGTCGCTATCGGGGGTGCGCTTACTGTCGGTGTACGGCTCGATGCCAGCGGCGGCGAGCGACTGCATCATCATCGACGTTCCGCTGCGCGGCAGGCCGGCCACCACGACGACGGTCCGCGCGCGATCGGCCGGCGGGGCCGCGCCGCTGCGATCGAACGCGGCCGGCGCGTTGACGGGCGCCGCGGCTTCCACGGCCGCCGCGGCCAGTGCCTTGCCGCGGTCGGCGCGCCGTTGCCTGGCCCGCGCGCGAAGCTCGGCCGCGCGCGCCATATGCAGGCTGCCTTCGCCGATGCGCGCGCGGTCGCGCACGATGAGCCGCCCCAACGATTCGTGCGCCGCCGCGTATTCCGGCGCCTGCTGGATGGCCGCGCGCAGCGCCTGTTCGGCCTTTTCCGGTTCGCCGAGCCGCGCCAGGGCCAACCCCAGCACGCGGTGCAACTCCGGCTGAAAATAGATCAGCGAAAGCGATTCAATCGCCCGGTTCGCCGCTTCCGCGTAGCGCTTGGCTTGAAAATGAATGCGCGCTTCGAGCCCCGGCGCTTCCCAATTGTCGCGATCCGCCTGGCGCACGCGCGCCAAAGACTCCAGCGCGCGGTCGTAGTCCTTCAACACGGCGAACCCCTGGCCCAGGAACAGGCGCAGGCCGGGCGACAGGCGGCGCGTCTTGGCCACGGTACCGAGCAACGCACGCGCCTGTTCCTGCCGGCGCGGCGAGCGGTGCGTGGCGAGCGCCAGGCGGCAGCGCATCAGGATCCGCTGCATGGACGCGCCATCGGCTTTCTCGGCCAACTCACGGCGTTCGAAATTCTCGCGCCGGGCCGCCGGATCGTCGCGGCCGGTCTTTTCCGGATCGGGTTTCTCCGCGCGGCGCCGCTTGAGTTCCCCGGCCGCGCGCGGCGCGTATTCGGCCGCCGCGCGATCGAACTCGTCGAGCAACTGCCCGCAACCTTCCCGGTCGCCCATTTGAAGCAGGCACGCGGCCAGCGTCGAGTAATACCGCGCCTGTTCGCGGTCGCCTTCAATCAGCTCGCGCAACAGCGGCACGGCCAGGTCGGCGCGGCCCGCGTCGGCGTGCGCGCGCGCCAAATTGTAGCGCTGTTCATCCAGACAATTGGCGACCGCCTCGCGCGCGTCGTCGCCCGGCGGCGCAATGTAACCGAGATCGACCAACTGTTTGAGCGATTCCGCCGCCGCCGCGCTATCGTATTGTTCGTCCGCCCGGTGGCAGCCGTCCTCGCCCGCGACGGCGTCCCAGCTTTCGATTTTTTCGACCGGGCGATCGTCGGCGAAGGCGTTCACGAGCACCTTGCCGTCCATGTCCAGCCCCGCGGCGAGCCCGAGCACGTGCAACGCGGTCGGCGCGATGTCCAGCACGCTGGCCCCGTAAACCCGAACGCCAGCGCGCACGCCCGGCGCGCTCATGCAGAAGATGCCGAAGGAACGGTGCTCGACCGCCGGCCCGGCGTTTTCGGCCGGAATGTAATCGGGCAGCAGCTTATCGGAATGGAAGCCGTGATCGCTCACCACCATCACCGCGCAATCGGGCCCGGCCAGCGCCATTAGCCGGCCCAACATCAGATCGTGAAAACGGTAGCCATTCTCGACGACGCCCGAGAAAATCGCCGGATCGGTTTCCTCCGCTCGCATTCGCTTGCGCGCGTGGTAGCGCATGAAGCGGTGGCTGAAGTGATCGATCCCGGCGAAATAGATCGCGGTCAGATCCCACGGCTCGCTCTCCATCAGATCGGTTGCCGCCGCATGGATGCTCATCGTCTCGGCGACGATGCCGGCCAGATCGTGCAGGCTCTTGTCCTTCTCCTGGTCCACCTCTTCCCAGCGCGGCACGAACAGACGCAGGATGTCGCCCGTGATCTCGGTGGGATGCACGCGCATTTCCGCCAGCCGCGCGTGCAGAGATGCGGGCGAAACCGTGCCCGCTGCCATCGGCGTGCCCGGCGCGTGCTCCGTCTTGAGCGGAAACAGGTCGGACACCATCGCGCCGCGAATCGGCTCGGCCGGATGCGAGGGCCACCAACCCACCACGATGCTGCGCTGGCCGTTTTGATTGGCGATATTCCAAATCGCCTTGGTCTTGCGGCCAAGAATCGAGATGGGCCGCACGGAAAGCCCGTCCGGCGTGGGTTCGGTGAAACCGAGGATGCCGTGCTTGGGCGGCCGCTTGCCGGTCGAGATCGACGTCCACACCATCGGGCTGAGCGGCGGATGAATCGTGGCCAGGTTACCTCGCACGCCTTGCGCAAGCACGCGTGCGAGGTTCGGCATCTCGCCCTTGGCGAGCAGTGGATCGATGACCTTCCAATCGGCCGCGTCCCAGCCGACCAGAAGAAGACGGCCCATTAGGCCGCGGTGCGCGCGTTGCGCCAGCGGCGCAGGCCAGTGGCGCCAAGCGCCAGCGCACCCAGCCCGCCCAGCCACAGGGTGGAAGGCAGCGGCGTGGCCGGCGTCGAGCCCGTGTCGCCGGCCTTAATCTTCGCGCCCGTATCGTCCCAGGCGACGCCGAGAACCGTAACCTCCGGCCCAACCGTACCGCTCACCGTCTGGCTCAATGCCACCCAGCCGTAGTAGTAGTTGCCACCCTTCTTGAACCGGAAGAGCCGGTAAAACGTCCCGTTGGGGCTATGCGTCTTCCCGTTGGAACCCGTGAACGTTCTAACCGAGCGGCTGCCCACCAGCTCGTTCTTGCCCACCCCACCACTGTAGAGCTGGGCCCACGTCTTCCCTGCCGAGGCGTTGCTCCGCTCCACCGACGAACCTCTTAGGAACACGCTCCAAGAACGGCCGATGATTTTCGAACTCTTGGCGCTGCTCGTACTGACGGTTGAGACAGCCCTCGCCGTGATCTTCGCCGTCCCGGTGAGCGTTAGAGTGGCACCGGAGCCGTACCCCGAGCCGAATCCAACCTTATCGTTCAACGCTGTATAGTGCACCGCTGCTTCCGCCGTGCCTGTCGCTACGCCGAGCGCACCCGCACCCAAAGCGGAAATCGACGCAAGACGCGCCGCGTTCTTTTTGGTTAAGTTCATGGAGACCCCTGGTTCGCCTGTTTTGCCTGTAGCCGCCGCGAAACGAAAACATGTTAACAGGCCACTTCGGATTCCACAAGCGGGGACGTTAACCAAGTCCGCTTTTCGGTCACAGCGTCTTCGCGGCTCCGCCGATTGAGAGCGCGACGCGCGGTTGGGTGCCGCGCTTACGCCGCCTGGGCTTCCACGGCTTCGGCGATCAGGCGGCGCGTCTCCTCGATGGTGCGGCCGGTGGTCACGCAGATGGGAAGGCCTTGGTGAAGATACGCGGGCGTAGCGCGGATGCAATGGAGGCAGGAGGCCTGGGCGGCGGAACAGCCGCGGGCGACGAGGGCGGGTTTAGGGGGTCGAATGATCCATGTTACAAGTGCTTCCAAAACGGGGTGAATTTGCCCCGCCTGAGGCTTGCTAAGTTATTGAAAACAAGCAAAACTGATAGTCCCAAACGGGGCGAATTTGCCCCG
>PMKM01000192.1 GCA_003157745.1 Bryobacterales bacterium | reverse complement strand
CGGCATGGCATAGTGCAGCACGCCATCGATGCGGTACTTGATGGCCACTTCCTGGTCGCGCGATTCGATGTGGATATCGCTCGCCCGCCGTTCGAGCGCGTTGAAGATGGTGGTATCGACCAGCTTGATGACGGGGGCTATGTCGCTATCGGCCGCGGTCAGCTTGTCGATCGAAAGCGTCTCGTCGGAATCGCCGTCCTCCGCCACCACGTCGAGCGTGAAGCCTTCCGTGACCTCTTCGAGCACGCGCTGCGATTGCTCGGTNNGTTGTAGCGGAACATCAGGTCCACGGGAATCGAGCGGAACAGGTCGTGATCGATCGCCGTCTCGTGCAGATCGACGTACTCGCTGCGATAGCGCGCCGCCATCGCCCGCGCCTGTTGCGCTTCGGCGAGCGGATCGATCAAGCGAATTCTGTCGGGAGTCGCCATCGTTCTATCTCATCGAATCGTATCCGCCAGGGAGAAGATCGGCAGATAGAGCGCCACCAATACGAACGCCACCACGGTGCCCATCATGATCATGATGGCCGGCTCGATCAACGAGAGCGTCGCCGTCATGCGCGTGTTTACGTCTTCCTCGAAAAACTCGGCTACGCTGTTGAGCATGGCGGGCAGCGCCCCGGTCGATTCGCCGACCTCGATCATGTCGAGCGCGAGCGGGGGAAACATTTTCGAGGCGCGCAGGGAGCCCGAAAGCGGCTGCCCCTCGCGCACCATCCTGCCCGCCGAATCGATGGCGTGGCGCATGACCGGGGTCGACAGCGAATCGGCCGCCGTCTCGAGCGCCTGCACCAGCGGAATGCCGCCCGTCAGCAGCGTGCTCAGGATTCGCGAAAGTTGCGCCACCTGATATTTCAGCCAGATATCGCCCGCCACCGGCAGACGCATCTTGATCCGGTCCACCCGGTTGCGGCCGGATTCCTGGCGCGCCCACCAGCGGAAGACCGCGATCCCCACCAGGAGGGCGACCGCCATCGCCACAATGTAGCTGCGCGCCGTGGTGCCAATTGCGATCAGGAACACGGTCAACGCCGGCAGCGTCGCGTGCATGCTGGTGTAGAGCGTGGCGAAGGTCGGCACCACGTAAGTCACCAGGAACACCATCAGAATAATGACCAGAAGGATCAGCACGCACGGATACATCAGCGATACGATCACCTTCTTCTTCACGGCGAGCGAGATCTTCTGATAGGCGATGAACCGGTCCAGCACTTCGGTCAGGCTGCCGCTCTTTTCGCCCGCCATCACCGAGGTCACATAGATTTTCGGAAACACGCCCTGCTGGCGGAAGGCTTCCGAGAGCAGCGTGCCGCTGTGTACTTCGTCGCGCACGGCCTTGATGTAGGGCCCCAGCTTGGGATCGGTCAGGCGCTCGGCCAGCAGGTCGAGCCCTTTTAGAATCGGCAGGCCGGCGCGGATCAGGGTCACGAACTGCTGATTGAAGATGAGGAACTTCTCGATGTTGACTTTCTTCTTGCGTCCGAAGCCGCCGCCCGTGTTGCGCGTCTTCACGGAGTAGACCAGGAAGCCCTGCTGGGAGTAGCGGTCGCGCAGTTCCTTTTCCGAACCGGCGGTCGCCACCTGTTGGTGGATCTCGCCGCGCCCATCCGCGTATTTGAGGACGAATTCGGCCATCGCTTACTGGTCCCCTTCGGTCAACTTCGCTCCCGGCGGCAGCCGGAATGCAAACAGGTCGCCCGCGAGCGGCGGGTCCATCTTCTCCTGCGCGAAATGGAAATCGAGCACCGCCTGGTCGTAGCTGGTCACCTTGACCTCGGCGATCCGCCCATCCTGCGCCACCACGAATTCCACGGCCTTATAGGGTAGATCGTCGGTTTTCGGTTCGGCCTTTATACGCCAATCGGTGCCGGCCCGGTCCGCCTGCAAATTGCGGAATTCCCGATCGAAATGCAGCTTGCCGAGCAGGAAGGCCAGCGGCGCGCGCATGTCGTCGGTTTCCTTGAGCTTCATCCGCTGCGCGCGGTTGTCGGCGGGCGTATACAGATAGAGATACTTGCCGTCGCAGACGAAAAGCTTGCCGGCCGGCTGGGTGTAGTCCCAGCGCATCCTGCCCGGCTTGCGCAACTGGAGCCGCCCGCCCTCCGCGCGATGGGGTTCGCCTTGCCGCGTATATTGCTCCTGGAAAACGACTTCGAGCGTTTTCGCACGGTTGTACCGAGCCTCGACGGAAGCCAGCAGACTCGTCAATTGCGGATCGGCGGCGTAGGCCGACACCGCCAGCAGTCCTATCCAAGCCCGAGCGACGCTCACAAAAAGCCTGACGGCGGGGCGGACGGAAGCGTGCAGGTCAAGTCGGGGCTCCCCGCCCGTGTCGTGAATCCTACTTCTTCTTGAGCAAGGCGACCAGGCCGATGATTGCCCCGATCAACCCGGTCGCGCCCGTGACAATGCCGCCGACGAGTTTGAGGCGAAACTCCCATGTCGCACGCTTCGAGTCACGAACGGACCTGCTGATAGCTGCGAGAGCCTTTTCGTTAAGGTATCTTTGGCCGAACGTGCCCTGGAGCCAGTTGTCCTTGGTAGTCAATGAATCGCAGTCGACGAACTCGTCCTCCGCCTCACGCAGCACGCGGCGAGTCCGAATCTCGCGGACCGGCCCAGTGAATTCCTCCGACAGCCCGTACGCCTCCGACTCAAGATTGTCCTTGGAGGAAGGGCTATTCGCTTCCCGTATTGCCTTGTCGTATGCCCTGTTGAACCTGCGAAGTCTCCATCGAAGCGTCCACAGCGGGAACAAGCGTTCAGCGACAGCGACCACGCGTCGACTGAGGCCTCTAGGCTGCGATTTGGCGGGCGCTTCGCTCATTTGCGATAAGCCGGGGAGACCCCTTTTAACCGGAGCTTCCATCCTGGCATCCCAGGATTCAGTCAGTATACATCCAACTGCCCGGCTTCGATCCTCTTAAGCAATCTCCCGTCCCGGAACGCCGCTGCCAGGCGTGCGCCGATCAATCCCGACGTTTGCAGCGCGTGGCGTGCTGGCGTAGCCGCTTCTCGAGTTCGGCACATCCCATCCGGCCGCTCTCGTAGAGGCCAATCAGGAATGTGAACGCCTCGATATCGTCGAAATCCAGCCGATAGCCATTCACTTTCAGGAATGCTACCGTCACCGTCACGGCGATCCGCTTGTTTCCATCTATAGACGGATGGTTCTGCGACAGGCTCTCCCACAGTGCCGCCGCTTCCTGGACGATGTCGTCGTAGTAACCGGATTGCGGTCGCGCCAGTGCCGACTCAAGCCCGCCATGGTCGCGGATTCCGAGCGAGCCGCCGAATTTGGCGATCAGGTCGGAGTGGAGAGAGATCGCTTCGTCGATAGTTGGATAAATGGTCACTGAGCCACCGCGCCAAAACAACGGAGCGGGAAACGGTCCCGGCACCTAATCAATCGCGGGGTAGAAGGTCACTGTGCGAGACGGCGAAGCAACTCGCCATGTTGTTCCACAACCTCAGCAGCAGCAATAGCAAACGGCGACGCCGAACTTCGGCGGCTCTCACCGAAAACCGCGTGCAGTAGTTCTTCCTCCGGGGTGAGCCGAATCTCTCCCAGGGGCGTCACATTTCCCTTATGCTTCAGGAACTCAACGAATAATCTCACGGACTTCTGATCCGCAGGCGTCAGTGAACGAATCTCCTCCGCAATGTTGTCGACGGCCATGGCTGCCTTCCACTTGCAGTATACCGCGCCGGCGCGGGCGTCACCCGGCCACGGCCAAGCCAGGGTGCGGTGGATGCGGATAGTGCAGGCGGGGGCCCGGGCGGCCGCAACCGCACAGGGAGACCTCGGTCGCGGGGGGAATGCGGTGAGGGGCGGTCGCATCGTGGGTCAGGTGCAGGCCCTGGTGCGCTTCGCATTCATAGGCGCAGACTTTGCCGGCGGCGTCCAGCAGCAGGAGGTAAACAGGCACCTGGAACTCCTCCCACAACTCATCGCGCTGCGCGTCGGTGAGGAGAATCTCGCCCACGTTCTGCAGCACGAAGACCGCGCGGCGCGGTTCGACGCGGCGCATGGCGGCTTGTGCAAGGTCGTGAAAGGTGCCCGACACGGCGGTGGGATGCCCGTAGGACGATAGCGCCGGCGTGGCCCTGACGGACGGGTAGAGCGGATGCCGGACGCGGGAACGGAACCAATGTAACATTCGATACCAACGTCGCTGCGGGGTGCCGATGCTCTCACGATTCTGCCGCCGACTTGGGCTAGGCCGCCCACTGCGACGGGATAAGATAGTAGCCGATGATACCCTCATTGCGATTAGTGGCAATCGCCGGCCTGCTTGCGTGCGCCCCGTTTGCGGGCAACTGCGCGGCGCCGCTCGATCCATTCGACCAGGTCAAGGCCATGGGCCGCGGATTGAATATCATGGGTTACGATCCGGTGTGGGACGACGTCGCGAAGGCACGCGTCCATGAGCGCCATTTCCGGATCATCCGCGAAGCCGGGTTCCAGACGCTGCGCCTGAACCTGATGGCCTTCGACCACATGGATGCGCAGAACCGGCTGAACCCTGGCTGGCTGAAGACTCTCGACTGGGTGGTGAAGAGCGCCCTCGCCAACGATCTCACGGTGATCCTCGACGAACACGACTACAACTTCTGCGCCGAGCAGCCCGACGCCTGCCGCACGAAGTTGCTGGCGTTCTGGCAACAGATTTCGGACATATACAAGGATGCGCCGGCGAGCCTGATTTTCGAGATCCTGAACGAACCGTACGGCCAGTTGAACGCCGGGCGATGGAACAAGCTCGTGAAGGAATCGCTCGCGCTGATCCGCCAGTCCAATCGGGCGCGCAACGTCGTCATCGGCCCCGCCTTCTGGAACGGCATCTACGCCCTCGGCACGCTCGATCTGCCGGAGGACGACCATCACATCATCGCCACCGTTCATTACTATATCCCGATGCCGTTCACGCACCAGGGTGCGAGTTGGAGCAAGGAAACCGCGAATCTCTCCGGCGTGACCTGGGGCAGCGATGCGGAAAAGCAGCGCGTGGTGAACGATTTCGCCCGCGTCGCGCAGTGGTCGAAGGCGCACAACCGGCCGATCCTCCTGGGCGAATTCGGCGCGTATGACAAGGGCCCCATGGAGTCGCGCGCGCTCTACACGGCGCACGTGGCGCGCGCCGCGGAAGCCCTGGGCTGGGCCTGGACCTACTTCGAGTTCGACATCAACTTCGTCGCCTGGGACATGGACAAGGATGCCTGGGTGGAACCGATCCGGAAGGCTCTGATTCCGGATGCCGCCAAGCCGTAGCGCGAGAGTCGATTCGATTCAAGAACCGCTCCCTTTGGTCGCGGCTCCGGGTGTGCACCTCAGCCGCTCGTCGGGAACCGCAATCGCCCGGCGCGATGGGGGATAAGATGGTAGCGAATGACATTATCATTGCGATCCCTGGCAATTGCCGGCTTGCTTGCGTGCGTGCCGGTGGCGGGCTGCTTCGCCGCTCAACTCGATCCGGCCGATCAAGTCGTGGCCATGCGGCGCGGCGTGAACATCATCGGCTATGACCCGCTTTGGCAGGATTTCGCCAAGGCGCGCTTCCACGAGCGCCATTTCCAACTGATCCACGAAGGCGGCTTCCAGACGGTGCGCGTGAACCTGCAGGCGTTCGAGCACATGGATGCGCAGAACCGGCTGGACCCTGCCTGGCTCAAGACGCTCGATTGGGTGGTGAGGAACGCGCTCTCGAACGATCTGACCGTCATTCTCGACGAACACGATTTCGGATACTGCTCCGATCACGCCGACCTTTGCCGGACGAAGCTGCTGGCCTTCTGGCAGCAAGTCGCGGAGATCTATAAGGATGCGCCACCCAGCGTGATTTTCGAAATCCTGAACGAGCCCAACGGCCAGATGAACGTCGAACGGTGGAATGCGTTGCTGAAAGAAGCGCTGGCGGTGATTCGCACGACCAATCCCACGCGCAACGTCGTGATTGGCCCCGCTTTCTGGAATAGCATCGGGTACCTGGACAAGCTCGATCTGCCGGAGGACGACCGCCACATCATCGTCACGGTTCATTACTACTCGCCGATGCAGTTCACCCACCAGGGCGCGAGTTGGAGCAAGGAGACCGCGAATCTTTCCGGCGTGACCTGGGGCAGCGACGCCGAGAAACAGCGGTTGGTGAAGGACCTCGGCGGCGCCGAGCAGTGGTCGAAAGCGCACAACAGGCCGATTCTGCTGGGCGAGTTCGGCGCGTACGACAAGGGGCCGATCGAGCCGCGCGTGCTGTACACTTCATGGGTAGCGCGGACGGCGGAGTCTCTCGGCTGGGCCTGGACGTATTGGCAATTCGATTCCGATTTCATCGTCTGGGACATGGCAAAGGACGGCTGGATGGAGCCGATTCACAAAGCCCTGATACCGGACGCGGTTAAACCGTAGCGCGGCACGCGCGGCCCCACCGGGCTGGAGTCGATTCCGTTCAAGAACCGCTTCCTTCGGTCGCGGCTCGGGGCGTACATCCGAGCCGCGACCATGAGGGCACGGTTGCTAGAGACCGATGCGGCCGGCATCTCGGGACTCACACGTAATGCTAGCCCTGGGTAGCGTCCTGTTCCCGGTCGTGTCCATGAGCGCGGCCGATGCCGCATGTTAATCTCGATAGTTGGAGTGGGAACGCATCGTCTGGATTGTGCTCGATAGCGCCGGCGTGGGCGCCATGCCCGACGCAGCCGAGTTTCACGATCCGCCGGGAGCCGACACAATCGGCAACATCGCACGGGTGCGCGGACTGAAGTTGCCGAACCTGGCGCGGCTGGGCC
>PMKM01000116.1 GCA_003157745.1 Bryobacterales bacterium | reverse complement strand
AACCCCGGCCACCCGCACCGCACTAATACCACTTACTCCAAGCCCCAAGTGTCTCCGCACGGTGGGGCATGCTTTAGCTTGCCCGTATTCCCCAAAATCACCAATCTCCCCAGTAAGTCACCTCACCACGCCCGGAGCCGCGACCACAAGGAGCGGTGCTTCCATATTCCCGAATCTCCCCGCCGAAGACATAGCGCCCGGCCCGAGCGCTCCCTCGCGCTGGCGGTTCTGGCCCGGACGACCATGCCCGGAGCACGTCCACAACTTCTGTCCTGACGCCGCCCTGACGACCGCCTCGGCGTGACCCGCGCGCCGGAGTGCGCGCAGGCGGAACGCCCGCCTCGTCATTCGCCCAGGGCTGCCGCTCTCAGAAGCTCCAGGCGTGGTCCGCGTAGTCGGGCGATGGCTCGGAGGTCGCCGCCGGGTTCCACCGGTCGGCGGCCGGTTCCGGCGCAGCTTTCGCCGCGGGCCGGACACCCTCCCAGCCTTCGGCCAAAGTCGCCAGCAGGCTCAGCACCTCCGCCATCGGTTCGTCGCGCTGCCGGAGGTTTGCCTCGCCCAGACGGCCCAGCATGTAGCCGTAGAGCGCCCCCAGACGCCGGCTGATCTCTCCGCCCCGCTCGTGGTCGAGCGCGCTCGTCAACTGGATCAGCACCTTGCCCGCCCTCGTAATCGCCTTCGACCGCTCCAGGATCTTGCCGTCCGCCAGATGGCCCCGCGCTTCCTGAACCGCGCCCATCCCCGTCTGATAGAGCAGCCCGATCAGTTCCACCGGGTCCGCTGACAAAACCTTGCTCTCGAGGTAAGCGTCTTGTGCACTACGCCACATTGGTTCTTTCTCCCAAGTCACTTATCGGTCCGAAGTCGGGGGTTTTGAGCCATTTCTTCAGGTCACCTTAAGACCCTCCGCCATGCGCAACACGTATTCCGGCGGCACCTGCGAGATCACCTTCTTGGTCGTGCTGTCGATGATCTGAACCACCAGCCGCTTGGTCGCCGAGTCCATTTGAAATGCCAACTCTTCGCCCTGTCCGAACATCCCCGATTGGTTGACAGCTTTCACTGCCTGCACCACCTCGCGGTTCTGGTTGGCAATCTCGGACGGGATAGATGCCGCAGCAACGGGCATGGCCGCATCCGTGCGGTTTACAGCGCTGATCTCCATAATGACTCCTCCGCCGGACTCTTTCCGGCGATTGACCTCGCCGGTCATATCCGGTTGTCAAGCTTCTTATCGGACGAAGGCGGAAAAACGCGAGCGCTCGCCGAAAGCCGGATCTCCTCCGCCTGTTTCGCCCTCCAACGGACCGCCGGCGAATGATCGCGCCCGCCTCCGCCTAAAGCCATGACCCGAAGCCGCCGATAGAGACCTTGAGTGACGATTTGCAGCATGTCGGAGCGGACCGCGCGTTTCCACGCCGGTCTGGTCGCGATGGCGGCCCTGGCTACCATCTCGTGCACCGGCCGCCCCCCCGGCGCACCGCTCGATAGAATCGAACAGGTGTCGGCCTTGCCGTTTCAACTCGGCGACCGCCATGCGCCGGTGCACCTCACGGGCTGGGTCACGATGGCGGATCACACCACGAACACGGTCTTCCTCGAGGATGGTACCGGCGCCGCCCGCGTGGCGCTACCATTTTCCAACCTCTCCCCCGATCCGGGCGTCCGGATCGAGATCGCCGGCGAGGTGAGCGAAGGGGGCGACGCGCCCACCATTGTCGCCAGCGCGGCCAGTCAGTTGGCGGCCATGCACGAGTTGCACGCGCTCCCCGTCCAGGTCGCCGACCTTGTCGCCGGTCGCACCGGTTTCCGCTATATCGTCGTGGAAGGCGTGCTGCGCTCCTGGCGCCGGGACCGCTCGGGCGCCGCCGTCTGCCGGATCGGTTCGCACGCGACCGCGTTCGACGCTGACTTCCCGGCCGATAACGTCTCGAATCACCTGACGGAACCTGGCGCACGCGTCCGCGTTCGCGCCGTGGCCAACCTGAGCCGCGACGTCTACGGCCGCACGGCTCGTGTTCAGGTGCTGGTGCCGCGGAGCGCGGACTTCGAGACCCTCGCGCCGCCTCCCCAAAACCTCCCCATACGGAGCGTTCGCGAGGTGGCCGCGTTGCCCCACGATACGTTGGCCGAACGCCTGCTTCACCTCCGCGGCACTATCGAGTCCGGTGGCGTGCACGAGGAATTGCGCCTGGTGGACGGGAGCGGGTCCATTCGCATCCGCCAGGCCCCCAGCGCGGCGCTGCCAATGGGAGAAGCGATCGACGTGCTCGGGTTCGGCGAACTCGTCGACGGCGAACTCCGCATCACTGACGCCAATGTTCCCCAACAGAATCCCCAACCGGATCCCGCCGATCGGCGCCGCACGATTCGTTCGGTGGGCGAAGTCCACGCCCTCAGCGCGGAAGAGGCCGGCCGCTCGATTCCGGTTCGTGTCCGCGCCACGGTGACCTACATCAATGCCGCCACGTCGACCTTCTTTGTGCAGGACGAGACCGGCGGCACTTACCTATACGCTCCCCGCATTCGTGAACTTCGCGTGCAGGCGGGCGATCTGGCGGATATCACTGGCGTCACCGCGCCTGGCCAGTTCGCGCCCATCATTTCGGACGCCTGGGCGCAACGCGTCTCGGCGTCTGCCATGCCGGAGCCGGCGCCGGCCACGTTCGACGATCTACTCTCCGGAAGGCTGGATAGCGCCTGGGTACAGACGGACGGCATCGTGCAAAGCGTGCGTGTCGAGGGCTCCCTCGCCGAAAGACCCATGTGGGTGCAGTGGGGAGAACACGTGTACCAGGTGCTCGTCGACGTGTCGAACGCGCGCCCGTTGCCGCCGCCGGATAGCCGGGTCCGCGTGCGGGGTGTTTGCGCTACCTTGTTCAACGCCCGGAGGCAGATCGTGGGTATCCAGATCTATGCCCCTTCGCTCGAGTTCGTGAGCGTGGTCGAGCCCGCTCCGGATCCGGCCGCGCTACGGCCACAGCCGATCGACGAGCTCCTCCGCTTCTCCTCCACCGGTTCGCCGGGACACCGCACGCGGATACGCGGCGTCGTCTCCCTGTCTAACCCCACTGGCCCGTCCTACGTGGAGGATAGCGAGGCGGGCGTCAAGATCGTCGACCACGAGCGCATCGATCTTCGTCCCGGCGATGTGGTCGACGCGCTCGGATTCACGCACTCCGGTTCCTTCAGCCCCGAGATGCGGGACGCCCAAATCACCTTGCTCCGGCGGGCCCCGGCCCCGTCGCCGCCGTCCATCACAGTCGGCGAAGCCATGGAAGGCACCTACGATGCCAAGCTGGTTTCGATTGACGCTCTCCTGGTGGATCAACTGAGGGCCTCAGGCCAGAACACAGCCATGCTCCAGGTGGGCGGCCAACTGTTCAACGCAACCTTGGAGAACGGGCGGATGCCAAGGCTCGACCGTGGCAGCATCGTGCGCGCAACGGGAGTTTGCTCCATTACAGCCGAGGGCAACCTCGCCTATCGAATCCCAAAGTCGTTCAGCATCGTGCTGCGCACCTCGAGCGATATCGTCGTGGTACGGCCCGCCCCCTGGTGGACCTCGGGCCGTCTGCTGACCGTACTCGGCTCCTTGGCGGTCATCCTGATTGTCGTTCTGTCCTGGGTGGTCGTGCTGCGGCGCAAGGTTGGATCGCAGACCGCCATGATCCGCAAGCAACTGGAACAGGAGAAACTACTCAAGCGCGCCGCGGAGCAGGCCAACCGCGCCAAGAGCGA
>PMKM01000008.1 GCA_003157745.1 Bryobacterales bacterium | reverse complement strand
TCTGTTTGACGCAGTACACTAGCGCTATGGGTATTCATCGGTGGCGCACGATGACTGCCGGCAGGTTTCTGAAGAAGACTATTCAGTCACGGATGAAGACGGACAAACCGTGATGAGTCCGTTCAACGCGGGATCTTTACGACCGGCATGGGTTAGTCTATTCACAGAGAGGCGTCATGAACCGAACTGTGGAAGCTCAGATTGTGGATGCGGAAGACCGGCTCAGAACCGCAATGCTGCGCTCGGACGTAATTGCGTTGGATGAGCTGTTAGCTCCCGAACTGATCTTCACGAATCATCTCGGGCGGTTGATGGGCAAGGAAGACGATCTCGCGGCCCACCGATCGGGCATGCTCAAAGTGAACGAGCTGAGGCCCTCCGAGCAACATGTTCGGGTCAACGGCGACATGGCGATTGTCTCGGTGCGGGTGCGACTTTCGGGCACGTATGATGGCCACCCGGCGAACGCGGATTTGCGCTTCACGCGTGTCTGGGCTGTCTCTCCTCACCAGACTTGGCAGGTCGTAGCAGCCCACGCGACCATGGTGGCCTGATCGCAAATTCCCGGCCAGCCCGTTGGAATTTCGAACTGCCCCCTTCCCGCTTTCCAATGCGCGTCCCGTGCGCAAGCGGGCGGACGACCATCCGCATGACTTTTCGGCGAGCTGCGACAGTTGCCGGTGCTGTGACGGGAAAGAAGAATCGCGTGGTGCGTTCCTGTCGAACACGCCCAACTTACAGGCTCTCGCAGAGTAGCTTACCCCGTGGGATGCAGTGCTGGCCCTTTGAGGAAAGCGCTGGAACATCCGGGACGATCCGCGTTGTTGCCCGTGTCTCGCGGGAACTCCATGCCGGGCATCGGTCACATCACCATCAACACCAGACGCGAGGGATGCTTGCGGTCGTGATAGACCGTTTGGTTGGCCGTCAGCAGCCGGGTCTCGGCGGCGACGGCGGCGCCGGTATTGGGGTTGCGGTCGAAACGCGGGAAGTTGCTGCTCGAAATCTCCACCCGGATGCGATGGCCCTTGAGAAACGCGTTGCTGGCGAGGCCGGCGTCGACGGTGATCTCGTACACTTCGCCGGGATGCACGGGTTCGGAATGCGAGAGCGAATTGCGGTAGCGCAGACGCAAAATGCCGTCGGTCAGATTGCGCGCCAGGCCATCGGGGAACACGTCCACCAGCTTGGCGGTGAAATCGGTATCGCGCTGGTTGGTGGAAACGTAGAGCACTGCCTTCACGGGCCCCACGACTTCGAGATCCTGTTCGAGCGGACGCGTCGAGAATACCAGCACGTCGCGGCGCTGCTCGACGGGGCGCTGGTCCAACGGACCCCAGGGGAAAACGTTCGGGTTGCAGCAGACCGAGCCGCCGCGCGTGGGCACGGGGTCGTGCGGATCGAAGGTGAAGCGATCGGCGGCGGCGCGGCGCGGCGGCGCATTTTCGAGCGCGCCATCGCCGGCGGCTGTGTTGGCGCGGCCCTGGCCGTCCAGGTACAAACTGCGGGCCCGTGCGCGCTCGGGCGGCCAGGTGCGCTCGTCCAGCCACTTATTCGCGCCCATGACGAAAATGCGCAGCGGCGCCGAGGAGACGATCGCGGTGTCCTTGCCATTCAGCCAGTGATCGAACCACTCGATGGTCAGGCGGCGCACGGGCACGGCGGAGTCGGGACCGAAATCGACGCCGGCGAACCGGTACGACATGTTGTGCGGCCAGGGACCGATCAACGCGTGATTCAGGCCCGACTGCTTATGCAGTGTTGCGAAAGCTTCCAGATCGCTTTCCGCGAAATTGTCATAGAGGCCGCCCACCGCGAAGACCGGAACGCGAATCTCGTCCAGGTGCTCGTGCGTGCTGATGGACTGCCAGAAACTATCGAAGGCCGGATGGGCCACCGCCTGCTGGTACATGGCGGAGACGCGGCCGGTGGCGGCGACGTCGGCGGTGCGCAGCGGCAGGTGCCAGATGAAATGATTGAAGTCGGGATGGTAGCCGGGAGTGCGGAGGTTTTCCGCCATCCACTCGAGGCGGTTGCCCAGCTTCATGGGGCCGCCGGGGGAGTAGAACCGGTCGCGATAATCGTCGTCGCCGGCCACCACGCTGAAGATCGCCTTCAAATGCGGATTGGCGCGCAGCGCGGCTTTCCATTGCACGATGCCGAGGTAGGAGCCGCCGGTCATGCCGATCTTTCCGTCGCACCACGGCTGGCGCGCCATCCAGTTCAGCGTGTCGTCGCCATCGGCCGGCTCTTGCGTGAGCGGCTCGAACTCGCCTTCGGACTCGTAGCGGCCGCGCACGTCCTCGATCATCACCGCGAAGCCGTGGTCCACCAGCGCGGCATAATTCGGCGACAATTCCTCGCCCTTTCCGTAAGGAGTGCGCACCAGGATGGCCGGCACGCGCGTGCGTTCGGCGGGGAGAAAGACATTGGCGTACAGGCGCACGCCATCGCGCATGGGAACCGCCACGTGCAGCAGCTTTACGGACTGCTGTCGCGGTTGGCCGCCGAAAGCGGCGGCGCAGGCGGCGATGAGGCACAGCACTCGCACAACAAGTCCCAATAGAGGCTCCCTGCCAAGTCCAGCCCATGGCGCGTTCCGATGTGCCCGGCGGCCAGTTGGCCGATTGAATGCGCCACGTCAGACATCGATGTTAGCAAAACGATGTGCGCCGAGAGCGATTGGCGCTCGTTCAGGCCGGGCTCGATGCGAACCACGGCGCCTTCGGGGAAGCACTCGCACTCGGCGGATTCCGTCACCAGCACCGGTTTGCCGATTCCCATCAGACGCATGGTGATGCCCGACGTCTCGCCGGCCGCCGGGTAGCGCAGATTGATGCACGCATCGACCGCGCTCGCGGCCAGCCAAAATTCCGCGCCCGGCAGGTAGGGAACGCGGCGGACGTGCGGAGCGGCCACGAGGCGCGCGGCGGAGCGTTCGAGATCGCTCGAGACGAAATCGCCGGCCACCAGCAGCATGGCCTGCGGCAGTTCGCGCGCGACGGCGGCGAAGGCGTCGAGCACTTGCAGCAGCCGCTTGGTTTCCCGCAAGTAGCCGAAGACGCCGAACAGGAACGCGCCGGGCGGCACGTCCAGCCGCTCGCGGAAGCGGAGCGTTTCGGACTCCGGGGGCAGTTCGGGCGGCACGAACAGGTGCGGTATTTCGACGATGCGCGCGGCGGGCGCGTGGCGCCGCACCATTTTCGCCGCGGCCGGATTGTGAACCACCACCGCCAGCGCGCGCTCCGTTACGCGCCGCAGCATGGGGTAATCGAAGTAGCGGGGATCGGAGCCCGAGGCGGCGCGGCTTCGCCACAACTCGCGGGCGAGCGCGCGGTTCCATTCGCCGTAGTTGTAGACGAACTCCTCGGTGTACGCCGCTTCATCCAACTGGCCGAGATAGAAGTGATGCAGCACCGCGTCGTGCAGCACCACCACGCCGGGCCGTTCGAGAGCCTGCCGGTAGATGGCCGCGTGCTGCGTGTTGTTGCCGAGATGATAGAGCGCCACATCGCAGCGCGCGGGCGCGATCTCTACCCGGCCGCGGCGCCGCAGATCGGAGAGCAGCGCCGCCGCGTAGTCCGCCACGCCGGTGCGCGCCGGCGGCAGCGGCGCATAGAAACCGGCGGTCACGCCTTCATCCGCGCGCCGAACAGGGCGGTGCCGACGCGCACGCAGGTGGCGCCTTCCTCGATTGCGGTCTCCAGGTCGTGCGACATCCCCATCGAAAGCCCGCGCAGCTCGTGCTGTTCGGCGAGCGCGCGCAAGCGGCGGAAGTGCGGGCGCGCGGCCTCCGGGTCTTCCGACCAGGGCGGCATGGTCATCAGGCCGGTGAGCGTGAGATGCGGACACTCGCGAACGGCGGCGATCAGCTCCCGCAACGCCGCCGGATCGGCGCCGCTCTTGGCGGCCTCGCCGGAAACGTTGACTTCGAGCATCACTTCCAAGTCGCGGCCGGCCGATTCCAGGCGGCGTGCGAGCTTGGGCGAATCCACCGTCTGAATGCAATCGAACAGTTCCGCGGCGATGGCCGACTTATTGGATTGCAGATGGCCGATGAGATGAAAGCGCGTGCCGGTGAGGTGGCGGACGTCTGGCGCTTTGGCGGCGAATTCCTGCACGTAGTTTTCGCCGAATTCGCGCAGGCCCAATGCGTACGCGTCGGCGATGGTCGCCGCCGGAAACATTTTGGTGACGGCCAGCAGGGTGATTCCGGCCGGATGGCGGTGGGCCCGTTCCGCCGCGCCACAAATGCGCGCACGGACCGCCGCCAGCCTTTCCGCCAGAGTCTGCGCCGCCGGTTGCACGTTCCAGTATGCCACGACTGGAGCCGCGGCACGCCGCCGGCTGGGCTCCCGTTCTTATCGACACAGGGCGGGTTGTGTAGTGATATCTTTAAGGGAACGCGCATGGACCTGTCGAAAGTACTGGCGGAATTGCGGGAAGAGCTGGCCGACCTGAATGCTGCGATTGCCAGTCTGGAGCAGCTTCCACAGGCGCGGCCCAAGCGCGGCGATGGAGCGAGCGCGGCGGCGGATGTGGAGGCGCGGCGCGAATCCATGGCGGCGCCCGCCGAAGCCAACGGCCGCACGCGCGGCGCTGTGTAGGGCGCGGCGCGCGGCAAGTCTAGTCTTCCAATTCCCAAGTCCGGAAACGATGCTGGTGGACGGCCATGTCCACGCACTTGCCGCGAAAGCGGACGCCTTCCATCTCGAGGCGCATGCGCTGTTCGAGCGCGGCTTCGCCTTGCAGCTCGATGGCGCCGCCGGAACCGAGCACGCGTTGCCAGGCGAGCGAACCGACGGGCGATGTGCGCAGCAATTGCGCCACCTGGCGATGATAGAGCGGATATCCGGCGGCGGCGGCGACCTGTCCGTAGGTGGCCACCTTGCCGCGCGGAATCTGGCGAATGGCTTTGCGGAAAGCGGCATCGCGCCGCGCGTCTTTGGGCGCGCGCAAGAGTTTGCGCGCAGCCTCGCGCGCGTCAACGGGCAGGGTGGAACGGCGAATCATGGTTCACCGGAATAGTAGCAGATTCGCGCGACGTAGCATGTTGGGGGTCTGCCCCACGGCTGCTATTATCGGATCTTGCGGCAAGTCGAATTTGAAGTAGTGGCGGAATGCGCGCGGACGCGGGCGCGGGCGGGATTGCTGCATACGGCGCATGGCACGATCGAAACGCCGGTGTTCATGCCGGTGGGCACGCAGGCGACGGTGAAGGGGCTGACCTCGCGGGACCTCGACGACGACTTGGGCGTGCGGATTCTGCTGGCCAACACCTATCATCTCTATTTGCGGCCGGGGGCGGAGACGATCCGCGGGCTGGGCGGGCTGCACCGGTTCATGGACTGGCCGGGCGCGATCCTCACCGATTCGGGCGGGTTCCAGGTGTTCAGCCTGAGCGGGCTGCGCAAGATCGACGAGGAGGGGGTGGTGTTTCAATCGCACCTGAATGGCGACGAGCACCGCTTCACGCCGGCTTCGACGGTGGACGCGCAACTGGCCTTTGGCAGCGATATACTGATGGCGCTCGACGAATGCCCGGCATATCCGGTGAGCCGGGAAACGGCGCGCGAGAGCATGGAGCGCACGGTGCGGTGGGCGCGGCAGGCGGCGGAACATCACGCGCGGCGCGTGGGCGAGATGGAAACGCGGCATGCGCTGTTCCCGATCGTGCAGGGCAGCACATTCGCGGACTTGCGGCGCGAGTGCGCCACGGCGTTAGTGGATTTGGACGCGGACGGTTACGCGATCGGCGGCCTCTCGGTAGGCGAGCCGCGCGCGTTGAGCATGGAGATGGTGGAGGCGACCGAGCCGGTGCTTCCGCGCGCGCGTCCGCGCTACGCGATGGGCGTGGGGATGCCGGCCGAACTCGGCGAATATGTGGCGCGCGGAGTAGATATGATGGATTGCGTACTGCCCAGCCGCAACGCGCGCAACGGATATTTGTTTACGAGCGAAGGGCGGGTGGTGATCAAGCACGCGCGGTATAAAGAAGATGCGGGGCCGCTCGACCCCAACTGTGGGTGTTACACTTGTCGGCGGTTCTCGCGTGCTTATTTGCGGCATTTGTTCCTGGCGGGCGAGATTCTGTACGCCATGCTGGCGACCCGGCACAACGTCCGGCGGTACCTTGACATCATGAAAGAGATAAGGCTTGCTATAATATCGGGTTCGTTCCCGGAATATCTTGAGCGTGTCCGTCCGGCGGAAGAAGCCGGTTAGGGCGCAGTTTGGCCAATATACGTGATTTTCAGTTTCTATTTGCAGACATCCGCGAGCCCATCCGGTCCGATGGGCTCGCTGGCGGGACTCCTCCCCATCATCCTGATCTTCGGTATTTTCTATTTCCTCCTGTTCATGCCGATGCAGAAGCAGCGCAAGCAGCAGAAGGCGATGCTGGCCGGACTGCAGAACGGCAACGAAGTGGCGACCTCGGGCGGCATCATCGGCACCATCGTCAGCATCGACGAAGAAAAGCTGGTGCTGCGGGTGAAGCCGGACAACATTAAGATCCAGGTCACGCGCGGGTCGATAGCGAGCCTCGTCTCGAGCGATATCAAGAAAGCGCAATCGTAGCAATCTCTATATAACAGGCAATTCCATTCCATGACACAGAACCTGAAGTGGCGAAGCGTGGTGATTGTGGTGACCATCCTGCTGTGTGTTTTCGGCATCATCGGTCTACCCAAATCCAAAACAGAACTGGTCCAGAACGTAAAGGACAACATCCGTTTGGGGCTCGACCTCAAGGGCGGCAGTCAACTGGTGGAAGAGGTGCAGGTCCAGGACGCCGTAAAGGCGGACGCGGATCAAACCATGGAGCGCGTGAAGGCGGACATGGCGAAGCAGAGCATCACCTTCTCCAGCATGGACCGCAGCGATCCGCAGCCGTCGACGGTGGCGGACGCCGACAACATCGTGGTCGCCGTGAAGGGCGTGCCGGAGAACCAGTCGAGCGCGTTCCGCGGCCTGGTGAACGAGCGCTACAGCGCCTACGTGCTGACGGTGGTGAATGCGACCGACTACTCGATGCGGCTGAAGCCATCGGACCTGATCGCGCTGAAACGCGACACGGTGCAGCGGACGATCGACACGATCAGCAACCGCATCAACGAGCTGGGCGTGGCGGAATCGAGCGTGCAGCAGTACGGGCGCGCCGGGGCGGAGTACCAGTTGCTGGTGCAGTTGCCGGGCGTGGACGATCCGGCGCGGGTGAAGGAACTGATCGGCACGGCGGCCGTGCTCGAGATCGACGACGTGAAGGACGGGCCGTACCCGAGCCGCGAGGCGGCGCTGGCGCAGAAGGGCGGCGTATTGCCGCTGAACAGCAAGCTGGCCAAGAGCCTGCCGCGCGGTACGGCGCCGGGCGAAGAGTGGTATCTGCTGGGGCGTCCGGCGGTGATCATGGGCAGCGAGATGCGCAACGCGCATGCGGCCCAGGACGAATACCGGAAGTGGGAGACCAACTTCACGCTGTCGCCGGACGGCGGGCACCGGTTCGGCGCGTTCACTGGAGCCAACATCGGCAACAAGCTGGCGGTGGTGTTGGATAACCAGATCGTCAGCGTGGCGACGATCGAGGCCAAGATCGAAGATTCGGGCCGGATCACGAACCTGCGCAGCGAAGAGGAAGCGGACAACCTGGCGCGGTACCTGCGGTCGGGGTCGCTGCCGGCTTCGGTGACGCCGGTGGAAGAGCGGTCGGTGGGACCGTCGCTCGGCGCGGATTCGATTCGGGAAGGCATCCAGGCGGCGATTGCCGGGCTGATCGCGGTAGTGGTGGTGATGCTGCTGTACTACAAGCGCAGCGGCGTTAACGCGGTGCTGGCACTGATTTTGAACACGGTCATACTCCTGGCGGCGATATCGTATTTCCATGCGGCGCTCACGTTGCCGGGCATCGCGGGCGTGATTCTTACCATAGGTATGGCGGTGGATTCGAACGTGCTGATTTTCGAGAGAATCCGCGAGGAATTGCGCGCCGGCAAGGCGGTAGTGGCGGCGGTCGAAAACGGCTTCAACAAGGCCTGGTGGACGATCGTGGATACCCACGTGACGACGATCGTGTCGTGCGCCTTCCTGTTCCTGTTCGGGGAAGGGCCGGTGAAGGGATTCGCGGTCACGCTGACCATCGGTCTGGCGGCCAATGTCTTCACGGCGGTATTTGTATCGCGGACCATCTTCAACTGGGAGTTGTCCGGACAGCGCCGGATGGAGACGCTGAGCATTTAGGATTGGGTACCGAGTATTAAGGACCGCGCGGAGAAGTAGTGGCCGGAGCGCGCGAACCGGGTGCGGCGGAAGAAAGCCGGTCGGCACGCGATTCTTCGGCAACCGGCGGGAACAAAATGGAAAAGGCTGGTGTCCAAGCATACATAGGGCGCCGGCATGGCCAGGATAGATGGAATTATTTAAAGACACGAACTACGACTTTCTGGGCAAGAAGTGGCCTTTCATCATCGCCAGTCTGGTGCTGACGGCGGCCGGGTTCCTCAGCATCGGCGCCAGGGGCGGATTGAAGTACGGAATCGACTTCAAGCAAGGTGTCATGATGACGGTGAAGTTCGCCTACGCGCCGCCGCTCGACAAGATTCGCGGCGCCATGGCGTCCTCCGCCAAGATCAAGGGCGAGGTTTCCGTGCAAAACGAAACCAGCGCGCAGGACACGGTCGAGATCGGCACCGAGGCGCCGACCGAGGGCCAGATGAACGTGAACCGCCAGGATATGGCGGATGTTCTGACGGCGACCTTCGGACAGGGCGCGAGCGGCAAGCTGGACTTCAACAACGCCGGGCACGATGCGCTGGCGGAGCGGTTGCGCGACGCGCTGGCGCGGAACAGCGTGGCGGCGAGCGAACAGGACGTGCAGAATCTGGCCACGGGCCTGCTCTCGACGCGCGACCGGGAGCACTCCGGGCTGATCAAGAATTTCAGCGATTTGTCTTCGACACCGGGGATGAATGCTGGTATTATGAACACTCTTCGCGAGGAGTGTTACCTGGCTCCTTTCCACATTGCGGGAGTGGAAATGGTGGGACCGAAGGTGGGCGCGCAGTTGCGCACGAAAGCGGTGCTGGCCACGCTATATGCGTTGGGCGGCATGCTGGTGTACATCGCGTTCCGTTTCGAGTGGATTTACGGGCTGGGCGCGGTGATCGCCTGCTTCCACGACACCATCATCACGGTCGGTCTGTTTTCGCTATTCAATAAGGACATCACCATGACGGTGATCGCGGCGCTGTTGACGCTGGTGGGCTATTCGATGAACGACACCATCGTGATCTTCGACCGCATTCGGGAGAACCTGAAGCTATCCCGACGCGAACCTCTGGAATCGGTGATGAACCGGGCGGTGAACCAGACGCTGAGCCGGACGGTAATGACTTCGGGGTTGACGTTTTTGACGGTGATCGCGCTCTTCCTGTTTGGTGGACCGGTGCTGAACGGATTCTCCTTCGCGCTGGTATGCGGAATTCTGGTGGGAACCTATTCTTCGGTGTTTATCGCCAGCCCGATCGTGTTGTTCTGGCATGGGTGGGCGGACCGGCGGGGCGGCAGGACGGCCCCGGCGGCAGCGAAGGCGGTTAAGTAAGGCGGCGGGCAGGCTGGCCGTTGGTGGGAAAAGATTGGCCGTCCGGGGGACGGGCGGCGCTTCAAGGGAAGCAGGGAAAGGAAATGCCTCATGTTTGAACAGACATTCGTACAAACGGGGAAGACGAACAAGGGCTGGACGGTCTTGCTGTCGACCTTAATCCAGTTGTTTATCATCGGCGTGTTTGTGATCCTGCCGATGATCTACTTCGACGTCCTCCCCGCGGCCACGCTGCAGAGCGTCTTCGTCGCTCCGCCGCCGCCGCCTCCTCCACCGCCGCCGCCGGCGCAGGCGCCGAAGGTGCAGGTGGTGCACGTGATTCCGCGGCAATTCGACGCCGGCAGACTGATGGCGCCGAAGACGATTCCGAAAGACATCGCGATGATTAAGGAAGACGAGCTTCCGCCACCGTCGGCTGGCGTCGGCGTAGTCGGCGGCGTTGCGGGCGGCATGACTGGAGGCTCGATCAACGGCGTGCTGGGCGGAATCATCGGTTCGGTACCGACGGCAGCGCCTCCGCCGCCTCCGCCGCCTAAGGCGGTCACTCCGCAGCGCATTCGCGTGGGCGGCAACGTGCAAGCGGCCAACCTGATTCACCAGGTGAAACCGGCGTATCCGCCGTTGGCCAAGCAGGCGCGTATTCAAGGGACGGTCGAACTGAGCGCGATCATCGGTAAGGACGGCCGCGTGCAGGATCTGCACGTCGTCCGTGGGCACCCGCTGCTGGTGCAATCGGCGCTTGAAGCCGTCAAGGGTTGGGAATATCGTCCGACCATGCTGAATGGCGAGCCGGTGGAAGTCGCTACCACCATCGATGTAAACTTTACGTTGCAGTAGTACCACGGCGGCGCGAAAGCTGCCGCCGGCAGAGCAGTAACATTTCAACTCGCAGGAGAGAAAACTAGAATGTTCGCGCATGTGTATTTCGCGTTGTTTTATTTGCTTCAGGAAGCGGAAGCGCCGGGCTTCGACGTCCAGCATCTTTGGATACAGATGGGCCCTCTGGCCAAGGCCGTCGTAATCCTCATGTTCATCATGTCCGCGTATTCGATCGGCGTGATGATTGACAGGTTGCTGGCCTACAGCGCCGCCCGCAAACAGTCCCGGCAGTTCGCACCGGCGGTGGCCGGCGCGCTGCGGGAAGGGAAACTGGAAGAAGCCGTGAAGATCGCGGATCGCTACAAGAAGAGCCATCTGGCTAAGGTAGTGGTCGCCGGCTTGCAGGAATTCCAGGCCCATCAGATCAGCTCCGAGATTCCCGGTGAGGAAATCGAAGCTTCCAAGCGAGCCCTGGACCGTGCCGAGGCGATCGTACATGCCGAGTTGAAGCGCGGCGTTTCGGGCTTGGCGACGATAGGTTCGACGGCTCCGTTCGTCGGCCTGTTCGGAACCGTTGTCGGCATCATCAACGCGTTCCGCGGCATTTCGACGCAGAAGGCGGCCGGCCTCGGCGCCGTGGCCGGCGGTATTTCGGAAGCCCTGGTGACGACCGCGATCGGTCTGTTCGTGGCTATTCCGGCGGTCTGGATGTACAACTACTTCACGAACAAGATTGAAGCTTTCGATGTGGAGATGGGCAACTCCAGCTCCGAACTCATCGATTACTTCTTGAAGCGCAGTCAGCAAGGCGCCCGCAAGTAGCGTTCGAGCAAGCGACAAGAACAGTCGGGAATTCCGGCGAGTTGAAAACCGCGGGGAGCCGGAGACGGCTCCCCGTAAGTACTGCCGGCCTTCCAGGGAGAAACAGCAATGGCGATGGAATTCAAGACACGCAAAGCGCCGCCGCCGGTGGCCGACATCAACGTGACGCCGNNCGTGCTGCTCATCATCTTCATGGTTATCACGCCCATGTTGATGAATGGTGTCCAGGTGGATATGGCGAGGACGGTCAACCCGATCCCGATGCAAGCGGCCGACAAGAGCGACGCGGTGCTGATCGCCGTCACGCGCGACGGCAAGGTGTTCCTCAACAACAATTCGATGAGGGCCGAGGATCTGGCGCCGAAGGTGAAGGACATGCTCACCAACCGGCTGGATAAGGAATGCTTTCTGCGCGCCGATCAACGCGCGAAGTACCAGATCGTGCTCGATGTGGTGCAGAGCCTGCAATCGTCGGGTGTAGACCAGTTGGGCCTCCTGACCGAGCAGGACGAATCCAAGAAGCGCGCCGCGACCGCGGTGTCGAAGTAAGCAAGAGAGAGATTAGAAAAGGAGTAATCTTATGGGAATGGCAGTGGGCGGAGCGGGCGGCCCGAAATCCGACATCAACATGACGCCCATGATCGACGTGCTGCTGGTATTGATCATTATCTTCATGGTGATCACGCCGCTGACGCCGAAAGGTCTCGAGGCTCTGGTGCCACAGCCGCCGCCGCCGGGATCGCACGACGAGAGCATCCGCACCGTGGTGGTCAGCATCAACGAAGATCACAGCATGATGATCAACCAGGATCCGGTTGAGATTGGGGCCCTGCAAAATCGCCTGGTGGAGATTTTCAAGACGCGCGCCGAACGCGTCGTGTTCGTGAAGGGCGATCCGAACCTGGAATTCAATTGGGTGGCCAAGGTCATTGACATTGCGCACGGCGCGCAGATCGACAAAGTCGGCCTGATGCCGTACAAGGACCTGGGGCAATAGGAGAACAACACGCGATGCGCAAGCTGACGATCATTCTCGCCGCGGTTGTGATGACTCTCGCGGCTACCGGCTGCAACAAGCTGAAATCGCGCTCTGAAGTCAATGACGGCGTTTCTGCCTTCAAGAACGCGCAGTATCCGCAGGCCGTTGAGCACTTCAAGGCTGCGGTCGATCTCGACCCGACGTTCCTTTCGGCCCGCGAATATCTGGCGGTGGCTTACTACCAGCAATACATTCCGGGCGCGGATTCGCCGGAGAACAAGCAAATGGCGGATGCGGCCTACGATCAGTTTCAGAAGGTGCTGGAGCAGAACCCGAAAGACGAGTTGGCGATTATGTCGATTGCCAGCCTGTTCCTGAACCAGCATAAATGGGACGATGCGAAGCAGTGGTTTGAAAAAGAAATCGCCGTGTCGCCCAGCAAGGCGGACGCGTATTACAGCCTGGGTTTCATCGTCTGGTCGCGCTGGTATCCGGAGCTTGGCCAGGCTTTGCTCAGCGCGGGCATGCGGCCGGAAGATCAGTTCCCGATCAAGGATAAGAAGATCAAGGCGGCGCTCAAGGAGAAGTGGGAGCCGGTGATCAACGAAGGCTTGAAGGATCTGGATAAGACGCTCGAGATCAGCCCCGATTACGACGATGCCATGTCGTATGAGAACCTGCTCATCCGCGAGCGCGCCTTCCTGGCGGACACCAAGGAAGAGTACGACCAGCAGGTCAAGATTGCCGATGGCTGGCTGGACAAGACGCTGGCGATTAAGAAGCAGAAGGAAGAGAAGAAGGCAGCCAAGCAAGCGAGCGGCGGAATCGTCGCCGAGCCGGCTAAGTAGAGATCGCAAACCATAACTGCTATTCCCCGCGCCCGCGGCCGGAGCAATCGACGCTCCGGCCGCGGGCGTTCTTTGTCTTAAGGGAGTGTGTTTCCTGGCGGCGTCGAGGGCAGGGCGGGGAATCGCCACTGCTGCTGCCCCGGCGCTTCGCCGTTGCCGGGCGCGATTGCGGCGCAGGCGAAACACGCGCCTGTCCGGCAGCCCGGCTTGGGCAGACGCTGCCCGAACCTCACGATGGACAAAGGACTTTGGTCGCAGTTGTGAGGAGATTCTGCCCAAAGTGGACCGAAGCGGCCCCGATGGAGGCGTGCCAAGATCGCTGCACGCAGGACCGGGCCTGCCTACCGCGCTTGCGCTGCTGTGCCGGATGGAGTGGTGACGATGATCTGGGGCATGCCGGACTGGTGGCTGGAGCCATCGGCAGTGAAGTAGTGCTGGTTGGAGAGGTTGCGGTAGACGTTGCCTGCGACGCCCGAAGCGAGTGGGCCGTTGACGCCCTTGCGCGGGCTGGCCAGCATCACCACGACCACCAGTTTGTGGTAATCCACTTCATTGAAGGAGCCGAACCAGCCCATGAAATCGCCCGCGCGAAAGTCGGTGCAGGTCCCGGTCTTGCCCAGAATCGGCTCGTTGCGATCATAGGCGGCGCTGCGCGCGGTGCCGTAGTCGACGGCGCCCCGCATGCCCATCTTAATATCGTCGATACCATTGGGCGCCAGGTCGAGTTGACGCTTCACCTGCGGCGTGAGGCGCTCCGCTTCCTCCGGGCTGTGAGGATACTGCAGATAGTACAGCGTGCCCCCGTTGGCGATGGCGGAAAGCAGCGCGGCCAGTTCGAGCGGCGTCATCTGGATGCCTTCGCCGTAGGCCGTCATCAGAATCATGCCGCCTTTGGGCGGCGTGTCCGTGACCTCGCCGGGCTGCTCGCCCGAAATATCCAGGCCGGCCTTTTCGCCCAGGCCGAGCATACGCGCGTAGCGAGTAACCGCGTCGAAACCCAGGCGGCTGCCGAGGGCACCGAAGTAGGCGTTGTTCGATCGCGCCAGCGCCGTGGTCATGTTGTAACTGGTATAGCGGCCGACGTGGATGAACGAATCGCGATCGACGACGTGCTCGGTGAGCGCGGCCAGCGCAGTCACCAGCTTGATGGTCGAGCAGGGAATGAAGCCGGTTTCGTAGGCCAGCTTCTGGCCGACGATGGTGAGGACGCGGCCGCTGGTGGGGTCGACGACCACGATGGAACCGCGGCGCGTGCCCAAGGCGTCCACTGCCGCGCGCCGCACCGTGAGGTCGTCGCCATCGACGTCATCCCCCGCCGTCGGGTCGTACGCCTGGACGCGCTGCGCCACTCTGCTTCTCGATGCCGCCGGTACCGACGCGGCAGGTGCAACCCCCGCGCTCAGCACGAAAGCCGCCGCAACCACCCATCCCAGTCTTAGCCTGCTCATGTTCGATGCAAACGGCTGCCGGCGCGGTCAAAATACAGTACGTAATAATACATAGTCCGGCTGCACGTTGTAGACATTATCAATCACTTGGGCGCATTAATCAACCCGAGGATTCTCCTTAGACCTTCGGGCAACGCCCGACTATGTACTAGTGTAACCCACTGAAAAACAAGCGCTTGTGCGGCACCGCAAAGAGACGCTTGTGAGCGCTTCGCCGCGCCCAGATCAATCAATTGTGAAGTTTTGCCAGCTTCTTGCGGATCTCGGCCGCATTCCTGGCGTCGGCGGCGACCGCCAGGTACTTTTCGTATGCGGCGCGGGCACCCTCTTTGTCTTTGAGCTTCTCGTCGGTATCGCCGAGCAACAACCAAGCCTCGCGATTGCTGTCGTCCCACCGGGTAGCCTCGTGGAATCGCCCGGCGGCTGCGCGATAGTTGCCCTTCTTGGCGTATCCCTTGCCGACAGCCACGTCCTTTTTCGACTGTAAAGGGTTAAAGGAGTACTTTGTGGTTACCAGCGAAGCATCTTCTTCCGGCGGGACTTCCTCCTCGCTGGAGGTGGCCGGCTGCGCGTGCTCCGTCTTCAATCCGGGGGGCGGTGCATCGGGCGGTGTGGGAGGGTTGCCGGAGCTCTGAGCGGCGAGCGAAGCGGCGCCCAGTGCCAGCAAGGCCAGAAGGCGGCGTGACATAATTCAATTTTACCGCAGCGTCCACGACTTGCGCGCGGGTACGCTGATGGGCACCCGACTATCTCTGCCCGATCTTCAGGCGCAAGCTGGTCACGCGCAATTGAGCACTGCGCAGAAGTACGTGGCTCCGAGCTTGGCCAGCAGGACGGCCGCAGTCGAGGCGGCATAGGAAAACATGGTGCCGATCACGTCGGCGACGGCGGTTAGGAAAGCGGCCGGATGGCAGTGCCTGAAAGTGCGTTGGAGCGCATTGCAGATTGCAATTCACCCAATTGGCAGCTTTCTTGTTGGCTGATTCGACGCCAGTTGGCGCGATGGAGCGGTCGTTGTCTGGAGTGCGGAAATTGTACAGTGGGACAGGTGAACGCGCTGCGGTTGGCCGGACGGCTCCGACGGTCGGCTTCATTGGATTCGGGCACAGACGAGCGATTGCCACGCCCTCACACACTCTCCGGCGATTGCGACTCCCACTTAAAGCTGCGCGCGGTTGAAGGTTGGGGATACCTGCGAGTACGACACGGGGGAGGATGACCACGGCGCGGTCAATGCGGTACCCGCAGTCCGAACAGCGGGCGCAAACTGGGATATGATTAACAGGTAAGTCCAATGGCAACTTTTGAAGAGATAAAGGCCGTCACGACGAGCAAGCACTCTGTAGAGGTGCTTGCTCAAAAGGGACCGGTCCGTATGGAGTTGCTGCGTTCGCAGTCCGACGCAGATGTATCGGTGGTCCGTTTCGCTGTGGACTATTCGAAGGCCGACACGCCCGAAAGAGCTTACTACGCCGACTACTGTGAGGTGGTGAAGGCCCGCTCAGGGTACAGTTTCTTCTTTGGCAAATTGGTGCCGGGAAGCTCCGCGTTGCGAACCAAAGTCGAGATTGCCTTTCCAGAGGACATGTTCGTACAGCAGGTTTGGCGTTCATCGAGGTCATTGCACGACACTGCGAGGACGATGTGGGACAAGGCTCCGCTTGAGCCAATCGGAGACCTGATAGAGACAGATAAGGTGCAGGCCTTTCGTGCAAACAACGTTTTCATGGCGATGCTCGGCGAAGAATCGCTCATGGACTTTTATTACATCCCGCCTAGCGAGATTCATTTCGTACGCTCGGGCCAGCGTTCCCAAGTGCATCTGGAGCCCGTGATTCGGGTATGCCTTCCGAGCGCGATGGTCTACGAGTTCTTGGAGAAGTGCCGAATCTTCATTGAAAAAATCCCTGGAATTGACGATATACTAAGCATGGAGGGCGCCGAATGACTGCCGAGTGGGATATTGTTTTGGACGTGTTTCCCGGCATCCAAGTCGTTGAAAAAAAAGCCAATCTTCGCCGCGCGACCAGGGTTCCGAGATCAATAGCAGTTGCAGTGATCTTGACCGTGTGCGCGGCCATTGCGCCCGCTACGTCTCAAGTTGGGTCCGTCGGGGGGATCTCTGGTGGTTCCTTCGTCCAGGCGCGCCAAAGAACTGTCCGTAAGCCCCCGGGCATCAGCCGCGGGTCGAGTGAGGTCGATTTCGCCACTGCTCGTTCAGCTGAGCAACTGGCGCGGTCCTTCCGGGCATTCTACGGGCCGGCGGTTGACCACGACGAGGAAGATCAGATATCGTACGTGTTTGACTGATGGCAAACACATCGGCTGAGCTGTACCGCGATCCCGTCCCCGACCTCTCGCAATGTGATGTCGTCGAGATTTTGCCGCACGCCCATCTGGACCCTCCGCTCCGATCGGTCCGCGAGTTGCCGACGGGGCAGATTCAGGTGAGCGAAGTAGATCCCGGGTCACTCACCAGCGAGACCGATGTGGTGGCAGGCTGCTCTCCTGCGAAGGCACTGATAATAAACTACGATTGTGAAATCGCCAAGGCCAGCGTATCGCGACTCGTGATTTGCCCTGTCATTTCTTTGTCTCGTTTTCAGCAGTCAGACTGGGGCAATGTTAAGAGGAACCGTACGGCGAGCTTGTTTTTCCTTCCGCGTTACCGGGTCTCCCTCGAAGATAGCGTGGCGGTTCTGAACCAGTTGACGACGGTTCACCGAGTGATGTTCTCCGACCTGAAGCGGCTGGTGACGCTGACTACGGTCGGCAGGCTAGCTTTCTACGCGCAATTCGTCCGCTGGCTCACGCGCTGGGAACTCAGAAAGATGCCCTGCCCGTCTTGCAACGTGGAATTTGATCCCACACTGGCGTTGCCCGTCCGGTCTGCCGAGGACCAGTAGCCCATGACACAGGTTCATGTGATTGTTTTGGCCTGTCGCGTCTCTGAGGCGGTGTTGTGTTGATGCAGTCCGCACTGTCGGGACCGCCGCTGGTCTAGATCAAGCAGCACAGATTCGGCCCACTGCCGGAAGAGTTGATTGCAAGACATGTGCAATAATTGACCTAAGCGGCGTCGAATCAATACCGTCAGGTAATTCAATTATAGCGTTCCCTCCGATGGACCTCCGCGAAAAGGCATCGCAACTACCGCTGGCGCCGGGCGTGTACCTGTACAAGGATGGCGGCGGCACGGTCATCTACGTCGGCAAAGCCAAGCTGCTGCGGAACCGCGTGCGCAGCTATTTTTCCGAAGACAAGCTGGGCGACGCGAAGACCGGGACCCTGATTGCGGAAGCGCGCGATCTCGATTACATCCTGGTCGATAACGNNCTCGAGAACAACCTCATCAAGCAATACCAGCCGCGCTTCAACGTACTTCTGCGCGACGACAAGACCTACCCATACGTGAAGCTCACCCGCGAACGCTACCCGCGGGTGTACGTGACGCGCCGGCTGCGCAAGGACGGGGCCACCTACTTCGGCCCGTATTTCCCCGGCAACCTGGCGTACCGGCTGGTGCATTTCATTCACCGCCATTTCCTGGTGCCATCGTGCAAGATCGACCTGACGCGCTACCATCCGAAGCCGTGCCTGCAGTATCACATCCATCGCTGCCTGGGCCCGTGCGTGGAGGGGTTGGCCGATGGCGAGGCGTACGAGGCCGCGGTGCACCACGTGCGGCAGTTTCTGGAGGGCCGGCACACGGACCTGGCGCGCGACCTGCGCGGGCGGATGGAAGCGGCGTCGGGGGAGATGCGGTTCGAGGAAGCGGCGGCGCTGCGCGACCTGCTGGCCACGGTCGAAGAGATCGAAGAGCGCCAGAAGATGGCGGCGGCCAAGGGCGACGACGTGGACATTTTCGGTTGCTACGCCGAACCGCCGCTGGTGGCGCTGAACCTGTTTCACCTGCGGCATGGGCAGATTGTCGATCGGCGCGAGTTCTTCTGGGAGGATCAGGAAGGGTTCGACGAGCCGGAGTTCTTCTCGTCGCTTCTCCAGCAGCTCTATCTCGACCAGCAATTCATCCCGGCTGAGATACACGTGCCGGTGGATTTCGAGGACCGCGAAACGCTCGAGGAGTTGCTGACGGAGAAGCGTGCGGCTCCGCATGGCGGGCGGGTGGAGATTCGCACGCCGCAGCGAGGGCAGAAGAAAGCGCTGATGGACCTGGTCGGCACCAATGCCAAACACAGCTTCGACGCGCGCTTCCGCGTGTTAAAGCCGTCGTCAAAGGCGATTCAGCAGGCGTTGCAGGACGCGCTCAACCTGCCCACGGCGCCCGCCCGCATCGAGTGTTTCGACATCTCCCACATTCAGGGCACCGACAAAGTGGCCAGCATGGTGGTGTGGGAAGACGGGCGGATGAAGAAAGCCGACTACCGCAAGTTCATCATCAAGACGGTAATCGGCAACGACGATTTCGCAAGCATGCGGGAAGTGGTGACGCGGCGCTACGCGCGGCTGCTCGATGAAAAGCGGCCGCTGCCCGAGCTGGTGCTGATCGATGGTGGGCTCGGCCAGTTGCACGCGGCGGCGGAATCGCTCGAAGCGCTCGGCATCGCCGACCAGCCGCTGGCCTCGATCGCCAAGCGCGAAGAGATCATCTATGTGTTCGGGCAGGAGGACGAGCCGATTGCGCTCGACCGCTTCTCGCCCATCCTGCACCTGATCCAATCGATTCGCGACGAGGCGCACCGTTTCGCCGTTACCTTCCACCGCTCGCGCCGCTCCGCGCGCCAGTTGACGAGCGAGTTGGACTCGATCGCGGGCGTGGGCGAAAAGACCGTGCAGAAGCTGCTGAAGCAATTCGGCAGCTCGGAGCTGGTGCGGGCAGCGTCGGAAGAGGATCTCGCCAAATCCGTTGGTCCGGCGGTGGCGCGGAAGGTGAAGGCGCACTACGGGGGTTGAGTGAAGCCGCGCCGGCACCTCGGCGTGTGAACTTACATGCGTGCAGCCGCCGGATCTTACTTGGGAGTTACGTCCGTAACCGGAAGATCCCAGTGCGCAGCCAGGATCTCGAATCGCCGCAGTTCCTCGCGTTTGTAAGTCTCCTGGTCGGGCCAGAGCTGCTTGATCAGACGGTCTTCGTCGGGATTGGCGGTGGTCGCCAGGGTCGAGTTCTTGTACCGGATCGTGACGCGATAGTCCCAGCGCGCATCCTCGGTCATGTGATTCGACGGCGTCTCGATCTTGATCGAGAGTATGCGGCCGCTCTCGGCGATCTTCTGCAGCAATGGGTAATGGTTCTTCAGGAAGAGTTTCAGGAACTCCTGCTGATGGCCCCACGGCGTCTTGTAATAGTACTCCATGGTGTAAGGCTGGTCGGGTGCGACCTGCGGGGGCGCGCCCTGGCCGAACATCGATTCCGCGCCAACGCAAAGCAACAACGAAAGCAGTATCTTTTTCATCGATTCTCCATTTGCAGTGTCATCTGAGCTCGCCATCAGGCGTCGCCCTTGGTATATGGTCAGGATACAACGCGGGCGAACTGCCGGCTTAGAGGCGCGGTCGAGAGCCTGGATGCTATCGTGGAATTGGTGCCTCACGTGCTCGATTTGATTCAGGGGCGCACCGCCCGCACCGCCGCTCAGGATTGAAATGCTTCGATTGTCGATTGCGCTATTGGCCGCGGGCCTGACGCTCGCGCAGGGACCCACCCCGGCTTCGCCGCCCGCCGAGGAAGAACCGGCCCCGCTCCACATCACCAGCGAGGTGCAGAACGTGCTCGCGCCGGTGCTGGTCTACGACCGCGACGGCAATTTCGTCAACGGTCTCCAGCCCAGCCAGTTCCATCTGATCGACAACGGCAAGGAACAGAACATCCACGTCGACGTGGCCTTCCAGCCGATTTCGCTCGTGATCCTGGTGCAGGCCAACGCCGCCGTCGGGAAGATGCTGCCGGCCGTCAACAAGGTCGGCAACCTGATCGAACCGCTGATTCTGGGCGCGCAGGGCGAAGCCGCCGTGATCGCCTACGACCAGCGCATCCGCACCTTGCAGGAGTTCACTTCCGACGCCGATAAGATCACCCAAGCCGTGCGCAAGATCGCACCCGGCAGCGGCGCCAGCCACATGATCGACGCCACCGAACAGGCCATCTTTATGTTGAGCCACCGCGCGCCGAACCGCCGCCGCATCATCCTGCACATCGGCGAGACGCGCGACATAGGCAGCCAGGCGCGCGGGCGCGAAACGCTGACCGGCATGACGTTGCACAACATCGTGTTCTATTCGGTCGATATGTCGCGCGTCGTCGAGAAGCTCACCGCGCCGCGGGAGGCGCCGCGGCCGGACCCGCTGCCGCCCGCCATGTACCCACTGCCTTCCAACGTGCCCGCCACGCCCAACACCGTCATGCAGACCTCCGCCGGCGCCGCAGCGACGGGCAACGCCGCGGAGTTCGATCCCCGGCAGATCTATCGCAACGCCAAAGCCAGCTTCCACCGCAACCCAGTCGAGATCTTCACTGGCGGAACCGGCGGCACCCAGTTCAGTTTCTACCGGCGCAATGGATTGGAGGAAGCCCTCCAGCGCATCGGCGAGCAGTTGCACAGCGAGTATCTGCTCAGTTACAGCCCCAACAACAAGTTGGAGGCCGGCTTCCACCAGATCTCGGTCTATGTCAGCTCGCCCCTGGCGAAACGCATCCAGGTCCGCCCCGGCTATTGGCACGCGCCGGATAACCGATAGGCACGGCATGCTTTAGCTTGTCCGCGATGTTGCCCGGAAGGTCAGGTTCGGGAAGCCGGACGCGCCTCCAACAAACCTCGCCGCTGCTGCTATAATGGGGGGGTTCCGCACCGCCTCCGTCTACTATATGTTTCTCAGCGTTAAAGAGATGGAAGTGCGGAAGATTCGTTTCGACGAAGCCTTCCGCGCCGGCCAGATCGATTTTGCCGGCGACGAATTAGAGCAGGATTCGTTGCTGCGGGCGGCCGGCGAGGCGGCGTTGGTGCCGCATACCGCCGGCGAGGTTCGCGTTCAAGGGCGGTTCAGCGTGGAGATGGTGGCGGCATGCGACCGCTGCCTGGAGCGGACGCGCTATCCGCTCGAAGCTGGTTTCGATTTGTATTACCGCCCGGCGGAGACGATCGCGCGCGAGGAAGAAGTCGGCATCGACGAGGCCGAATCGGAAATTGGGTTTTACACGGGCGAGGGAATCGAGTTGGAAGACGTTCTCCGCGAGCAAGTCCTGCTGGCGTTGCCGATGCAGCGGATCTGCCGGGAAGATTGCAAGGGGATTTGCCCGGCGTGCGGCCAGAATCGGAATCAGGCCGCCTGCAATTGTAAGATGGAAGACGCGGCGGGCCGCTGGGAGGCGCTTCAGAAGCTGAAGAGTCCCCAGTGAGCGCGTCCGGCGGGCGGGCGTTGCGCCCGGTCCGCGAGTCTGTGTTCGAGAATTTTATAGAAGGTTGACGAGACATGCCTAATCCAAAACGTAGACACNNGGCCAGTACAAGGGTCGCGAAGTAGTCGAAGTCGCTCAGGAGTAATCCCGGTTCCCAAATGCTGACCGTTGCGTTGGATGCAATGGGCGGAGATCACGCCCCCAAGGCCGAAGTCGAGGGCGCCGTGCTCGCCGCCCGGCAATTAGGCGTAAAGGTCATCCTGGTTGGTCAGGAAGACCTGGTCCGGCAGGAGCTCTCGACGCACGACGACTGGGAGGATCTACCCATTGAAGTCGTGCACGCCAGTGAGCGCGTCACCATGGAGGACCCCACCAAGGCGGTCCGCACCAAGCGGGATAGTTCGGTGAAAGTGGCGTCGCGACTGGTGCGCGACGGACGCGCCGCCGGATTGGTATCGGCGGGCAACACGGGCGTGGTGATGGCCACCGCGAAAACCGTGCAGGGGGTGGTGCCGGGTGTGACGCGCCCCGCGCTGGCCGGTCTTTTCCCCACCGCCAAGGGCCCCACTCGTCCGGTGATCGTGCTCGACGTGGGCGCCAATGTCGATTGTTCCCCCCGCATGTTGGCGCAGTTCGCCGTGATGGGCGAGATCTACTCGCGCATCATCGTCAAACGCGACCGGCCGCGCGTCGGCCTGCTTTCGATCGGCGAGGAGCAACATAAGGGTAACGATCTCACGCGCGCCGCGTGGCCGCTGCTCAAAGAGCTCAACCTGAACTTCATCGGCAACGTCGAAGGCCGCGACATTTACGGAGGCGACGTGGACGTGGTCGTCTGCGACGGATTCACCGGCAACGTGGCGCTGAAAGTCAGCGAAGGCGTGGCCGACCTGGTGAAGTACACGCTGCGCGAATCGCTCGAAGCCACCATTTCCGCCAAGATCGGATACGTGTTCTCGCGCACCGCGCTCCAGGATTTCAAGAAGCGCCTGGATTACTCCGAATATGGCGGCGCGCCTCTTCTTGGCGTCCGCGGCGTGTGTATCATCAGTCATGGCCGCGCTAATGCCAAAGCCATCCGCAACGCCATCCGCGTGGCCGCCGAATTCAGCCAGGGCCAGGTCAACCAGCGGATCGAAGAGGAACTGTGCACTACCGCTCCCGCGCAGTAAGAGTACGGTGAACGGCGGCTCCGTGGGGCAGGCGCTTTCGCCTGCCAACTGCATCCTTCGCGTCTGCGCGCTGTTCCTGCTCGCCGGCACCGCCTCCGCCGCCCAGCAGCATGTTGCCTGGAGCGTCTCCTTCGAACCGGCTGCTGTCGCGCCAGGCGGAACCGCGCTGGCGCGCATCAACGCCACGATCGATCCTGGTTGGCATCTCTACGCTGCGTCATCTCCGGCTGGAATCCCGGCGACATTTGCCGTTGGTCCCGCAACCGTGGTTTGGCGCACGAGCCTCTCCGAGAGCATTCCCCAGCGCGCGTTCGACCCCAACTTCAACAGCCAAACGGAAACGTTCGAAGGCTTGGCGCATTTCGAGATGATGGTCCAAACGCGGCTGAACGCGCCAACCGGCCCCGCCACGCTGGAGATCGCCGCGCGCTTCCAAACGTGCAACGACACGACCTGCGTACCGGGCAAGTGGTCAGGGACAGCGAACCTCATCATCGACCCGGCTATTAAGGCGGCAGGAATTATTTCCTACAGCCCGTACGGCATGACGGAAGTCAAGCCGCTCTCGCCGGCGAACTCTGCACCTCCTTCGGCAAAAGGTACCCCCGCGCAGCCCTGGGCGCTGTTTCTGATCACCGCCTTCGGCCTCGGCCTGGCGTCGATCTTCACGCCGTGCTGCTTCCCGATGATCCCCATCACGATGTCGTACTTCCTGAACCGGCAGTTCGGGCGGCGCGACGCGATCCTGCACGCGGTGGTTTTCTGCCTGGGCATCATAGTCCTTTTCTCCGCGCTGGGCCTGGTGATTACGGCGCTGCTCGGCCCCGTGGGCGTCGTCCAACTGGGCGCCAGCCCCTGGGTCAACGGCTTCATCGCGGCGCTGTTCGTGGTCTTTTCGTGCAGCCTGCTGGGCGCGTTTGAGATCACTATTCCGTCTTCGATTTTGACTCCGCTCAACCAGGCCTCCGGCAGCGGCGGTTTCGCCGGCACGCTGCTGATGGGCCTCACTTATTCGCTCGCTTCTTTCGCTTGCGTCGGCCCGTTTGTCGGAACATTGCTGGCCGCTTCCGTTTCGAGCGGCGGCCTGCGTCCGCTGGTGGGCATGGTGACATTCGCGACCGGCATGGCGCTGCCGTTCTTCTTCCTCGCGCTGTTTCCGGCCGTGCTCAAGCGCATGCCGCGCAGCGGCGGCTGGCTGGCGCGCGTCAAGATCGTGCTGGGATTCGTGATTCTGGCCGCCAGCTTGAAGTACTTGAGCGCGGTGGATCAAACGCTCGGCCTCGGCTGGCTCACGCGCGAACGCTTCCTGGCCGCATGGATCGTGCTCTTCGCGCTGGCCGGCTGCTACCTGTTGGGGCTGCTGCGCCTGGAAGGCATCAAGCCCGATGAACCGCTGCGGCTGGGTCGCCTCGCCATCGGCGCGGCGTTTTTGATCCTTGCGGTCAGCCTGATCCCCGGCATGTCCGGCGGCAAGTTGGGCGATCTGGATGCCTACGTTCCCGCGCCCGCCGAACGCGCCACTGCCGCGGGCGCGCGCTCCGGGCCGGTGTGGTTGAAAGACCAATACGCGCAAGCGCTCGACCAGGCGCGGCGCGAAGGCAAGCTGGTGTTCCTCAACTTCACTGGCGTCGCTTGCGCCAACTGCCATTGGATGGAAGCCAACATGCTTCCTCGCCCGGAGATCGCCGCCGCGCTTGATCGTTTCGTGCTCGTCGAGTTGTTCACGGATCGCACCGACGCCGTAAGCGAGGCCAACGAGAAGCTGGAAGAGACCAAGTTCGGCACCGTGGCCGAGCCCTTCTACGCCATCGTGCGGCCGGACGAATCCGTCGTCGCCACCTTCGAGGGCCGCACCACCAATGCGCAGGAGTTCCTGGCCTTTTTGAATCGCGGCGGTGCCGCACCAGCGGCTAACGCTCCCGCCGGGAACAGCGCCGCGCGCTTCACCGCGCTCGATGGCAGCGCGATCGACGGCACGGGCAAGGTCTTCGTGCTCGATTTCTGGGCCACATGGTGCGTGCCTTGCATTCAGGAGATGCCGCAATTCAACCGCATCTACCGCGAGCTGTCGCCGAAGGGCCTCGCCCTGGCCGGTGTGGCGATGGACGACGAGGGCGCCGAAATCGTGAAGCCATTTCTCGCCAAGCATCCGGTGGATTATCCGATTGCGCTCGGCTCGGCGGCGCTGGGCAAGCAATACGGCGTCGAAAACCTGCCGGTCACGCTGGTCTTCGATCGCGCCGGCAAGCTCGTCAAGCGCTTCGACGGCTTCACGAAGGAAGCCGATTTGCGAGCCGCCATCCAGGCCGCGCTGTAATCGCGCGCGCGAATCCCACGAGGCACGCGCCCGGCGTTTACAATAGGTGATTCGCCGGGGGCGAAACCGAACCGATGAATCCGAATCCCTTGATTGGCGTGGTATTCCACTGGCTGGGCGGGTTGGCGTCCGGCAGTTTCTACGTTCCCTTCCGGGCCGTGAAGAAGTGGAGCTGGGAAACCTACTGGCTGGTGGGCGGGGTTTTCAGTTGGATCGTCGTGCCATGGCTGCTCGGTTCGACCATCTCGACCGACCTGTTCGGCGTGCTGCACGAAACGCCTTGGGACACCATCCGCTGGGTCTACTTCTTCGGCGTGTTGTGGGGATTCGGCGGGCTGACGTTCGGGCTGACCATGCGCTACCTGGGCATGTCGCTCGGCATGGCGATGGTGCTCGGATACTGCGCCGCGTTCGGCACCCTGATTCCACCCATCTATCACGGCACGTTCTTCTCGACAGTGCTGCCTACTCTCTCGGGACAGGTGATCGTGGCCGGCATCGCGATCTGCATGGCGGGGATCGCGTTCGCGGGCAAGGCCGGCATGTCGAAGGAAAAGGAAATGTCGGCCGAGCAGAAGACTGCGGTCATCGGCGAGTTCAACCTGAAGAAGGGCGTGCTGGTGGCGACGTTTTCGGGCGTGATGAGTGCCTGCTTTTCGTTCGGGCTGGACGCGGGCGCGCCGATCAAGGCGCTCGCGCTCAAACACGGCACCTCGACTTTGTGGCAGGGATTGCCCGTGCTGGTGGTCCTGCTGGCTGGCGGGTTCACGACCAACTTCATCTGGTGCGTGATCCTGAATATCAAGAACCATACCGGGTATCAATACTTCAGCTCGAAGATTCGCAACCACCACCCGGCGCGCGGCGAAGAGCGCATTCTCGAAAACGCGATCGACGCGCCTGGCGAGGAAATGGCGGAAGCGCTGTCCGGGCGCGGCGCACAGCCCGATCGCGCTCCCATGTGGAACAACTACTTCTTCGCCGCCCTGGCCGGCACCATCTGGTATTTCCAGTTCTTCTTNNTGCACATGGCGAGCATCATCATCTTCAGCAGCCTATGGGGCATCGCGCTGCACGAGTGGCGCGGCGCCAGCCGGCGCACGAAAACCTGGCTGGCGGTGAGCCTGCTGACCTTGGTGGGATCGACCATCGTCGTCGGCTACGGCAACTACTTAGGGACGCTGCCGGTGCGCTGAGGGGTCATGCGCCGCTCAATCGACCCGGCTGCGTCCCATTGCAAATCGCTGTCATGCTGCCGGACACACCGCCCCGCGCCGCCTACTCGTGGGAGTGGGCGTGATGCTGCGAACCAGTCTTCGACTGGAGCAATTCCTGAAACTGGGCCGAGGGCAGCGCCAGCGAGATGTTGACCGTGGCGCCCGTGGAGGTTACGGTGAGCGCCTTGACCAACGCCTGAACCTGCGGATCTTCGGACGCTTTCATCTGCGCCATACCGACCAGGAACTGCACCATACCTGCGATTCCAGTGGCATCCTGCGCGTTATCGGCCTCCGCTTGAATGGTCGCCACCACATCGGTGCCGAACTTGACGCCGCCGCTCACCGACTGCACCGTACCGAGAGCGTTCGCCGCGCCGCTGCCGAGGCCGGGAATGGGAGGAGCGCCCGCCGCTGCCTTTAAGCTGGAGAGCGGCACGGTCGAGAGCGCCCACGCGTCGTTGGCCGCGCTGAGTTGCGCGATCTCGGTCAACAAGGTGGCGGGCAAAACGGACGGCGACGACACGCGGTCAATGGCGGCTTTCAGATTCAGCAGATCGCCCGCCGCCGCGACCGAGCCACTTAAGAACGCCAGGCCGGCTTCCTTCTTCGGGTTCTCGAAGATGGTCACACCGCGATAGGTTTCGGTGCCCACTTTCATTTGCGCGATCGCGTTGGAGATACCGGTCACGTTGAAATTGCCGAGGACCAGTGCCACACCGGAGTGCTGCGCCGCGCCATTGCCGGCAATCAACAGTTCGCTGACATCCTTGGTAGGATCGAAGCCGGTCAGCGCGGCGATCTGCGTGAGTTGCTGCGTCTCGGCCTGCGCCAGCACGTACTGGCCGAATGGCGACCTCTTGGCCTGCGCGACGTTGACGTCGGCCATCACCTTGACGTCCGGCATGACTAGGCTGAGGAGTTGTGGATCGGCGGCGGATAGCACGCCGGAGAAGAGCGCCGCCAGCGCGGCAGTGGAAGCGAATGTAGCGTTCATAACAGTGGGACGCGGGCGCCGAGCGATTATTAGCCGGGAGCAAGACAGGCGGCCTCGCGGGTAGCAGGTCATGGTCTGCAATTGTTTTCATCGCTGCCGTCGCGTGTTCGCCCGGCGTGACGACGGGCGCCATGTACTAATCCCCCGCTTCAGGGTAATTTTGTGTGTAACATCGCCGCCCAGTTATGCGAGCATGTAAGTAGGCTCCTCGCCGCGTCGGGCCAGAAGGAGTAACATCCTGTGCTAAATAGTACAGCGTTCTCTTGCGCACGGACAGTGGTAGTTACGTTCGCGTGCCTGTATCTGATGCCGGCGGGGCTTTGCGCCGCCACTCCCACCGATGGCGCGGATGCTGCCTTGAGGGCGGCCGGCGCCGACGACGTGCTGCGGCAAGCCTTCGCTCGGGCGGCGTACTCACCGGACGGTCGCGACATCCGAAATCCGAGGGCTGCGGTGTCCGCCTGGGCGCAGCAGCAGGAGCTGACTGCGTCCGACGGCCTCGCGCTCGACTCGTTCGGATACTCGATGTCGGTGAGCGGGAACACGGCCCTGATCGGGGCCTATTGCAGGAATGGCTGCCAGGGCGCCGCGTACGTGTTCGTGCAGACCGCCGGAGGGTGGACGCAGCAGGCGGAGCTGGTTGCCGCTGGTGGCGCGCCAGGCGACTATTTCGGCCTCTCGGTGTCGGTCGACGGCGACACGGCCGTGATCGGCGCTCCTACCAAGACCGCTTGTTCGCTAAACGGCAGCTACCAGGGAGCGGCATTCGTCTTTGTGCGCAGCGGCACCACGTGGACCCAGCAGCAGGAGCTGACTGCATCCGATTGCGCGTCGAGCGACGTGTTTGGCACCTCCGTCGCGGTGAGCGGAAACACGGTGTTGATCGGGGCACCCGCCAAGACCCTCAGGTCGAACCCCGTCCAGGGCGCGGCGTACGTCTTCGTGCGCAGCGGCACGACGTGGACCCAGCAGCAGGAACTTGCCGCTTCGGACGGCGTGGCGAACCAGTATTTTGGATCCTCCGTCTCGTTGAGCGGGGACACGGCGCTGATCGGCGCCGATTTGATGAGAGCCGGGCAGGGAGCTGCGTATATATTTGCGCGCGCCGGATCGGCCTGGAGCCAACAGCAGGAACTGACGGCGGCCGACAGTTCGGAGGGCGATTCCTTCGGCAACGCCGTCTCGCTCAGCGGCAACACGGCGGTGATCGGGGCCGATGGCAGAACGTACAGCCGAGGAGCGGCGTATGTGTTTGCAGCCAGCGGCGGCACCTGGACCGAGCAGCAGGAGTTGACCGCCTCCGATGGCGCGACCGGCGACCTGTTCGGCAACTCCGTGTCGGTGAGCGGAAGCACGGTGGCAATCGGGGCCTATGGCAGGAGCTCCAGTCGGGGGGCCGTCTACTTATTTGCACCCTCAAGCGTCGTCCCGTGGAGCCAGCAGCAGGAACTGGCCGCGTCCGATGGCGCGCCGGGGTACGGATTCGGTTTCTCCGTGTCGACGAATGGCAGCTCCGTTCTGGCGGGAGCCTACAACCAGACCGGTGCCGGCTCGGCAAGGGGCATGGGCGCCGCGTACGTCTTTTCGCAGTCGTCTGGCGGCTCCGGCGCACCCCCGCCCCCCGCCTCCAGCCTCGCCCTGGGCACCACAGCGGTGGTGATCGCGAGCGCCGGGGGCTCCTCTTCGGTGGTGCTCGCTTCCCCTTCGAGCAGTGCCTGGACGGCCACCGCCAACAGTCCATTTCTGCACATTTCCTCCGGCAGCTCGAGCGGCACCGGCAGCGCTGTTGTCGGGTTCACCTGCGACGCGTACACCGGAACGGGAACCCGCGTGGGCACCCTGACCATAGCGACGCTTTCGCTTACCGTGACGCAAGCGGGAACGGACTATATCGAGCCGGCCACGCCGGTCGCCGCCGTCACGCTGATCTCCTCCGGCCTGAATAAGCCGTACGGCGTGGCGTTGAACGGCGCCGGCAACGTCTACATCGCCGATACCGGTAACAACGCCGTCGAGGAATGGAATGCCGCGACCCGGCAGGTGACCACGCTCGTGTCCTCGGGTCTGGATCTCCCAGCCGGCGTGGCCGTAGACAGCTTCGGCAACGTTTACGTCGCCGACACCGGCAACAACGCGATCAAGGAGTGGAGCGTTGCGACCCAGCAGATAACCACGCTGGCGTCGGCGGGCCTGTCGCATCCCAGCGGTTTGGCCGTGGACGGCTCGGGCAACGTCTACATCGCGGATACCGATAACCTTGCGATCAAGGAGTGGAGCGCCGCCACCGAGCAGGCGACCACGCTCGTGTCCACGGCCGAGGGCCTTCTGGACGGGGTTGCCGTGGATGTCGCAGGCGACGTTTACATCGCCGACACCGGTAACAGCGCGATCGAGGTGTGGAACGCCGTAACCCAGCGGCCGAGTACGCTCGTGTTCTCCGGGCTGAACTCGCCTTCCGGCGTGGCTGTGGACGGCTCCGGCAATCTCTATGTCGCCGATACCGGCAACAACGCGATCAAGGAGTGGAGCGCATCCACCGGGCTGGTGACCACGCTCGTATCCACGGGGCTGAGGGTTCCCAGCGGCCTGGCCGTGGATGGCTCCGGCAACGTCTACGTCGCGGATACCTACAACAACGCGATCGAGGAAATCCAGCGCGCCTTCATCGGCCCCGCCAGCTTGACGGAACCCGCCGCGGCCGGCACGGACTCGCTGCTTCCGGCGCTTCCCGCAACGGCCTCTCTCGCCGGAGTCTTCGCGCCGGCGAGCGATGCGAACTGGCTCACCATCCAGTCCACCACGAACGGCGTCGTCACTTTCTCCTACTCGGCAAACACGTCGCTCGCCTCCCGCGTGGCGCATATTACGGTCCTCGGCCAGCAGATCTCCGTGACGCAAACCGTCTTGATGGCTCAGACCATCTCCTTCGAAACGCTCGCGAACCAGATGCTCGGCACGGCCCCGTTCACGATCGTCGCGACGGCCTCCTCCGGTTTGCCGGTCAGCTTCGAGTCGCGGACACCGTCCGTGTGCACCGTCTCGAGTTCCCTGGTGAGCCTGGTCGCCGTGGGCACTTGCATCATCCAGGCGACGCAACCTGGCAACGCCAGCTATACTGCGGCGGTCCCGGTGAGCCAGAGCTTCACCGTCATTCCCACCGTGCCACTACCTACCGTCACTGGCGTAATCGGCGCGAGCGCGTTTGGCGCGTTCGCCGTTGTCGCGCCGGGGACCTGGGTCGAGATCTACGGATCGAACCTGGCGTCCACCACGACCACCTGGACCGCCGCGAATTTCAACGGCAACATCGCGCCCACTTCGCTCGGCGGCGTGCAGGTGAGCGTCGGCGGCCAACCGGCGTACATCGATTACGTCTCGCCGGGCCAGGTGAACGCGCAGTTGTCTTCGGACGTTCCTCCGGGCTCCTGGCAACTCCTCGTCAGCGACGGCGGCGTTCCCGGCCAGCCTGTGAACGTCATTGTGAAGGCAACCGAGCCGGGACTGCTGGCTCCGCCGTCGTTCCGGGTCGGCGGCAACCAATATGTCGTGGCGCAATTGGCCGACGGCACATACGTCCTTCCGGCCGGTGCCGCCGCCGGAGTCAGCTCGCGGCCGGCCCGACCCGGCGAAACGATCGTGATTTACGGCATTGGTTTTGGACCGGTGGTCCCCAATACGCCGGCCGGCACCATCGCGCCCACCCCGAGCAGTCAACTCCTCGGCGCGTTTCACGTGTTTTTCGGACAGACCGCGGCTCAGGTGGTATACGCCGGCCTGTCGCCAGGTTCCGTCGGGCTCTACCAATTCAACGTAGTCGTGCCGCCGGTTGCAGACAACAATCTGGTGCCAATCTCGTTCACTCTAGGTGGCGCCGCCGGCTCGCAGACGCTGTACACGGCCGTGCATCAATAAAGCGGCGGTGCGCCCTGCGGCGCTTCGTCCGATTGCCGCGGTCGTCTCGCCGATCATTGATGATCTGATAGGACATCCTCGGCCACTCGTAAGCCGGTATCCGAGCTGCGGCCGGCTGCTGGAGGATTCTCACGATGGGCAGACCGGAAATCGGTGGGTGGGAAATTCCATGAGGAACCGCGGAGCGTGTGCCGCTCGCAGTTTGGCGACCGCTGGGCGGTGCCATCGGCGGGAGCGGAATCGTAGTTCTCGACACCGCAGTCCTCGGTCCACACCTCCACGTTGCCAACGGTATCGAACAGACCAAAGGCGTTGGCCCGATAGCGCCCCACGGCTGAGGTAAACAGTGCCCCATCGTTGCAGGTGACGCCGGTTTTCCATTTTGGAAAGCGTGCGTTGGTGGTGACATCACGGACGTTTCCGTATTGACAGACGTCTTCGGCTGCGGAACCCCAGGGATACGGCGTCGACGAGCCAGCACGGATTGCATATTCCATTTCCGCAGCCGTCGGCAGGCGATAGGGTTTACCTGTCGCGTGCGAAAGCCAATCGGCATAGGCCCGAGCATCGTTCCAGCTTAGGCAGACCGCCGGCTCGTCATCGCCCTGCTGGTAGCCCGGATCGCGCCAACTGCCGCCGGCTTTCCAGCCGAAGTCGGTACCGCCCTTGTAGGCGAAGCAGCCAATCGGCGTCCCCAACTCGGGTGGCTGGAACGGGATGGGAGTATTCTTCTCGGCATCGGTTTTGTAGCCGGTCGCGGCTACGAATCTGGTGAACTCGCCTCGCGTTACGGGATACTTCCCAAGGGCAAAGCCGCGCAGGTTGACGTTGCGCACAGGACCCTCGTTTTCTTCGCGGCCGGCTTCGTCTTTCGGGCTGCCCATAGCGAACTTGCCGCCAGGCAGAACAACCATTTCCGGACCACTGCCGCCAGAAGCCAGGGAATCGCGATGTGTGCGTCCTGGAACGAGGGCGGCGCTGTCAGCGTTGGCTTTGTTGGCCTGGACTTTTTGCGGGTAAATTTCCCCATTGCCGCTCGATTGGGGGTGCAACGTCGCGACCATGAAATTGGACGCGATCACGCAAGCGAGAGCTGTTTTCGGTAGGTACATGCGGTCTCCAGGCAGACGGGCTAAGCCCGACCAGCAACACACAAATGGACGAACCAACGCCGTCGGGGTTAGCAGGTACGGCTAAGAGAGGGCAACCCGCGTTCGGGAAGCGCCTATCGCGACACCAGCATGCAGGGTAGGGTGAATACGTTAGATGCAGAAAAGACGGAGGCGCCTACCGAGGTCTGGATTGCCAATATGGACCCGAGACGGATTAGGTCCAAGACCAAAACGACGATCGATAACCCGATAGTGTGGAACTACGGAGAAAATAGGTGGTGCGGATGAGAGGACTTGAACCTCCACGTCCTTGCGAACACTAGGACCTGAACCTAGCGCGTCTGCCAATTCCGCCACATCCGCACAAGCGGGCGAACTTCCATTTTTTCAGACCGCGGGCTGAGAGTCAACTTCGGGCGCGCGATTTCTCAAATCTATTCCGCGAATTCGAGCCTGGTGGCGGAATCGGCCGAACGGATCGACTTCGGCGCGCGGGCGCCATTCTCGCCAACGATGCCCACCGTTGGATAGAGACCAGGCACGGAGCGAAATGTTCCGGCGGGCAGGGAGATTTCCGCTCCCACTCGCACCAGGCGGCGCCCGATCGGCTATGGTAGGAAAGAGCCAATGTATCGAGCCATTCTGCTGGACCTGGGGAACGTTTTGATTGAGCTGGATTTCGCGGCCGGGTACCGCGCGCTGGCCGGCCTGTGTCCGTATGCGGAAGCTGATATCCGGCGCCGCATCGCTGCCACGGACCTGCCGGAGCGTTTTGAAACCGGGCTGATCGAGCCGCGCGAGTTCTACGCCGAATTCTGCGCCCAACTCGAATTGAAACTGGATTACGATAGCTTCTGCGCCATCTGGAACTCCATCTTCCGTGGTACCCTGCTGCCGGAGAGCATGATCGCGGGGCTCGCCCGCCGCTATCGCCTGGTGATGGTCTCCAATACCAACGCGATTCATTTCGAGATGGTCGAGCGGCGGTATCCCGTGCTGCGCCATTTCCACGCGCGGGCGCTTTCCTACGAAGTGAAAGCCATGAAGCCGCGGCCGGAGATTTTCCTCGAAGCGGTGCGTCTGGCCGGCTGCCCCGCCGCCGAGTGCTTCTACTCGGACGACATTCCAGCCTACACGGAAGCCGCACGCAGGCTGGGAATCGATGCCCTGACGTTCGAATCCGCCGCGCAACTCGGGGCCGAGATGCACCGCCGCGGCATCGCCTGGGAGTGACGGCGCGGGCGACCCGTGGGTGGGGCGGTTAGATGGCGCGAGCTTTGCGCGGCGCGGTGGCAGTCTCGGATTTGGCCGGCTTGCGATCGCCCGCCGCCCCCAAGCGCTTCACCTGGTCGGTCACGCAGACGAGGAACATCGGCTGGCGCGCGTTCTTAAGCAGGTCGACGATGCGGTCCGGCGCATCTTCGATATAGATGTTCTTGCCGTCCGTGAGCAGGTGCACCTCGGAGGACGCCTTCAGGATTTCGCTCAGCCGCTTGCCCATGTCCTTTTCGAGAAAACGCAAGACGCGGCGGATGCGCTGTAGCGAGAAGCCTTTCCGACGCAGTTCGGCGATCACGGAGATTTCGACCACTTCCTCGGCGGCATAAACCCGCCGGTGGCCGTCCTGCTTCGGCGACACGACTTTTCGCTCGTCCCACCACTGCAACTGACGCAGGCTCACGCCGCAAATGCGCGCTACCTGTATGCTGTTATACCCGTCGTCCTCCGGCTGCGCCGCCGGCGGAAGCTTTTTTGCTCTAAACATTTCGCGCCACTTCCGTTGGGAATAAAATTGCCACCACTCTGGATTGTACATTGCGCATTCCCGCTGTCAATAGCAACTTCGCCCGCCGCGCGAAAATGCCCGGTTTCATGCCTCCCCGGCGGCCGCTGAACCGTACCATAACCTCGTCAACTGCGGCGGAAATCGCGTGACGCGCGCGGCGAGTCGCGTTGAATTGTTCCCCGTATCGGCGGATACTGGAGGTCTGTGCGCAATCGCAAACCCAGCACCACCAACCCCGGGATGAACGCCGCTGGAGACGCCAGTTGAACGAACTTCCCGAGCGAGGAATCGACATCCTGACCGGCCAGCCCGTGCATGGCAGACTGCTGGCGGAGCTGCTGCGGGCGGGCGGGCTCACTCCGGAAGCCGTGCTGCGCTACGCCGTTTGCATCGGCAAGGCGCTGGGGCGGGCGCACGACCGCGGCTTGGTCCACGGCGGCCTTTCGCCATGGTCGATCGTCATCGGCGAACATAGCGCGACCATCCTCCAGCCCGTGGCGCTCGATGCCCACGCGCAGGACTACACGTCGCCGGAACAGATTCGCGGCCGCCGCCCCGACGCGTGCAGCGACATGTTCGCCTATGGGGCCGTGCTCTATGAGATGGCGGCCGGCGAGCCGGCGTTCCCGGGCGACCCCGGAGCCGCCCGCGCGGCGATCCTGCAGCAACCTCCGCCGAAGCTGGCGGCGGCTTCACCGGCGCTCGCAGCCATCGCTCCGGCGATTGTCGATTGCCTCCAGCAGGAACCGCTGCGCCGCCGCCAGCGACCGCAGAACGTGGTGGCGGAGTTGAAACTGGCGGCGCGTTTTCTGGGGAAGCCCGTCCCAGCCCGCGCACCACGGCCGGAGCCGGCCGTCACCGCGGAGCCGGCGCCGCACCCGGTCGAGCGCGCGGGCGAGGCCTACTGGTCGGACGTTTTCGCCGGGCAAATCTCCGTTCGGCGCGCCGCGCGGATACGGCTGGCCGGCTTCGGCGTGATTGTGCTTGCCGTCGCCCTGGTCGGCTTGTTGGCCGGCAGGTTGATCTTTCACCGGCGTCAGCCCGCGCCGGTGCTGAAATTCCTCGTCTCGGCGGAATCGAATTCCACCTTTCACGGCGGCGCCGCCGTGTCCCCGGACGGCCACTACCTGGCCTACACGGCCGACGACGCGGATGGACACCGCATGCTCTGGCTGCGCGCCCTCGATGAAATGCATGCGGCCGTGGTTCCCGGCACCGATGACGCGGCAGCGCCCTTCTGGTCCCCCGACAGCCGCTCGATCGCCTATTTCGCCGCCCGCTCTCTCAGAACGTGGCCGTTGCTCATCGCCGCCGATGGTAGCGCCGGCGGACAGTCGCGAACTCTGTGTCCCGCCGACAGCGCGCCCGGCGGCGGCGCCTGGAGTTCCAACGGCACCATCGTGTTCTCTCCCGGCCTGAGCGGGGGCCTCTACCGAATTTCGTCGAGCGGCGGCAATCCGCAGGTGTTGTTGCCGCTCGATTCGGCCCATGAGCATCGCTCGTACCGCTGGCCCCACTTTCTACCCGACGGCAGGCATTTCACGTTTTATGCGCTCGGCGCCGCCAGCAAGTCGAGCGGCGTCTTCGCCGGCGATCTGGAAAACCACGAGAGCCATTCGCTCTTTGCCGCCGATTCCGACGCCGTGTATTCGGGCGATCTCGACGCCAATCCGGCCACGTTCGGCTATCTGCTCTTCGCGCAGGACGGCGACCTGTACACACAGGGATTCAATCCATCGCGTCTCGAGCTGGAAGGCAAGCCCGCCCTGTTCCTGCGCAACGTGGGCGCCGTGGCGACGCTCTCCATGGTGCCGCTTTCCGTCTCCTCGACCGGCCTGCTGGTGTATCAGGCGCTCAGCCCGCCCACTCACCAGTTGGTTTGGTCCGATCGCGACGGAAAGCAGACCGGTCTGCTGGGCGAGCCTGGCGACTGGGGGCTGCCGCGGATTTCGCCCGATGGCAGGAGGACCGTGTGCGCCAAGCTGGCCGACGGTCGTCGCGGCGAGTTGTGGCTGTTCGATGGAGAAACCGCCTCGCGGCTGGCGTCGATCCCCGGCGCCGACGCCCGTTCGCCGGTGTGGTCGCCGGACGGCATGCGGGTGGCCTTCACGTGCAATCAGAACAAGCTCTATGACGCCTACGTCAAGGCACTGAGCGCCAGCGCCCCGGCCGAGCCCCTGTTCCACACCGAATACACAAAGTATCTCACCGACTGGTCGCGCGACGGCCGCTATATCCTGTTCAGTTCCTTCGGCACCGCCCAAACTTCCTCCGATATTTGGGCCTACTCGCCGGGTGACCAGCACGTCGGCCCGGTGGTCGACACCATCCACTCGGAAGGCTACGCCGCGCTCTCGCCCAACGGCCGCTGGATGGCCTATCAATCCGACGAATCCGGCCGCGACCAGGTCTACGTGCAGGTCTTCGACGGCATTTCGAACGGCACCAAGCGCCGCTTTCAGATCTCCACCGCCGGCGGTCGCATGCCGCGCTGGCGCGCCGACGGACGGGAGTTGTTCTTCCTGTCCGGGCCTGGCAGCGTGATGGTGGCCGCCACTTCGGCCGGACCCCAGGATTTCGCCTTCGAACCGCCGCGCAAGCTGTTCGAGACGCGCGCCATCCCCAGGAAGTCCAATCTATACGACGTTTCCCCCGACGGCCAGCGATTGCTGATGAACCTGCCGTACGAGTGGGCCGGCTCTGCCTCCGTCACCGTGATGACGAACTGGATGCAGAAGCTGTCCAACCAGTAGTGCCGGCGCGCCCGGTTCCCGCAGGTAATGAAAGTCCGCACACACACCGCGGGTCTTGACTGCGCGTCTTCAAATGTGTAATCATTCACTATAGTGAATAAACATTCATCGGAGGTCGGAGCATGCCGGCGATCAGCCTGAAGCGGACGGAACGGGTTCGGGCGGGGGCGCGGCGCGGAGTGGCGGTTGTGCCAATGGCGAGCGGCGGCGGGCCGAAGCCTCCGGCGCGGGAAGAGCGGACGCGGCCGCGGGGGATTCGCAAGCTGGCGGCCAGCGATTTTCTGCGCGACCAGGATCTGACCGGCGATGAACTGATCTCGCTGCTCGATCTGGCCGACGCCGTGAAGCGCACTCCGGGCGATTACGCGCAGGCGCTGGCGGGCAAGTCGATCGCGCTGCTCTTCGAGAAGCCATCGCTGCGGACGCGGCTGACCTTCGAAGTCGCCATGAAGCAGCTGGGCGGCGGGTCGGTTTTTGTCGATGGGCCTATCGGTGTGCGCGAACCGCTCAAGGACGTGGCGCGCAACCTGGACCGCTGGGTGGAAGGAATCGTGGCGCGCGTCTTCGCGCAGAGCACGGTCGAGGACTTGGCGAAATGGTCGCGCGTGCCGGTGATCAACGCGCTCAGCGACGCCTATCATCCGTGCCAGGCGCTGGCCGACGTGCAAACCATCCGCGAACATTTCGGACGGATTGAAGGATTGAAACTGGCCTTTATCGGCGACGGAAACAACGTGGCGCATTCGCTGATGTTGACCGGGCTGCGCCTGGGGATGGACTTTGCGATTGGCTGCCCGGATGGGTACGATCCGAATCCGGACGTGGTGGCGCTGGCGAAGAGCCTGGCGGCGGAGACCGGTGGACAGATGACAGTCACGCACGATACGGCCGAGGCGCTCGCCGGTGCGCACGTGGTCTACACGGACGTGTGGGCGTCGATGGGACAGGAACAGGAAGCAGTGAAGAGGAAGAAGTCGTTTCGCGATTATCAGGTGAACGAGGTGCGCTTCGCGCTGGCGCGGCCGGACGCGGTATTCATGCATTGCCTGCCNNAGGCCGAAAACCGCCTGCACGCGCAGAAAGCGCTGCTGCTGATGCTGCTGAGTTAGAGCTTCAGCCGGGTACGGTGGCTCGCCGCGACTCTGAACGGAGCCGCGACCGGAGGGGGCGGTTTCCCGGTTCAACCAAATCACACCGCCGAAGACTCGGATCATTCACCGGCGGGAACGATAAGAAATGCCGCGGCGGCTCTCGGCGTTGCAGGCTCAGACAGCTTGCGCCGCAATTGGCCGATATACTGAAAAATACACGATTATGAGCAAACCCAAAAAAGTAGCGCTGGCATATTCGGGCGGCCTCGATACGTCCGTCATTATTCCGTGGCTGAAGGAAAACTACGGCTGCGAGGTCGTCGCGGTATGCGGCGACATAGGGCAAGGCGGCGACGAGCTGACCGGCCTGGAAGCGAAGGCGCGCAAGACCGGCGCCTCCGAAGTGTACGTGGAAGACCTGCGCGAGGAATTCGTCCGGGACTACGTGTGGAAGATGGTGCGCTCGGGCGCCGTCTACGAGCACAAGTACCTGCTGGGAACTTCGATCGCGCGCCCGCTGCTGGCGAAGAAGCAGGTGGAAGTCGCGCTCGCGCACGGTTGCGACGCGCTGGCGCACGGTTGCACCGGCAAGGGCAACGATCAGGTGCGCTTCGAGCTCACTTACAAGGCGCTGGCGCCGCAGTTGACGGTGATCGCGCCGTGGCGCGAATGGAAGATCGTTTCGCGCGAGGACGCGATCGAGTACGCCCGCGCGCACAACGTGCCGATTTCCGTGAGCACGACCAAGATCTACAGCCGCGACCGCAACGTCTGGCACATTTCGCACGAAGGCGGCGCGCTCGAAGACCCGGCCAACGCGGCTCCGGACGAAATCTGGATGCTCACCAAGAGTCCCGCGCAGGCGCCGGACAAACCAGGCGAAGTCGCCATCGGTTTCGAAAAGGGCGTGCCGGTTTCGGTCGATGGCAAGAAGATGAAGGCGTTCGAACTGCTCGAAGCGCTCAACGCGATCGGCGCCGAGCACGGCATCGGCCGCATCGATCTGGTCGAAAACCGTTTCGTCGGGATGAAGTCGCGCGGCTGCTACGAAACCCCTGGCGGCACGCTCATCATGTTTGCCGTGCGCGAACTGGAAGCGCTCACGCTCGACCGCGCCACGCTGCATTATAAGCAGCAGCGCGCGCTCGAATACGCCGAGCTCGTCTACAACGGCCTCTGGTTCACGCCGCTGCGCGAGGCGCTCGATTCGTTCTTCGATCACGTCTCGGAATGCGTCACGGGCGAAGTGAAACTGCGGCTCTATAAGGGCAACATCGATCCCGTGTCGCGCAAGTCGCCGAATTCGCTCTACTCGCTCGATATCGCCAGCTTCACCATGGGCGACAGTTACGACCAGAAGGACGCGCTCGGTTTCATCAACCTGATCGGGCTGCCGATGAAGGTGCGCGCTCTGGCCAAGGCGAAGCGCGTATGAAGCTCTGGGGCGGGCGGTTCGAAACCGGGCCATCGGAAGTGTTCGAGCGTTTTTCCGGTTCGCTCGATTTCGACCGCCGGCTGATCGATGCCGACATACGCGGCTCGCAGGCCTTTGCGCGCGCTCTCGAACGGGTGGGAATTCTCACCGCGGACGAGCGTGCGCGCATTACGACCGCCTTCGATTCGATCGCTGCGGAGGCTGCGCAGCCCGCGTTTTACGAGGGCGCGACCGACGAAGACGTCCACACGCTGGTGATCCGCAAGTTAGGTGAGAAGGCCGGCGCGGTCGCCGACAAGATCCACACCGGGCGCAGCCGCAACGAGCAGGTTTCGCTCGACACGCGGCTGTGGTTGCGCGACGAATGCGACCGCGCGCGCGGCCTGCTCGCCCGCCTGATGCAGGCGCTCGTCGATCTCGCCGGCCGCTATCCGGATGCGGTGATTCCCGGTTACACGCATATGCGGCGAGCGCAGGCGGTGCTGTGGCCGCACTACCTGCTCGCCTATTTCGAAATGTTCGCGCGCGATTTCGAACGCTTCGGCGAAGCGCGCCGCCGCGCCAACGTGCTGCCGCTTGGCTCGGGCGCCTTGGCCGGCAGCGGTTTTCCGTTCGACCGCGAAGCCATGGCGCGCGATCTCGATTTCGCCGCCATCACGCGCAACTCGCTCGACGTTTCGGGCGACCGCGATTTCGCACTGGATTTCGTCTATGCCGCCACGTTGACGATGGTCCACCTGAGCCGCCTCGCGGAAGACTGGATTCTCTATTCCTCCGAGGAATTCGCCTGGCTCGAATTGGCCGACGGCGTTACCAGCGGTTCCAGCCTGATGCCGCAGAAGAAGAATCCCGATTCGCTCGAGTTGATTCGCGGCAAGGCCGGCCGCGTGATGGGCAGCCTCACATCGCTGCTGGTCACCATGAAGGGCCTGCCGATGACATACAACCGCGACATGCAGGAAGACAAGCAGCCGCTATTCCAGGCGGCGGACGAAGTGGCGGGGTCGCTCGAAATGGCGCGCGTGGTGGTGGAATCGGCGGTGCTGCGGCCGGCGAAGCCGCTGGCCGCCGCCGAGCAAAGCTGGGTGGTGGCGACGGACCTGGCCGAGGCGCTGGCCCGCGCCGGCACGCCGTTCCACCAGGCGCACCAGATCGTCGGCCGCTTCGTGCTCGAGAGCGTGCGGCAGGCGAAACAGCCGTCGGCATGGACGGCGGAAGAGATGCACGCGTTCGCGCCGGAATTCACGGCGGAAATGGCGGCGCTGCTCGATCCGCGGCGCGGCCTCGCCACGCGCGAGATTCCGGGCGGCACGGGACCGAAGGCGGTAGCGGCGGCGTTGGCCGAGGCCGGCGCGCGGCTGAAAGAGATGGCATCATGACCAAGACATACCGGCAAGGGCAGATACTGAAGCTGATCCGCGGCAAGGGGATCAACACGCAGGAAGAGTTGGCGCAGGAATTGAAGAGCCAGGGCATCGCCGCCACCCAGGTGACGCTCTCGCGCGACATACGCGACCTGCGCCTGGTGAAGACGCGCGAGGGCTACAAGGAGATCGCCGACGAGGAACCCGGCCCGCAGTTCTCGCTCCTGGCCGCCGAATTCCTCCAGGACGTCCTGCGCGCGCAGAACCTGGTGGTGTTGAAGACCTCGCCCGGCCACGCCAACTCAGTCGCCGTCGCGCTCGATAACGAGAGCTGGCCCGAAGTGGTCGGCACCATTGCCGGCGACGATACCATTCTCGTAATCGCTCCCGACAATCCCACCGCGGAGAGCGTGCAGGAGAAGCTGTTGGAATTGCTCGAGCGGGGGTGAAGCGGCGGGCGCTGAGCAGCGACGCGATGTCCCCCGGCAGTAACCGCGCCGCGACGGGGCTCACGTCACCGCGGCGGTGAGGATCGTCAGATTCTCCACAACCCGGTGATGGCTCGCGTTGTGGGTAACGAGTGGCACATTCAACTGCAACGCCGCAGCCGCGATCCAGGCATCCGCGAACATGATGGGGCGGCCCCTCCGGGCACAGCCGCTCTTGATGCGCGCCCAAATGCGGGCCGTTTCGGCGTCGGGAAAGAGAAGCGTAAAGCGGGCGAGAAACTGTCGCATCAGTTCCCGGCGGGCAGCGCCCCAGTTCTTGGCTTCCATCCCATATTCGATTTCCGCAAGCGTAGTTAGCGAAATCGCCAACGGTCGGGCCGCCAGCATGGCTTGATACGCCGCGGCGATCGAATGATTCTTAAACAGGAAAGATACGACGTCGGTGTCCACAACCGCGAGAGTCGCGGCGCCCATCAGAGAGACACAGGCCGCGGGCCTTCGTCGCGCAGCGCCCGGATCAAAGCCACGAATTCTTCCGCGCCTTCCGGATCGAGTTCCGTATCCGCCTTCAGATCGTCCAGAGTGACGGGCGGCTTGAGGACAACGCCGGGCGGGAGTGCCACCCGATACCCATCCGGCTCCGTCACCTCGGTCGCTTGTGCCATCTCGACTATTAGTTTAGCTCAAGCGCTGACAATTCCACGGCGGCGTTTACGCTATCATAGAAGTATCCTTGCTTTCCATCCAAAATATCTCCATGCGCTACGGCGCCAGAATTCTGTTTGAAGACGTCACCTGCACGTTTCTTGCCGGGCGGCGGTACGCCATCACGGGTCCCAACGGCGCGGGAAAATCGACGCTGATGAAGATCCTGACGGGCGACCTCGACCCTGCCAAGGGGAACGTCTCGCGGCCGAAGAAGTTCGGCGTGCTGCGCCAGGACCAGTTCGCCTTCGACGGGTTTCGCGTGATCGATACCGTCATCATGGGCAATCTGCCGCTGTGGCGTGCGCTCGAAGAACGCGAGGTGCTCTACGCCAAGCCGCACGAGCAACTCACCGACGACGACGGCATGCGGCTGGGCGAGCTTGAAGGAATCGTGGGCGAAGAAGGCGGCTACACGGCGGAGGCCGACGCGGCCGTGCTGCTGGACGGGCTGGGCGTGGAATCGGCCTTGCACGAGCGGCTCATGAGCGAGTTGCAGGGCGGGCAGAAAGTGCGCGTGCTGCTGGCGCAGGCGCTGTTCGGCAACCCGCCGGCGTTGCTGCTCGACGAGCCGACCAACCACCTGGATCTCGAAAGCGTGCACTGGTTGCAGGACTACCTGTGCGACTATGAAGGCGTGCTGATCGTGATTTCGCACGACCGCCATTTCCTGAACAGCGTGTGCACCCACGTCGCCGACATCGATTATCAAACCGTCATCACCTACACCGGCGGCTACGACGACATGGTGGTGGCGAAGACGCAGGTCCGCTCCACCATCGAGGCGGGCAACGCGCAGCGCGAAAGAAAGATTGCCCAGTTGAACGAATTCATCGCGCGCTTTTCGGCCGGCACGCGCTCGAGCCAGGTGACGTCGCGGAAGAAGGAAGTCGAGCGGCTGCAAACCTCCGAGCTGGCGAAGTCCAACATCCAGCGGCCGTACATTCGATTTGAAATGAAGCGACCGTCGGGCCGGCATCCGCTCGAGATCAAGGGGCTCGCCAAGAGCTACTTCGATTTGCAGGTGATCGACGGGTTCACGGCCAGCGTTTCGCGCGGTGAAAAGATCGCCTTGATGGGCCGCAACGGAGCGGGGAAGACCACCCTGCTCAAATCGCTGGTGCGCAGCGCCACCGGCTTCGTCGAAGATTGCGACCGGCACTTCGACGTGGACGCGGGGCTGGTCGTCTGGGGGCACGAAGTTGCCGTGGGCTACTTCGCCCAGGACCATTCGGATTCGATCCGGCGCGGGACGACCGTCATCGAGTGGCTGCACGAATTCGATCCGCAGGCGTCGCAGGAGGAATTGCGCGGACTGCTCGGCCAGATGCTCTTCAGCGGCGAGGACGCCGTGAAGCGGACCGATGCGCTCTCGGGCGGCGAAGCGGCGCGCTTGATCTTCTGCCGCCTGATGCTGCAGAAGCCGAACCTGCTGGTGCTCGACGAACCGACCAATCACCTCGACCTCGAGTCGATCAACGCGCTCAACATCGCGCTGCAGAAGTACGCGGGAACCGTGCTCCTGGTGACCCACGATCACGACCTGGTCGAGGAAGTCGCCACGCGCATCTGGCATTTCGACGCCGGCCGCATCGAAGACTTCAAGGGCCCCTACGAAGAGTACGCCGCCTACGCCGAGGAGAAGGCATCGTAAGAGCGGGAGGTTGGACTCATGCTGGACGCGGAGAAGCGGGAGCTTGTGGATCGCCTGCAGGTGGGGCGCGACGCGCTGACCGCGGCTCTGGCCGGAGTCGACGAACCACTGGCGGCGCGGAAATCGTCGCCCGATGCGTGGTCGATTCTCGAATGTGTCGAGCACGTGGCGGTGGTCGAGCGGCTTCTGCTCTCCAGACTAACCAGTGCCGTGCGGGCCGAAACGTCGCACGAGAACCGGATGCGAGAGGCGATGATCGCGGCCCGCGGTGCGGACCGCAGCCGGCCGATTGAGTCGCCTGAGGTCGCACGGCCACGCAACTGCTTCGGTAGCCTGCGCGATGCGCTTGGTGCCTTCGATACCGCGCGCGGCGAGACCCTGCGGTTTCTCGATGGGTTCAACGGCGATCCCAGGTTCTGCGTTACCGATCATCCATTGATACCCGGGCCGGTCAACTGCTATGAAATCCTGCTGCTGATTTCGGTTCATCCCGCGCGACATGCGAAACAGATCGCCGCCGTGCGCAGTTCATTCGTCACAGCGGATCGACAGGGCTGAGCTTCGAAATCGCGGTTAGCGATGCGCGAGGTGCGTTGGCGCCGGCGGCGGTTGCGCGTGCCGGACCACCGCTGGAACTGGTGTAGACTCGGATCGTAAAGCTGGCGCAGCGGTTGACCGTGATCGTCGAAGCGTCCCTGTGTCCTGTTCTGGTCGTGTCATTGTCCGGGTTCTAAACGGAAATAGCTATGAAGTGCTTTAAGTGCGCCAAGGGCACGATGATGCCCGCGATTGCCGAGATGGCCGCGACCATTCGGGCGGAGGAGATCCCAGTCCGCGCGGAGGCCATGGTCTGCAGGAACTGCGGGTTCCAAGTCATGACGGACGCCCAGTCCGATGCCTATGGTATTGCCAGCGCGGAAGCATACCGCGCGAAGCACGGCCTGCTGACGACAGCCGAATTGAAGCGAGTCCGGGAGCGCCTCGGAATGAGCTTCCGGGCTTTCGCCAATTACTTGCAAGTCGGTGAAGCCAGCCCGAAGCGATGGGAGGCCGGCCTGGTGCAGGATCGGGCGATGGACGAACTGATTCGCCTCAAGTCGGATCTTGCGAAAGCTCGCAAGAATGTGGCCCAGTTGGAAGCGCACCGGCTCTCGGCGGGAGTCGTTCGCCGTCCGGGGATGATCCATCGTAACCGCCTGATTGAATCATGAACACTTCTCCAGTTCTGAGCCGCCTTCGGCTTTGGTTTGCAGGCTGACCCAGTAGAAACCGAATTCTTTGAAGTGGAAATCCGGATCGAGGAGACTCTCAAGCGCCATGTCCTCGTGCGCCGCCGGTGACGCCGAGAAGGCGCGTCCACCTCCATGCCAAATGCAGTAGAGTTCGACTGCCTTCTCGCCGGTTGTTCCCAGGAGATCCACCAGTGCCCCCATATTACGGCGCGCGGTGGCCTCGAACTCTGCCCGTGCTTCCGGGGCGCTGAACTCGAGCGGTGCCCAACCGCCGTCATGCATCCACTGCAGAGTAGGGAAATCGCAACCACAACCGGAAGTGGACCCAACATTCTGGACTTCCGGGCTGCTGAAGCGCGCTCTAACAGGGGCCTCTTCCTCGGTGAGCGAACTGACGGGCAGATCGAGAGAGCCTTCCTGCCACTCCCGCCGTGGAATTGGCTTCGCCGTTCCAGCATAGAGCATGAAGCACATTGATTCATTTTAGAGCAGCGGCGAGCGTGGACTCGTCTGGTGTAGACTCGGATCGTAGGCCTTGCGCAGCCGCGGAGATTTGCCGGACGCACCCTCTAGACGAATTCGCGGCGGTTGATCCTGCGTGGCCGGGTCACGAACCCCACCGCGCGGAATGACGGGCCGCAGAGAAGAGACAAGCGATGAAACCGTGGAATCCCGAAAAATACCTTGCTTACGCTGAATTGCACTCGCAGGCTATTGTGGACTTGGTGCGGCGTGTGGGAATCGAGACTCCGCGGGCGGTCGTGGATCTTGGTTGTGGGCCGGGCAATAGCACGGAGTTCGCCGCAACGCGATGGCCGGATGCAGAATTCACCGGCGTCGATCTCTCGAAGGAAATGCTGGAAAAAGGCCAGGCCAAGCATCCCAACTGGCATTGGGTGCTGGCCGGCATCGATGAGTTTCATTCGGCCGAGCCGTTCGATGTCATGATCTCCTGCGCGGCGCTGCAATGGCTTCATCATCACGAACGGCTGCTGCCGCAGTTGTGGGGGCTGGTGCGAGAGGGCGGCGCGTTGGCGGCGCAGATGCCTGCGAATCAAGAATCGCCGCTCCATCGCGCTGTGTTTCGGACGGCGGAAAGCGAGAGGTGGAGCACACTCACAGGTCAGTCGCGGGCCGAGTTGAATTTCCAGCCGCCGGCCGAGTACTTCTCGATCCTCGGCCCGCTCGCCAGCCGCCTCGACGTTTGGGAAACCATCTATTATCACGAAATGGCGTCGCTGGACGATCTATTGGATTGGGCCAAAACGACAGTCATGCGGCCGTTCTTCGACAAGATTCCAGACGCAGCCAAGCAAGCCGACTTTGTCGCCGATGTGCGGAGCGCTTGTGTTGACGCCTATCCGGCGACGAATCGGGGCACGATCCTCTACGTCCAAAAGCGTCTGTTCTTCATCGCCTACAAGAACACGTAAAACCGAGCGCCAATCCGGGTTCCCACGCTTTCCGTGTGGGCGGGTGAACCCGGCGCCGCTGGCTTGGCGGAGGCTATTTTTTGGATTCCTTTCTCCCGCTTGCACTTTTGTGTCCGTTTCATGTATTATGAAAAGGTTTCGCGAGTGTCGCTTTCAGCTCCCGTGCTACCGCTTGTTTTTGACAAGCCCGGCTGGGAGTGAGGCCCCGAGGTTCCGCCGGTTACTCCGTCCGGAACATGGGCCTGTCAAGAAAAAGCTAGTAATCCTCGCTTGTTTTGGGGCCTGAAAAGGTCTGTTGTGTGGGAATCGGTGCGGAATCCGGATAGTCCGGATTGCGTTCCCCGGATGAGTTTCAACGCAAAGAGGAAGATTCGTGCCAACTTTTAATCAACTTGTGCGCTTAGGGCGGAAACCACCACGGTGGAAGACCTCGAGCCCCGCTCTCGAAAGCTGCCCGCAGAAGCGCGGGGTGTGCACGCGCGTTTACACCTCCACCCCCAAGAAGCCGAATTCGGCGCTGCGCAAAGTGGCCCGCGTGCGGCTCACCAACGGGATTGAAGTCACTACGTACATTCCAGGCGTCGGCCACAATCTGCAGGAGCACTCGATCGTGCTCATCCGCGGCGGCCGCGTGAAGGATCTTCCCGGTGTCCGGTATCACGTGATTCGCGGCGCTCTCGATACAGCGGGCGTGGCCAATCGCAAGCAGGGCAGGTCGAAGTACGGAGCCAAGAGGCCGAAATAGTAGGAACCTATGCCACGTAGAAGAAGAGCGGTTGTTCGTGAAGTACTGCCGGATCCGGTCTACAATTCCACGCTCGTCGAGAAGTTCGTGAATTCGATGATGTGGCAGGGCAAGAAGACCGTGTCGCAGGGCATCTTTTATGAAGCCATGGATAAGCTGCGCGAGCGCACGCAGGACGATCCGCTGAAGGCATTCAAGAAAGCGGTCGAGAACACCAAGCCGCTGCTCGAAGTGAAGACGCGGCGCGTGGGCGGNNTGTGCACCGGATGGCGGAAGCCAATAAGGCGTTCGCGCATTATCGGTGGTAATACGCCGCTCCCCGCGGCGCCCGGCAAACTGCGTGCGTTAGCCGGTGAGCGAGCCCAAAGGGAACGGAAGGTTAAGTAGCTAGGCTAAGCGAAATTATGGCAAGAACAA
>PMKM01000009.1 GCA_003157745.1 Bryobacterales bacterium | reverse complement strand
GCGACGTCGAAATCACGGTCAAGCAGAAACCCAGATCGCGATCCGTTGCCCGACTGCGTGTGGCGTAGCGTCTGTCGTGGAATAGCCGATTCAGTTCCAGCGACCGCTCCCTCCGGTCGCGGGGGGGGGGNNCGCCCGGAGCCGCGACCAAAGGGAGCGGTCGCTTCGCATCTGCATCCCCGCCTTATGCCGCCGCCGGCCCCCCCTCCGGCGTCCCGCTGCCGAAGGATTGCAGCGCCAGGTAGTTCAGGCCGAACCGCTGGATGTTGTCGTGCTGCTTCTCGAACTGGTTGAAGTGGCCTTCCTCGTCGCCCACCAGCCGCTCGAAGAGTTGCTTGGTGGCGGCATCGGCATTGGCCGCGCACGCGAGCGCCGCCTGATTGTACGTCTTGACGCCGTCCTCTTCCATCGCCATCACTTTCAGCAGCGTCGCTTCCGGCTCCAGTATCTTCTCGACCGGGCCGGCGGCAACCATTTCCACGTCGCCCTTCAGGAACAGGATGCGATCGGCCAGCAGCGCGATGTGTCCCATCTCCTGGATCGCGATCCGTTGAAAGAGTTGTGCCAGCGGCGCAAAGCCCTGATCTTCCAGATGGAAGTGAAAGTACATGTACTGATGCACGGCCTGCAACTCGTCGGCTACCGCGCTGTTCAACAGATGAATGCTCTTCGCTTTATCCATACCGGGGCCTCCGACTCATTATCGCTCGCCGCGCCCGGACGGCAAACACGCGCTTATCCCATCACTTCGCGGACCTTCGCCGCCAGTTCCGCTGGCGTGAACGGCTTCTCCAGGTAGTCGATCTCGCCATTCATCAACCCGTGCCGGAGCAGCACCTCGTTGGGATAGCCGGACATGAACAGCACCTTGACCTCCGGCCAGCGGGCGCGCAGTTCGTCGGCCATGGCTTTGCCGGACATGCCCGGCATCACCACGTCGGTCACCACCAACTGGCAGCCATCCTGGACCGCTCCGGCCATGCCAACCGCTTCCTCCCCGCTGCCGGCTTCGAGCACGTTGTAGCCGCAGTCGCGCAGGGCCCGCGAGGCGAGGCCCCGCACGCTATCCTGGTCTTCCACCACCAGCACCGTCAGATTCCGCCGCTGCTCAGGCGTCTTGGGGGCGCTCGGTGTCGCCGGTTCCACCGGACCCTTGGCGCAAGGCAGATGAATGTCGAACCGGCATCCTTTGCCCGGCTCGCTGTGTACCTGGATCGAGCCGCCGCTCTGTTCGACGATACCGTAAACCGTGGCCAGCCCGAGCCCGGTCCCGAAGCCGTCGGGTTTGGTGGTGAAGAACGGCTCGAAGAGATGCCGCATGGTGTCCTCGTCCATGCCGGTCCCCGTATCGGCCACGGTCAGCGTCGCGTAGGCGCCCGCCTGGCAGCCGGGCGGCGCCGTCCCGGCCTCGAAGCGCGCATTGGCGGTCGAAATCGTCAACGCGCCGCCGTCCGTCATCGCGTCGCGCGCGTTGATCGACAGGTTGAGCAGCACCTGGTGCACCTGCCCGGGATCGGCCTCGACCGCCTCGAGCGCCGGGTCCAGGCTGGTTTCGAGCGTAATGTCCTCGCCGATCAGCCGCTGCAGCATCTGCGCGGCGTCGTGAATCACCGCGTTCAGGTCGAGCGGCCGCGGGCGGCTGATCTGGCGCCTGCCGAAGGCGAGCAGTTGCTTGGTGAGCCCGGCCGCGCGCTCGCCCGCGCCGCGGATCTCCTCGATCGCCGGCCGGTCGGGATCGTTCTCGGGCAGGTCCCTCATGAGCATGTCGCTGTAGCCGTTGATCACCGTCAGCAGGTTGTTGAAGTCGNNTCGTGCGCCACCCCGCCCGCCAGGCGTCCGATCGATTCCAGCTTTTGCGATTGCTCCAACCGATGCCGCAGTTCTTCGCGCTCGGCCTGGTCCCGCTTCTGCGCCGTGATGTCGATCATCATCGCAAACGCGCCCTGGAAGCGCCCCGCGTCGTCGATGCTGGGCGCTATCGACGCCAGCGTTGCCACGGTGTTCCCGTCGCGGTGGATGTAGCGCCTTTCGCACACGAAGGATTCGCCGCACCGCACGGCCGCCATGCGCTCCTCGAACCACGGGCTGTCTTCCGGAAACAGAAACGCGAACACCTCGCGGCCGATCATCTCCTCCGGCCGGTAGCCGAGCATCTCGGCCATCCGCCGATTGACGAAGGTCACCACCCCGCGCTCGTCGATGGTCCAAATGCCCTCGTCGGTCGTGTCCACAATCCGGCGGTAACGAGCCTCGCTTTCGCGCAGCGCCGCCTCCGCTTCGACCCGCTGCGTAATCGAGTTCACCATGGCCAGCACGTAGCGCCGGTCCGGCAAATCGATGATGCGGGCGGAAACCAGCGCCGTAATCGGGTCGCCGCCGGCCGGATGCAGAATGGCCTCATATTGGTCGATGCTTCCGCACTCGGCCAGTGCCTGGTGGATCACGTCGTAAACCTGCGCTTCCACATGGCCGAGTTCGAGGGCCGTCTTGCCGATCACCTCGGAGCGGGAATTGCCCGCCAGCGTGCAGAAGTTCTGATTGACGTCGAGGTACGTGCCTTCCACCGTGGTCAGGGCGATGGCGAGCGGGCTCTGTTCGAATAACGTGCGGAAGGCTGCCTGCCTTTCGCGCAGGGCCGCTTCCACTTCCCGGCGGCGAACCAGCTCGCTGCGTGCATCGTCGAGCGCGCCCCCCACGCGGGCCAGAAAGTACTCGAGCGGCGACGCGATGAATACGCAAGCCGCCAGAACACCCGCCCACGCCACCAGCGGCGGCGTCGGAAAAAGGACCGGCGGCGCGTGCCCCAGCCTTACCGCCACCATGCAGGCCAGGTCGACGGTGAGCGAGGGGACCGCGACCGCCAGCGCGCCGCGCCGCCCCAGCAGCAGCATCGCCACCTGAATTAAGACCAGTTGCAGCAGGCAACCCGGGCTGGCACCCCCCCCCGAAAGGACAACCCAGCCCGCCGCCAGAACGGTTCCGGTCAGCAGCGCCATCCACGCCGCGGCCCGCACCCGGCCTCTCCGCCGCAGCAGTTCCGGCGCCACTATCATCAGCCCGACGCAGATCACGCCCGCCACAAGCGCGCCCCGCTTATTGGCGAACAGGAACGGCTCGCCCACCGCGAAGTACAACGCGGCGGCGATCGCCAGTCCGCGCAGCAGCCGGCGCAGCAGGGACGCGGTCAGTGCCAGTCGAGGGTCTGCGGCCGCGGTTGCCTCTGCATCCGCGCCCGGCAGCCCCGACCCTAGAGGTTCGGGCATGTGGAACCAAGCGTTCAGCCCGAGCGTGTGCGTGTGGCCCGACTGAGCTAATTCAGGTATATACCGGTTTTCTGCCGTTAACAAGCGCTATTGTGCGACCACGCACTTTCCGCCGCCGCCCGCCGCGCCCAAGGCCATCCGCGCCGCCTGTGAGGATTGGAACGGTCGCACCTGTGAATATCGCGTCTCCGACGGCCTTGCGCGATAAACGTCACCCTCGTTTCGAAAAAAAAGAGACGATTCGGTGTGAAACCCTTGACGGGAGGGGGCCTTACGTGGTTAAATCAGGCGAAACTCGTACGAAGCGCGAGTAAATCGCGTGAGCCGGTCATCTCGTGTTGCAGGTACAGAATTTGACTTGACACCGAAAGGGCGATCAGTTACTAATAGGGTTTGCTGCGTCCGCTTTGGGTGCGCAATTTTTCGTTCGTGCCAAGCGAGTACACAATTCGTATAAAACAAGACGCGTACCACTTGGTGAGAGTTTAACAAAGGCCCGGCGGTCAGCTTGGTGACCACTGGAAATCGAATCTCCGCCCGACACGGAGAACTTCCCCGGTAGTGTGAACGGTTTGAAAATTGGACTCAAGAGGCTCAGGTTGGAAGAGCACTTTGACCGATTCAACATTTTGTAAATTTACAAGGAGAAGGAAATGGCAGATTTTCGCAAATGGATTCTTGCGTTGTCCGTGCTAGCCCTGGTGTTCACCGGGTTGGCCAGCGCGCAGTCGGGCACCTCAGGCTCGGCAATTTCGTGCACCGCAAACTCCGCTAACCCGCCGCAGTTACGTACTGAAGGCTATACCGAGCTGGTTGGCGACATTAAACTCATCTGCAAGGACGGTACCGCTCCGCTCCTCGGCGCCCTGATCCCCCAGGCCAACATCGTGGTCCAATTGCCGGGCACGATCACCAGCCGCCTGATCGGCAAAGGCGTGCAAGCCGGTTCGGAAGCTCTGTTGCTGATTGACGAGCCTGATTCCGACGTTTTAGATGCTGCCGGTGACAACTACGGCACCACCCTCCCGCAAATCCTCTGCACCACTCCGTTGACTGGGTGCCAGGCATGGGTGGGAGCGATTGGTGGCCATATGACCGCAGTGCTGGGCGCGACTGGCTCCTCGAACGCCTCCATAAACGCGCCGAACGTATACTACGGTGAGTCCAGCGGTCAGTCGGTCACCTTTTTTGGTGTGCCGATCCTGGCTCCGGTCACCGCCGGCCTGACGCGTGCATACCGCATCACCAACATTCGCGTGAATGCGAATGGCATCACAGGCGGCGGATCCAATTTCACCAACGTTCTAGCTAATGTCTCTTTTAACAACGTTCAGGTTACGATCAGCGATCCGAACCCGACCGTTGGTTACATCCAGCAGAGCTTGAGCGCTTCGTTCCGCGACACCACCAACAGCAAGGCCGTCGCGACCGCCAGCCTGTACCAGTGCGCAGCCGAAACAAACTACCCCGTGGCGTTCTTGCGGTTTAGCGAGCTGTTTGGTACTGCGTTTAAGACTCGCGTCAACGGCGGCACTCCCGGTTCGGGCGCTGGCGCTTACCCCAACACCGTTTCGGGAAGCTATCCCATTGCGATCCAGAACACTCCCGGCGCAGTGTACAACTCTGAGTCTGACTTCACCAGTTTGTTTAGTGGTACCGGCGTCAACACCGCCCTCACCGGCGACGCAGGCGTGCCTCTGTCTGGCAACGCTGGTGCCGGTCTCGCCGACTACGGCACTCGCCTCAAGGCGGTCTTTTCTAACCTGCCCGGTGGCGTGAGCGTCTACGTCTCTACAACCAACGTGAATGATGGCCTTAACACCTACACCCTTGCCGGTGGCACACCGGAACCGTCGGGTGTCTTCGCTCCGTATGGCACCAGCGCGGGGACTCTCACTGGCTCCACTTCTCCTGAACTCGCCGCTTTGGTTCCCTCCGAAGCTGCGGTAGATGCCGATGGTTCGGTCAATCCGGTGAATGCCACGATTGCTGGTGGTACCACCTACACCAACCCGACCAACCCGTCCACCAGCGGTCTTACGCCTGGACTGTTCCTGTTGAATCCTTCGTCCAGCGGTGGGGCAACGGCAGTTTGGGAAGTCATCCAGACGCTGCCGAACACGAACGAAAGCTATGATTTCGGCGTGTACGTCACCTATCCGGCTGGCCTCACTCCCGTCTCTGGCGTTACGGCGGCTCTGAGCTATGCTCCGACACCGACCGTTCCGTTCTCCGCTACCGACGCCGGCAAGGCTTCCAGTTCCTTGACGATTCCGCGGTTCGCCCCGACTCCGACCGCTTCCGGGACGAGCTTCCTCAACATCGTCGCCTGCAACACCGTGCTGTTGTTCCCGTACGTGACGACGGCTATGCTCGTTGCCGGCCAATCCGGATTCGACACGGGTATCTCGATCGCGAATACCTCGACCGATCCGTTCAACACTCCCACTTCGTCGGGTCTCTGCTCGTTGTACTGGTATGGTGGAACTCCTGGTTCCATCACCGCAACGGCAACCAACCCGCAGACCAGCGTTCTTGGCGCCGGTGGCGTGAACAGCAACGTGCCGATCATCTCCGGTACGACCGCTCTCACCTTGGCGTCGCAGTCCGTGCCAGCCGGCTGGTCGGGCTACATGATCGCTTCCTGCAACTTCCAGTTCGCCCACGGATATGCCGCTGTTAGCGATGTTGGCGTTCGCAATATCATGGCCAGCTACCTGGCACTGATCATTGGGAACTACTCTACGACTCTGCGCAATGTCCCCGAATTCACCGCCGTCGAGGCGTTGGATCACTAGACCGAACTGTCGTTGTCTACTTTAAGAGGGGGAGCTTCGGCTCCCCCTCTTTTTTGTTGTTTTCAGCCGCATCCAACCGCCCGCCCCGGTTCGCATTCCCGCAGCCGGATATTCCCCTGCTGCGTCTAATCGTAAAGATGGACTACTATTGGGTATGTGGGGGGACGCTTCCAACATGACACTTGAGCGCCGGAAGGTGTCCGCGGCCGTGGCCGCCATTCTGCCTGGTTTGCTGGCGGCGGCGCTCTTCGTCCCACGCCTGCTGGCTGCCGGGCCTGAACCCGTCGACAACGCCAACGTGAGCCGCATCGCACGCGTCTACGAACTGGTGGAAGAGAACCTCGCCACGCCTCCCGACCCAGACCAGGCCATCTACCGCGGCATGATTCCCGGCATGCTCCGCACCCTCGATCCGCATTCCACTTTCTTCGATCCCAAGGACTTTCAGGCCCTCCGCGAAGAGCAGACCGAGCACTATAGCGGCGTCGGCATGACCGTTGGCACCCGCGGCGATCAGACCGTCGTCAGCGCCCCCTTCCCCGGCTCGCCCGCCTACCGCGCCGGCATGAGGCCCGGCGACGCCATCGTCGTCGTCAATGGCCAGTCCGTCAGTGGCATGAATACCACCCAGGTCGTCGACCTGCTCAAAGGGCCGCGCAACACGCATGTGGCGATCACCATCGAGCGCGAGGCTGCCAGCGGCGCGAGCGAGCGCATCAACTTCTCGCTCACCCGCGAGGAGATCACGCGCAAGACCGTCCACGACGCCTTCTGGCTGCGGCCCGGCATCGCCTATCTCCACGTCCTCAGCTTCGGCGATTACACCGGCCGCGAGATGGAGCAGAACCTCAAACGCCTCGGCGAGGATCGCATCGAGGGCCTCATCCTCGACCTCCGCGACAATCCCGGCGGCCTGCTGAACCAGGCCGTCGACGTGGCCGGCCACTTCCTCGAGAAGGGCCAGAGCGTCGTCTCCCAGCGCGGCCGGAATTCGCAGGAGCGGGTCTATTCCGCGGAGCACCCCAGCCAGGCGCGCCGCTATCCGATCGTGGTCCTCGTCAATCACTATTCCGCATCGGCCGCGGAAATCGTCTCCGGCGCTTTGCAGGATCACGATCGGGCTTGGATCCTCGGCGAGAACACCTTCGGCAAGGGCCTCGTGCAAACCATCTTTCACCTGCCCGGCCAAACCGCCCTGGCGCTCACCACGGCCCATTTCTACACCCCCAGCGGCCGCCTCATCCAGCGCGACTATTCGCACGAAACCCTGTACGACTACTTCTTCCACGAAGGCCGCGCCACTCCCGATCCCAACGACCGGCGCACCACCGATGGCGGCCGCGCCGTCTATGGCGGCAACGGCATCGCCCCCGATCGGCAGTATCGCGCGCCGCGCCGCGACCGTCTCGAGGCCGCGCTCGACCGCATCGGCCTCTTCAGTTTCACGCGCGCCTACTTCGCCGCGCACCAGGCCAAGCTGCCGCCCGGCTGGATGCCCGGCGACGACACCGTCGAAGAATTGCACCACTACCTGCTCGCCCACGGCTACCAGTTCACCGAAGCCGAGTTCACCCGCGACCACGACTGGATCAGACGCTATCTCGCGAAAGAAATGTACATCTGGGCGTTCGACGTCGACGAAAGCGACCGCGTCTTCGCCATCACCGATCCCGAAGCCGCCCAGGCCGTGGACGCGCTGGCGCAAGCCGCCGCTCTCCTCGATAAGGGCAAAGCAGTCGTCCAGGTCCGCCCGTCCGCCCCTGCTCCGCTCAAACAGCGGTAGGGCGCGATGCCAGACCGCGTGGACGCTCGCACGGACGCCGCCCTGGCCGATACTGGTGTTGTTTTGGGGGGAGAGTCCGCTCGAAAAAAATAGGCGCTACAGTAAGTACCGGTGGACCGCGTTCGCCAATCCGACGGGCTGTGCGAACCGGCTCATGCCGGAGGTCCAGGAACTACTTACCGCAACGCCTATGCCTCAAAAGTCTCGCTTGTTGAATAAATCATAACCCGGGCCAGCGCATTTCTACAATAACTGGAATCTGTTATCGCGCGGATAATCGCCGCAGCTCTCCCACGCCATCGCCGCCCGGCTATGGAAAACCGGATTCTCTCATTCCGTCGTCGATTACGCCCTCCCGCCGGCCCTCGCTCTTGCTACCATCGATACTTGAATCCCATTCCGCAAATCATCGTGCTCGATGCCGGCGGGCAATACTGCCACCTGATCGCCCGCAAGGTGCGCGACCTTGGCGTGTACGCCGAAGTCCGTCCCAGCGAGACTCCGGCCGCGGAACTAGCCTCGGCCAAGGGCATCGTCATCTCGGGCGGACCTGCCAGCGTATACGATCCCGACAGCCCTACCGTCGATCCGGCGATCTTCTCCACCGGCCAGCCCGTGCTCGGCATCTGTTACGGGCAGCAACTGATGGCGCACCTCCTCGGTGGCGCCGTCACCCCCGGCGAAAAGGGCGAGTATGGCCTGGCCACGCTTGAGCTCGACGATCTCGCCGATCCGTTCTTCTCCGGTCTCGCCGGCCGCCAGCAGATCTGGATGAGCCATCGCGACGTGGTGGCCGCGCCGCCGCCGGGCTTCACCGTCGCCGGCCGCACCGATACCTGCGCCATAGCCGCCATGGGCGCCCCCGCCCGCAAGCTCTACAGCCTGCAATTCCACCCCGAAGTCGTCCACACCGTGCGCGGTCGCGACTACCTCCGCAACTTCGTCTTCGCCGTCTGCGGATGCGCGCCCGATTGGGAGCCGCGCGGGCGCGTCCCCATGCTCGAACAGGAGATCCGCGACGCCGTGGGCACCCGCAGCGTCTTCTTCTTCGTCAGCGGCGGCGTCGATTCGAGCGTTGCCTACACCCTCTGCACCCGCGCCCTCGGCGCCGACCGCGTGCGCGGCGTCTATGTCGATACCGGCCTCATGCGCGAAGGCGAAACCGATTTCGTCTCCCGCCTCGGCGTCTCCGTGCAGCAGGCGGGCAAGCAGTTCCTCGGCGCCCTGGCCGGCGTCACCGAGCCCGAACGCAAACGCCACATCATCGGCGAAGAGTTCGTCCGCGTCCAGGAGCGCATCATCGACGCGCGCCACATCTTCGAGGAAAACTGGATTCTGGGGCAGGGAACCATCTACCCGGACACCATCGAATCGGGCGGCACCGCCAAGGCCGCCGTCATCAAGACTCATCACAACCGCGTGGCCGGCATCCGGAAGTTGATCGAAAGCGGCCGCATCGTCGAGCCGCTCAAATCCTTTTACAAGGACGAAGTGCGCGAAGTCGGCCGCGAGTTGGGCCTGCCCGCCGAGCTTCTCGAACGCCATCCCTTCCCCGGCCCCGGCCTCGCCATTCGCTGCCTCTGCGCGGATGCGGACGCGCCCGTCGCCGCCACCGCGGATGGTTTCGTCATCCCGGTCCACTCCGTCGGCGTGCAGGGCGATTCGCGCAGCTACGCGCCCGTCCTCGCCATCGATTCGCCCGACCATGATCGCGCCACCGCGCTCATCAACCGTCTCCGCGGCGTCAATCGCGTCATCGCCGCCGTGGCCACGCGCCTTCCCGTCGCCGCCATGGCGGTCCGCTCGAGTTCGCTCGACGCCGTAAGAATCGCGCGCTTGCGCCGCGCCGATTCGATCGTCCGCCGCCTATCGCACGATTCCGGCTACGACGCGAAGGTCTGGCAGTTCCCCGTGATCCTGATCCCGCTCGGCTCCGCCGCCGCGCCCGATTCCGTCGTCCTGCGCCCGGTCGATTCGGTCGACGGCATGACCGCCCGCTCCGTCGCCATGCCCCCCGAGTTGCTCCGCCAGATGTGCCGCGAGCTACTGGCCATCCCCGAAATCGCCGGCGTCTTTTTCGACCTCACCCACAAACCCCCCGCCACCATCGAGTGGGAATAAGCCCGCCGCCGTTCCACCGTGGCGCACGCACTCCTGCGTGCCGCGTCGGCACTTGGCCCGCTATGTCGCTATTCCCCCCTCGGCACCGGAAAGCCCTGCATGAGGCAATCCTGCGGGAGATCCTCCAAGAGCGCGTCGTCTCCACCAGGAGCCGGGTCAACTTCCGCGGAGTCAAGCGCAAGATGAGCAACTACAACCTGCGGCCTCCGAAGCGCCAGCGCACCCACCGCATCGACGTCTCCAAACGAATCCGGATCGTTAAGTGAACAGTACCGGCGAGCACGGTTGGGAGTTCGATCTGCCGCTCAAGATTCAGGCGCTGGCGAAGGATCCGAACCGCAACCCTTTTGTCGACCCGGAGGGTTACGGGCGCTTTGTCGACCGCGGCGAAGCGGCGTTTCTCAAGCAGATTGCGGAGCAGCAGGCCCGCTGAGGCGTCGTTCGCCCTCGCCCGCCCGATCCGCCCTGTGTCCGCCGAATGCGTGGATGGTCCTGGTTCCAGCCACGACTTCGCCCGCGTGATGAACGCCACGCGGGATCACGCATTCCTCCCCGGCCTTTATCGGCACGCGCTGCCCGTCGATGAAGAGCGTGTAACAGCCTTCCACCACCAGCATGTATTCGTCGTAGTCGTGTACGTGCGCGGCGGACGCCTTCGTTTGGTGGCAGGTCCAGAACGCCATCTGGCTGCCATCGGCCCCATCGAACACATAGCCTTCGACTCCTGGCGTCGCCTGCTGCGTCTTTGCGATCCGGTTAATCGGACGCTTCATGAAATCCGGAAAATCGCCCATAATTCCAGCCCTAATTGTCGCACCCGTGCGGCGGCGCGCCGGTTCATTTCCACGCACCCGCGTTCGCTTGGGCGAACGCCGCGAACGAAATCGGTTGGCGGCCTGTGACGCGTTCGAAATCGGGCGGCACCGCCGCGAGGTAGCCCGCGCGGACCACGCTGTATAGCATATTCACGTACGCGATCGCGGGTTCGGGCATCCCGGCGGCGCGAGCGCCCGCAACCATCTGCTCTTCGGTGAGCGGAGTATAGGCGACGGCGCGCCCCGACACCTGGCCTATGATCTTCGCCACCGCAAAGTGGTCGAGCGCCTCCGGACCGGTCAGATCGAGCTCCTGGCCGATCAACGGCTCTTGGAATGCCGCCAGCACCACGGCGGCGATATCCCGCACCGAGATGAAGCTGGTCTTGCCGTCGCCCGCCGCCAGGAAAATCCCACGCTTTTCCCGGATGCCGTCCGCCAGGAACCCTTCCGAGAAGTTCTCCATGAAGAAGTTCGGCCGCAGGATGGTATAGGGAACGCCGGAATCGACGACGATGTGCTCGACGATCCGCAGCGTGGCCTGCTCGTTCTGGTTGGCGCCCAAGGCCGAGATCAGCGCGATCTGCGCCACGCGGGCGGCCTTGGCCGCAGCCACCGCGGGCGCAAGCTCCGCGGGCGCGTTCGCATCGAGCGACGGGGCGATCAGCAGCAGCCCGCCGGTTCCGGCCAGCGCCGGAGCGAAGGTCGCCGGATCGGCGTAATCCCAGCGGGCGGAATCCACGCCTGGCTTGGCCTTCTTGAGGTCGCGAACAGCTTGCCGGACTGGGGCGCCAGCTTCTACAAAGGCATTCACAATCGCACGCCCGAGCACTCCGGACGCGCCGGTAACAAGGATTGAATTAGACATTGGCTTCTCCACTGCGATTATTGGATACTTGGGGTACAGTTGCAAGTAGGCACCTTCATGAGCGATAGTCACCTCTTGGAAACCAAGACTCCGTGGGACGTCTTCAACAGCGAATGTCCGACGCGCCAGGTTCTCGACCGGATTGCAGACAAGTGGACGGTGTTGATCATCCGGCGTCTTGCCGATGGCACCTTGCGTTTTGCCCAACTGCGCCGCGCCGTCGACGGCATCTCGCAGAAAGTGTTGACGAACACGCTGCGCGGGTTGGAGCGCGACGGGATCGTGACACGGCGTGTCTACGCGAGCGTGCCGCCGCGCGTGGAGTACTCGCTCACGAGTCTGGGCCGGTCGCTCGGCGACCTGGTGCAGGGAATCTGCCGCTGGGCCGAAACGAATATCGAACAGGTGCAGGAGGCGCGACTGGCTTACGACCGCAACAGCGCTGCGCGGCCGGCGGAGACGGATGCCGCAGTGGCGACTTGATCCGGTTGCGGGAACCGGAAGCGCGTGGTGGGCGGTGCAGGATTCGAACCTGCGACCTTCTGGGTGTAAACCAGACGCTCTAACCAGCTGAGCTAACCGCCCGCAAACACCAGTCTAACATCCACTCCGCGACGCTTTTCAGATTGCGGGTGCAAGCGCGGTAAGATGGAGACCCTATGGCGCGTTGCCCATCGTGCTCTCGCGAATTCACCGAAGCGGGCCGGTTCTGCCCGTGGTGTGCCACGCCGGTAGACGCCTCATCGGCGGAAACGGCGGTGCTCCCGCAGGGGGTTTCGACGCCGCCTTCGGCGTCCAGGCCGGTGCTGGCGGCTTCGAGCGCGGTGGATGAAGGACGTTTCCTGCCAGGCACGCTGCTCGCCGCGCGCTACCGCATAGCCGGACTGCTCGGGCGCGGCGGCATGGGCGAAGTTTACCGCGCGACCGATCTGACCTTGGGTCAGGCGGTGGCGCTCAAGTTCCTGCCGGAAGCGGCTTCGCGCGATGAGCGGGCGCTGGCGCGGTTCTACAACGAAGTGCGAGTCGCGCGCCAGGTGACGCATCCGAACGTGTGCCGGGTTTACGACGTGGGCCAGGTGGATGGGCTCGAATTCATTTCGATGGAATACGTCGATGGCGAGGATCTGTCGGTGCTGCTGCGCCGCATAGGGCGGCTGCCGGTGGATAAGGCCGTCGAACTCGCGCGGCAGATTTGCGCGGGTCTGGGCGCGGCGCACGAAAAGGGCGTGTTGCACCGCGATTTGAAACCGGCCAACATCATGATCGACGGACGCGGCCAAGCGGTGATCATGGACTTCGGGCTGGCCGGTTTGGCCGCGCAACTGCAAGGCGATGTGCGCAGCGGCACGCCGGCCTACATGTCGCCCGAGCAACTGGCCGGCTCCGAGGTCACCGCCCGGAGCGACATTTATTCGCTGGGCCTGCTGCTGTACGAACTGTTCACCGGTAAGCGCGCCTTCGAAGCCGGCACGCTGATGGACCTGATGCAGATGCAGGAACAGGCGCAGCCGGCCAGCCTGACCACGCTGGTGAAGGAACTGGACCCGGCGGTGGAGCGCGTGGTGCTGCGCTGTTTGAAGCCCGATCCGCGCGAGCGGCCGGCCTCCGCGCTGGCGGTTGCGGCGGCGTTGCCCGGTGGCGACCCGCTGGCGGCGGCGCTGGCGGCGGGAGAAACGCCGTCGCCCGAACTGGTGGCGGCCGCCGGCGAAACCGAAGGGTTGCGGCCTGTGGTGGCAATCTCGTGGCTGGCCGCAGCGCTGGTGCTGATCGGCGTGGCTGGATTCATCGGTCCGAAATACACGCTCAGCGCCAAGGTGCCGCTAGAGATTGCGCCGGCCGCGTTGGCGCACCAGGCGCGCCTGATGCTGGAGGGCTTCGGCTATACGAAGCGCCCAGCCGACAAGGCGTGGGGCCTCGACGTGCCATGGGACTACAAGGGGTACCTGGACACTCATCCTGAACTGGCGGCACGGCGCTGGCGGAATCCGACCGTCGGTTATCCGCCGCTGGTGACGTTCTGGTACCGCGAAAGCCCGCGCGACCTGATCGGCGCGTTCGGTCTGCGAACGTTGCCGAACTACACGGATCCGCCGCTCGATGAGTCGGGCATGGTCCGTATGTACACGGACCGCGAAGGCCGTCTGCTGGATTTTTCGGCGGTCCCTCCGCAGAAGGAAGCGCCGGTCGCCGCCGCGCCGGTTTTCGACTGGAACCGGCTGTTCATCGCGGCCGGCCTGGACATGACCAAGTGGCAGCCGGTGCAACCGGAATGGACGCCGCTCGCCAATTGGGACGCGCGCGCGGCCTGGACCGGCACCGATGCCCCGACCGGCACGCCGGTTCGCGTCGAGGCCGCGGCCTGGCGCGGGCGCCCGGTCTTTTTCCGCATGATCTGCGCGTGGAGCAAGCCGGAGCGGATGCAGCCGTATTCCAGTAACCAGCCGTGGTTCGTCACGTTGGCGCTTTATCTCGCGCTGGTCGCCGCGTGCCTGATCGCGTGGTTCAATCAGAGACAGGGCAAAGGCGACAGGCGCGGCGCGCTGGCGCTGGCCCTGCTGAGCTTTGGGTTCATGGCGGGAGGCCTTTACTTCGCCTCGCCTCATTCGGCCAGCAGCCGCGAGACGGACACGTTCTGGCGCGTGGTGAGCACGGGCGGCATCAACGCCGGATTGGCGTGGGTGTTGTACCTGGCGCTGGAGCCTTGGGTGCGCAAGCGCTGGCCGCACACGATGATCGGATGGACGCGCTGGGTTACCAAGGGCATTCGCGACCCGTTGGTAGGCCGCGACCTGTTGATTGGCACGACGGCGGCAGCGCTGTATGCCGTGGCCCAGTACGTGCAGATCGCCTGCCACGGTGCCAGCGGCACTCCGAATATTCCCAGTTTGTCGGCGCTCATCGGTCTGCGCCATAGCGTGTATCTGCTCTCGCAGTCGGCCTTCAACGGCCTGTTTAGCTCGATCTTTTTCTTTTTCGTGTTCTTCGTGGTGCGCGTGCTGCTGCGCAAACCGTGGCTGGCCACCAGCGTGTTCATCGTGTTCTCCGCCCTCGTTTTTATGGGCGATACAAGCTCGACCTGGACAGACCGCCCGTTCCACCTCTTCTACGCCGCCTTGTTCGCGGTCGTCCTGCTGCGCTACGGCTTGCTGGCCATGATGGTGACGATGGCTGCGTCGGACGTGCTCGGAAATGCCCCCTGGACCGCGGAACTTTCCGCGATCAATGTGTCGGCCATGGCGATTGTCGCCCTGATCGCCGTTTACGGCTTCCGGACTTCGCTGGCCGGGCGGCCGATTTGGCGCGGAGAGCTGCTGTAGGTTAGGAGGGTACGAGCAGCGCGATTCCACGCGCCCGGCAGCCGTCCAATTGTGGGAATTCACCCAGTCGGGACCATTGGCTGTCGAGTTTCCCCACTGATTCTGCGTAAGTTATGGGCGCCGCCCAGTGGCAGGGCAATTGCACACTAGCAGGCATGGCATATGTAATTACAGATACCTGCACCAAAGACAAGCTGTGCGTCGAGGCCTGTCCGGTCGATTGCATTCATCCGAAAGCGGACGAAGCCGGCTTCGCGGACGTCCCGCACCTCTTTATCAACCCGGCCGACTGCATCGATTGCGGTGCATGCATTCCGGTCTGCCCGACCAACTCGATTTATACGCTGGAAGATTTGCCGGCGGAACTGGCGAGCTTCGCCGAAGCCAACGCCGCACACTTCAACTGATCGCCATTTTCTTCGCGCAAACAATTGGCCAGCCCGGCGTTCGGAGTGCAGCATCGCCGGGCCGGGCGTGCCCGGCGTCTACAGGTCCGTTGTTGTAGGGTTGAGGTATGCCTCGACGGAGGCCGTGCGACAATACGCTGTCGCATCATGCGAGCCGGCGCTACCGAACTTCCGACGACGCTATACGTGTCTTCCGGCGCATCCTTCCGGCCCAAAGAAGATAGCCTGCCAATTCGCGGCGCTGGCGCCAGGCAAAGCGCCAGAAATCGGCGGGCGTGATGCTCTCGGCATGGACGCCTGAGTAAGTTTCGAAGCGCCAGCGCAGGTACGGGCTGCGCCACGGGCGCAGGCGGTAGCCGCGCGTCATCCGCCACAGCAGAGCCAGCATTATTGCGATTTCAGGGCGTTCGAGCCCTTCGGCGGCGTCCCTTCGGGCGTGGCGTAATAGCCGCTGCGGGTGCGCACCGAGGGACGGCCTGGCGCGCTCACGGCCACCTTGATCTGCCTATAGGTGCCATCCATGGCGGTATTGCTCGGCGAGTATTCGATGGTGTACTGGCTGCGAATATCGCGTGCGACGTCCTGGGCGTAGCGATCGACCTCGCTCAGATCCTTGGGAAAGAACGTCTCGCCGCCGGTCGCGCTGGCCAACTCCTCGAGCGCACGCTTGGCCTTGGTAGCTTCGCGGCGTTCTTCCTCGTTGAGCAGGCCGACCGAGTAGATCAGCACTTCGCTCTGCTGCGCGGCCTTCACCAGAAGTTCCAGACTGATGTTGCTCGAATTGTCGTTGCCGTCGGTCACGACGACGAGCACTTTCTTGTCGCGGTGGCCCTTCTGTTTCATGTGGTCGATCGACATGCTGATGGCGTCGCGCATGGCCGTGCCGCCGCGCGAATCGATGTGCGAAAGCGCCTGTTCCATTTCGGCGATGTCGTTGGTGAAGTCCTTGCCCCCCGGCAGGTCCAGGTACGCATCGTCGTTGAAATTGACCACGAAGACTTCGTCGTCCTTATTGGAAGCCTTGACCAGATCGAGCGCCGCCGCGGCCACCTTGGCGCGCTTGTCGCGCATGCTGCCGCTATTGTCGACGATCAGGCCGAGCGAGACCGGCACGTCCTCGCGCCGGAAGACCTTGATGGTTTGGGTCACGCCGTTTTCGCTCACCGTGAACGCCGAGGCCGGAAGGTCCGTGACCAGGTGGCCGGTCTTGTCCATCACCGTGGTGTGACAAACGACCAGACGCGTATCGGCGCGAAACACGACCTCCGGTTCTTCGGCGGCGGGAGGCGCCGCGGGCTTGTCCTGGCCGAAGGCGCCGAGCGCGACGAACAGCGCCGGCGCCAGCCAGCTATTGCGAAGGAGCATAATATCCCAATCTCCAGAACGGCCGCAGCAGCGGCAGGCCGCGGGGCGGAATCACCTTGACTACTACGTGGCGGTACTTGCCGTCGCGGTCGAGATTCTGCGGACTGTATCCCAGCACATACTGGTTGCGCAGTTCCACGCCGATCTTCGCCGCCACGTCCGGCAGTTCGTTCAAATTATCCACCTCATACTGCCGGCCGCCGGTCTGTTCGGCGATGGTCGCCAGCAAAGCCGGTCCAGCGCTCTCCTCCGGGGTGCGCGCGCGCGCGGGGCCTTCCTCGTAAATTCCGATTGCATAGACTTGGACGTCCGCTTCGCGCACCAGGTTCTTAATTTCCGCTTCCGTGTAGCGGCTGTTGTTGTCGCCGCCATCGGAAATGATCAGCAGCGCCTTGCGCGGGTTCCTGGCCTGGCGCATGGTGTGCAGACCGAGAAAGACGGCGTCCAGCAGCGCGGTGCGTCCTTTGGAAAAAGTGAAGGTGAGACGGTTCTGAATTTCTTCCAGACTCTGCGTGAAGGGCTGCACCAGGTTGGCGGTATCGTTGAACTGGACGAGGAAGAACTCGTCCTCGGGGTTGGCGGTCTTGAAGAATTCGGAAACCGCCAGGCGGGCTTTTTCGAGCTTACGGCCCATACTGCCGCTGCAATCGAAAATCACTCCGGCCGAAAGCGGCGCGTCCTCACTCGAGAACTGGCTGATGGCCTGCTCTTTCTTGTCTTCGTATAATTGGAAGTTCTCTTTTTCGAGGCCGGTCACGAAGCGGTTCATCGGGTCCGTCACCGTAACCGGGATTAGCACCAGCGTGGAATCCACGCGGATATTCGCCTTGGGCACCGGCTCCTTGTCGGCGGCTTTGGGCCTGGGCGAAATGGTAGCGGGCGAGCCGCCGGGTTGCTGCGCGCGCGCATCGAACGACAACCCCAAGGCAGCGGCGAGGACGATGAGCGGCACACACCGGGACAGGAGCATAGCTGTCAGGCCAGCATTTCTCTACCCAAGTCTATCACAGGGGTTTTGTGGTATGATCCTGTGTGCCCCGTAAAATTCTGGGCGTGATTCCCGCGCGATTTGGCTCTACACGTTTCCCCGGCAAGGTTCTGGCACCGCTCTCCTCAAAAACCGTCCTGCAGCACGTGTACGAGCGAGCCTGCCAGTCGCGATACCTGTCGAAAGTGGTCGTTGCCACCGACGACGAGCGGGTCTACCAGGCCGCGCGCGGATTCGGCGCTGCGGTGCGCATGACGCGCGCCGACCACATCTCGGGCACCGACCGCGTAGCCGAAGTCGCTTCCGCCGAGGAGGCCTCCGTGATCGTCAACATTCAGGGCGACGAGCCGCTGATCGATCCGGAGGCGATCGACGCCGCCATTCTGCCGGTGGTTCACGACTCGGGTGTGGTGATGGCGACGCTGAAAAAAAGGATCGAAGACCCGCGCGAAGTCGACGACCCAAACGTGGTCAAGGTGGTCGCGAACCACGCGGGCGATGCGATCTATTTTTCGCGCTGCGCCATCCCGTATGCGCGGGAAGCCGGCTGCGCCTGGTTCAAACATATTGGGCTGTACGTGTATGAGCGCGATTTTCTGCTCGGCTACTCGGCGCTGCCGGTGGGTCCGCTCGAACGCGCCGAGCGCCTGGAGCAATTGCGCGCGCTCGAGAACGGCTACCCGATACGGGTGGTCGAAACCAACTACGATTCGCTCGGCGTGGATACGCCCGAAGACCTGGAACGGGTCTCGCGGCTGTTTGAAGCGTCCATGATGCCGAGGGTAAATTAATATGGCTAAATATATATTTGTCACGGGCGGCGTGGTCTCGTCGCTCGGTAAGGGAATTGCGGCGGCTTCCATCGGGTGCCTGCTCGAGAGCCGCGGGGTGAAGGTCACCTGCCAGAAATTCGATCCGTACCTGAATGTCGATCCGGGCACGATGAGCCCGTTTCAGCACGGCGAGGTTTTCGTCACCGACGATGGAGCGGAGACCGATCTCGATCTGGGCCACTACGAGCGTTTCACGCACGCTAAGCTGACGCAGAGCAACAATCTCACCTCCGGCCGTATCTACGAACAGATCATCGCGCGTGAGCGGCGCGGCGATTATCTGGGCAAGACGGTGCAGGTGATCCCGCACGTGACCAATGAAATCAAGGCCGCGCTGAAGCGCGTGGCGCAGGACGTGGACGTGGTGATCGCCGAAATCGGCGGCACGGTGGGCGATATCGAATCGCTGCCATTCCTCGAAGCGCTGCGCCAGATGCGCCACGAACAGGGCCGCGGCAATTGCCTGTTCGTGCACGTGACGCTGGTGCCCTGGATCGCGGCGGCGCAGGAATTGAAGACGAAGCCCACCCAGCACAGCGTGAAGGAACTGCGCGGCATCGGTATCCAACCCGACATACTGCTCTGCCGCTCGGAGCGTTTCATTTCGCAGGAGATGAAAGAGAAGATCGCGCTATTCTGCGACGTGGACGTGGAAGCGGTCATTACGGCGCGCGACGTTAAGAGCGTCTATGAAGTGCCGCTCTCCTTCGCCGACGAGGGCGTCGACGATATCGTGCTCCGCTTGCTGCACATGAACGTGGGCGAGCGCAATATGGATCGGTGGACGGCGATGGTCGAGCGGATGAAGAATCCGCGCGACGAAGTGAGCATCGGCCTGGTGGGCAAGTACGTGGAGTACGAGGATTCGTACAAGAGCCTCAAGGAGGCCCTGCTGCACGGCGGCCTGGCGCACCGGTTGAAGGTGAACATTCACTGGATCGAAGCCGAAGGCGTGCACGGGCCGGACTGGGAGAAACAGCTCGAAGGCTACGACGGCATTCTGGTGCCGGGCGGGTTCGGCAAGCGCGGTATCGAGGGGATGATCAACTCGATTCGCTTCGCGCGCGAGCACAAGGTGCCCTATTTCGGGATCTGCCTGGGCATGCAGACGATGGTGATCGAATACGCGCGCAACGTGTGTGGCCTGGAGGGCGCGGATTCGACCGAGTTCAATCCTGGCACGCCGCACCGCGTGATCTTCAAACTGCGCGAGTTGAAGGGCGTCGACGAACTGGGCGGCACGATGCGGCTGGGAAGTTGGCCGTGCAAGCTGGTGGAAGCGAGCTTCGCGTTCCGCGCGTACGGCACGCGCGAGATTCAGGAGCGGCATCGCCATCGCTACGAATTCAATCGCGAGTACGAAGACCGGTTGAAGGCGGCCGGTCTGCGCCTGACGGGCGAGACTCCGGACAGCACGTACGTGGAAATTTGCGAGATCGCCGATCATCCGTGGTACCTGGGTTGCCAATTCCATCCCGAGTTCAAATCGAAGCCGATGGAGCCGCATCCGCTATTCAAATCGTTCATCGGCGCGGCGTATGAATTCCGGCAACGGCGGCTGGGCACGGGCAGCCAGCAGCACGCGGAGACCACGTTCACCCATGGCGATTGAATTCGGCGCGTTCGGCGGGGGCCGGCCGCTGGTATTGATCGCTGGGCCGTGCGTGATCGAAAGCGAGGCGCACGTGCACCGGATGGCACGCGCGATTCGCGACGCGGTGGGCGGCGGCTTCGTCTTCAAGGCGTCTTTCGATAAGGCCAACCGGACCAGCGGGGACGCTTATCGCGGGCCGGGCCTGGTGGAGGGCCTGCGCATTCTGGCCGGCGTGAAGGCGGAGGGTTTTTCGATCCTCACCGATATTCACGAAGCGGCGCAAGCCGAGCCGGCGGCGGCGGTGGCGGACATTTTGCAGATTCCAGCGTTCCTCTGCCGGCAGACCGATCTGCTACTGGCGGCGGGCCGCACGGGCCGCATCGTCAACATCAAGAAAGGCCAGTTCGTGGCGCCGCACGACATACATCGCGCGGCGGAGAAGGTGGCCTCCACCGGCAATTCGCGGATTGTGATTACCGAGCGCGGCTCGTCGTTCGGCTACAACAACCTGGTGGTCGATATGCGCGGGCTGAAGATCATGCGCGACGCGGGATGGCCGGTGGTATTCGACGCCACGCACAGCGTGCAATTGCCGGGCGGCGCGGGCGCGGTGTCGGGCGGTCAGCCCGAATTCATCGAGCCGTTGGCGCGCGCGGCGGTGGCAAGCGGCGTGAGCGGCGTGTTCGTCGAAGTGCACGACGCGCCGGAGAAGGCGCTTTCGGACGGCCCGAACGCGCTGCGGCTGGATCTGCTAGCGCAATTCTGGCGCAATTTGCAGGCGATCGACGCGCTGATCAAATCGCTGCCGGCAGTGTAGCCGCGCCCCGATGGCGCGCCTCAGCCGACCTGCATGGCGAGCGAGTAATGCATTTCGGAATGGGCGGAGCCGCGGATAGTGCCGGTGATGGGCGCGGCGAGCGAAGGCGCGGCGGCGGCGGCCACCGCGACGTGGCGAGTGGAGGCGGCCAGCCCGGCGGAAGGATCGTAACCGCGCCAGCCGCCACCCTGGAGATACACCTCGGCCCACGCGTGCAGGTAGGGGCTCTCCTGTTCGGCGGCGCCGGCTTCATAACCGCTGACGAAGCGCGTAGGAATGCCGACGGCGCGCGCGGCGGCGGCGAACAGCACGACCATATCGCGACAGGTTCCGGCCTTGAGCCCGAGCGTGACTTCGGGCGGGTGCGGCGGCCCGGCATCGCGCACCTGGTGGCCGAATCCTTCGAAGAGCCGGCGATTGAGCACGGTGAGAAATTCAAGCGTGTGTCCACCGGCTGCTGCGGCGGCCGAAGCGGCGAATTGCCGTACGGCGGCCGAGGGCGGTGCCGATTCCAGGTACGGGGCAAGCGAGGCGGCCACCGCCGCCGGATACTGCGGCGCCAGCGACAACATGCCGGCGGAGGCGACGTAATCGAACGGGTTTTCGCGCAGCGTCTCGACTTCGAATTCGCTCTCGACACGCCACCCGGTGAGCTTGCGATCGAACCAGGCTTCGACGGCCACGTTGCCATCCTGATCCAGACAATCGGTGCGGCCGGCGGGCTCGGGCGCGATGACGAGCCGGTAGGAGAGCAGGCGTTGCGCGCCGTCCTGGCGCGGCCGCAAGCGGAAGGTGTGCGGTTCGAGAAAGACGGGGGCGTCGTATACGTATTCGGTTGAGTGGTGGACTTGAATTCGCATCGTAAACGCCCCGGCGCGCTCAGAACGCCACGGAGGAACCGGTCAGTTTTGAAAATGCCGCCTCGACCCATTCGGAGGGAAGATCCTGCACGCTGCGCCGCATGCGGTCCTGCCACCAGTTGGAAATCTCGCGCAGATCGTCGACGTCGTAGCGGTGCTCGACGAGTTCGAAACTGCCGCGCGAGTAGAGCAGCACGTCCACCGGGAAGCCCACGTCGGCGGCGCAGAGGCGCGTGGCGTCGAAGGCCAGCAGGCCGACCTTGAACGCGTACAACATGGAATCGGCCGCGCGCACGGAACGCTCGAGAATTGGTTTGCCGAAACCGCTGGCGCCGATGATCTGATAGGGCGTATCGGGGCCGATCTCGACCCAGTTTCCTTCGGGGTAAACCAGGAAGAGGCGGTGCGTGGAATCGCCCGCCATCTGGCCGCCAATGAGCGCGTGCGAGTTGAAGGCAAGCTCGGCGCGCTCGAGCGCGCTGCGATCCTCGTCGGCGACGCGGCGCACCTGGGTCGAATAGAGATTCACGACTTTGTATAGGCGGTCGCGGCCCGCGGCGTCCTTGGCAAAGGCTTCCTCGAAGTGAAGGAGGATTTTATCGCGCAGCGAACGGAGGCCGGAACTCATCACGAAGAAGGCGAAGCCGGGCCCCTGGTAAGTGGCGGTTTTGCGCGCCATCAGGCATTCGTTGCCGGAGAGGACGCGCGTATCGGCGATGCCCACCAGGCCTTGTTCGACGTTGATCCCCAGACAGAATGTCATTGTTCTCCCCTTCGGCGGGCGTTCGGTGAGCAGGCGGAAGCGCCTGCCCACTCGCCAGCGGTTCCCTCGAAACCAGAGTGAGACAGACGCTTTCGTCTGTCAACCCTCCAGCCTGTCGCTTCCCTTCACACCCACGCCCCGGCGTCGGCGGCGCGCCGGCCGAAGAAATCGCTCCCGATACACTCGTCGATCGCGTTCATTCTGGTCTCGAGGTTATCGAAGAACTCGTGCAAGCCGGCTTCGAGGATGGCCTCGACGCGGGCAAAGTCCAACTCCGAGCGTAGCAGGCCGATGCGCTGTTCGGAGGCGCAGGAGAAACCGCCGCGCGGCGTGCCGGTGATCGAATGGAGCGATTCGTCGGCCTCGCCGATCGAGTAACGCACGGCGCGCGGGAACTCCCCATCGAGCAGCAGGAATTCGACGATGCGATCCGGCATGATGCGGCCGTACTTCTTGCGATACATTTCCAGACCGCTGACCGATTTGAGCAGGGCCGCCCATTGCACGTCGTCGAAAGGCGTGCCGATATCGGCCACCGACGGCAGCAGGATGAAGTACTTGACGTCCAGAACGCGCGTGGTCTTGTCGGCGCGCTCCAGGCGCCGGCCGAGCGAGATGAAATGCCAGGCTTCGTTGTGGCTGGCGGTCGAATGCGTGATGCCTTCGAACAGGTGACAGGCCATGCGCACGGCGTGGCAGAAATCGGGCAGCGATTCGGGGACGGCCTTGCGCGCCTCGGCGGTGATCATCAGATAGAGCGAGTTGATCTGCTGCCACATTTCCGAGCTGATGGTCTCGCGGACGGAGCGTGCGTTTTCGCGCGCGGCCAAAATGCAGGAGTAGATCGAATTCGGATACTCGGGGTCGAAGGCGAGAAAGCGCACGGCATTCTGCTGGGTGGCCTCGCCGTAGCGTTTGGCGAACAGCGCGCGGTCGCCGGTGGTATTGATGATGGGCTGCCACTGGCTGGAGAAAACGCCGGGCAGATCGAGCATCAGGTTGTGATTGACATCGAGAAATCGGGCCACGTTTTCGGCGCGCTCGATGTAGCGCGCCATCCAGTANNCCAGGTGTCCTTGCTGCCGCCGCCTTGCGACGAGTTGACCACGAGCGAGCCCTTCTTCATGGCGACGCGGGTGAGGCCGCCGGGCAGCACGGAGATTTCCTTGCCGCAGAGCACGTACGGACGCAGGTCGACGTGGCGGCCTTCGAAATGGTCGTCGACGATGGTGGGCGCGCGAGAGAGGGCCAGCGTGGGCTGAGCGATATAGTTGCGCGGATTGGCCTGGATGCGGGCGGCGAACTCTTCCTGCTGTGCCTTGGTCGAGTGCGGGCCGACCAGCATTCCATAGCCGCCCGATTCGTTGGCGCTCTTGACGACCAGTTGCGCCAGGTGTTCGAGCACGTACTGCCTGTCTTCGTCGCGCCAACATAGATAAGTGGGCACGTTGGGCAGGATCGGTTCGCCGCCGTCGTAATAGCGAATCATGTCGGGGACATACGAGTAAATAACCTTGTCGTCGGCCACGCCGTTGCCGGGCGCGTTGGCCAGCGCGACGCGGCCGTTGCGGTAAGCGGCCATCAGCCCGGGCACGCCGAGCATCGAATCGGCGCGAAAGACTTCGGGGTCCATGAAGTCGTCGTCAACGCGGCGATAAATTACGTGGACGCGCTCGAGGCCCTTGGTGGTGCGCATGAAGACATCGCCGTTCGAGACCACGAGGTCGCGGCCTTCGACTAACTGCACACCCATCTGCTGCGCCAGGAAACTATGTTCGAAGTAAGCCGAGTTGTAAGTGCCCGGAGTCAGCAGCACGACGCGCGGATTCTGTTCGCCGGGCGCGAGCGATTCGAGCATGGCGAGCAGGCGGCTGGGATACTCGTTGACCGGCCGCACCGAAAGGCCCTCAAACACGCCGGGGAAGATACGTTTCAGCACCTCGCGGTTTTCGAGTACGTAACTGACGCCGGAGGGCACGCGCAGGTTGTCTTCGAGCACGTAGAAGCGGCCGTCGCGGTCGCGCACCAGGTCGGTTCCGGTGATGTGGCACCAAACGCCCCAGGGCGGATTCAGGCCGTGGCACTGCTTGCGGTAACTGGCGGCGGAGAGAATCACGTCGGCCGGAATGATGCCGTCCTTGAGGATCTTCTGCTCGTGATAGATGTCGTCGATGAAGGCGTTGAGGGCGTGGATGCGCTGCGTAAGTCCGCGTTCGACCACCTCCCACTCGGCGGCGGCGATGATGCGCGGGATCAGGTCGAAGGGGAAAATGCGCTCCGCCCCGGCCGTATCGCCGTATACGTTGAAGGTGATTCCCATCTGCAAGAGCAGTTGCTCGGCGGCGCGCTGGTAGCGCAGCAGGTGGCCATCGGAGAGACCTTCGATGGTATCCACCAGCAGACGGACGTGCGGCCGCGGCGTGCCGTCGTCCTCAAACATCTCGTCGTAGAAGCCTTCGGTTCGATACCCGGAGAACCGCACAGTACGCTCCCGCACAAACAGAGTTCATAACCATGCTCGCCAAATCCGGGCGCAAAGGGAAACCGAAAGATTTTATGGCGCGGATTCGTGATTTCGATGGGCGCCGGGCAATTACGCCTGAAACGGCAAATCGCGTGGTCGGCCACGGGAATGGTATCATGCGGGTTTATGCGCGACGTTAACGTAGGCATAGTGGGCCTGGGCACGATTGGTTCGGGCACGCTGAAGATACTGGCGGAGAACGCCGATCAGATCGCCCTCAAGCTCGGGTTTCGGCTGCGCGTGGGAGCCGTCTGCGATCTATTGATCGACACGAAGACGATTCCCGAATCGCTGGGGCCGGTTTTCAAAACCAACGACTGGCGGCGGTTGATCGAACATCCTGGCCTGGATATCGTGGTTGAATTGGTCGGCGGCACCACCATCGCGGCGGACGTGCTGAATACCGCCATCGCGGCGAAGAAATCGGTCGTCACAGCGAACAAGGAATTGATGGGGTTGCGCGGCGCCGAGATCTGGGAGCACGCCATCGAAGCCGGCACCAACGTCGCCATGGAGGCGAGCGTGGCGGGCGGAATTCCAATTCACGCCGTGCTGCGCGAAGGCATCTCGGGCGACCGCGTGGTGGCGCTGCTCGGCATTCTAAACGGCACCAGCAACTATATTCTCACCGAAATGGAGCAGCACGGCACGCCGCTCGAGACGGTGCTGGCCGAGGCGCAGCGGCTGGGTTATGCAGAGGCCAATCCGAGCAACGACATCGACGGGTTCGACGCGCGCTCGAAGCTGGCCATTCTGTCCGCCTTGGCATTCGGCGAGAAGATCACGCCCGCCGACATTTTCACCGAAGGCATTCGCCGCCTGTCGCCGATGGATTTTCAATATGCCCATCGCCTGGGTCACACCATTCGTTTGCTGTGCGTGGCGCGGCAGACGCCGGCAGGCTTGATCCTGTCGGTGCGGCCGGCGCTGATTCCGCAGACGGCCATTCTCGCCAGCGTGCGCAGCTCCTACAACGCGATCTGGGTGCAGGGAACCTACGGCGAAGACACCTTCTACTATGGCCGCGGCGCGGGCGCCAGGCCGACCGGCGTGGCCGTGGTCAGCGACCTGATGCGGGTGGCGCGCGAGATTCTCTACGGCAGCCCGACGCGCGTCTCGCCGTTTGCGCATCAACGCCTGGGCGAGTACAAGCCCATCCCGGTGACGCTGCAGACGCGGTCCTACTACGTGCGCTTCCGCGTGGTCGACCAGCCCGGCATCATCTCCGCGCTGTCGGGCATACTGGCGGCAAAGCATATCGGCATTGAGGCCGTGCTGCAACTGCCGCACGAGAACAAGAAGGATCTGCCCTTCGTGATCACGCTCGAACCCACCACGGAGGCCGCCGTGCGCGACGCTGCCGCCGAGATGTCCAAACTCAGCTTCCTGCTCGAGCCGCCGCTGGTGATGCCGCTCGAGCCGCCGCTGTAGGGCCGACATTCCCTGCAAGAAACTGGAAACCGCCGGCTCGCGTGGGTGCGCGGCCGGCGGTTTTGATGTTTTCGCCGGAGCCCGAAGGGCGGAAGAGAATAGCCCACGGCGAAAGCCGTGCGGAACAGGTGTGCGAGGATGCCGAGCCCCGGAGCGGGGCGGAAAACCGTCAGCCCCAGAGGTCGCGCTCATCGTAGGCGATACCGTGCTTTTGCAGGAACGTTCGAAACTCCTCTTGGAACGACACCCGGCGATGGTGCTCCTGCTGCCCCGCGATATACTCCGTGACATCAGCCGATCCGGACCAACTCACTGGGAAGGCGGCGTATCCGGCCTGCCAACCGAATCGCCTATGGTCTGGAAACTGTTCAGGCACCCAGCGCGACGAATTGGCCTTCACAACCCTCATCAACTCCGCAACTGATTCGCTCGTCGAGACGGACACGAGCATATGCACGTGATCCGCCGGATGCCATCCGCGATGGCTTATTCGAGCACCGCTTTGCTTCTTGCCTTGGCCGAGCGGAGAGATTGTTTGAGCTTGGACCACGCTTTCTCGATCGGGTTCAGATCGGGCGAGTAGGGTGGCAGATACAGCACCTCCGCTCCGCGGCTTTCGATCTGTTCCCGTACCCCTTTGACTTTGTGCGAACTCAGGTTATCCATCACCGCGATCGAGCCCGGGTGCAGCGCCGGACATAACACGCGCTCCACGTACGCGCGGAAGATCTCTGCGTCAGTGGCTTCTTCAGTAATGGGAATACAACTTCGACAAAGTTGACTGAGGAATCCAGGCGCAGGACAGCTTCGGCCGGGGTCGCAAGTCAGACTGTCTCACCGCGCATGAGGTCGGGGTAAGTCTCGCGCTGGCGGATGACGCGGTAGGCGGCGCCATCGACCAGCACCTCGGGGGCGCGTGGGCGGGAGTTGTAATTCGACGATTGGACGAACCCGTAGGCGCCGGCGGCGCAGACGGCGAGGAAATCGCCGGGCATGGCGTTGGCCATGGGGCGGTCGCGGGCGAGGAAATCGCCGCTTTCGCAGATGGGGCCAACCACGTCGGCGACCACGGGCGGCAAGGCGTTGCGGCGCAGGGGAACGATTTCGTGATGGGCCTGGTAGAGGGCGGGGCGAATGAGGTCGTTCATGGCGGCATCGACGACGATGAATTCCTTGGCGCCATTCTGCTTGCGATAGAGGACGCGGGTGAGGAGAACGCCGGCCGCGCCGACGATGGAGCGGCCGGGCTCGACCATGACGGTGAGGTCCACGCCGGCGAGGCGTTCGCGCAGGCCGGCGACGAAGGCGGCGACGGCGGGCGCGATTTCGCCGGGGCGATAGGCGATGCCGAGGCCGCCGCCGAGATCGAGATGGCGAATGGAGGCGCCCGCAGTGCGAAGCTGGCGGGCGAGATCGACCAGCATGTCGACGGCTTCGAGCAGCGGAGCGGGATCGAGGATCTGGGAACCGATGTGGCAGCTCACGCCCTCGGCCGAAAGATAAGCGAAGGCGCGGGCGCGGTCGTAGACGGCACGGGCGCGTTCGATGGCGATGCCGAATTTGTTCTGACTGAGGCCGGTGGCGATGTAGGGATGGGTGGCGGCGTCGACATCGGGATTGACGCGAATGGAGAACCCGGCCTTGATGCCGCGCCGCGCGGCGAGCGAATCGAGCAGGGCGATCTCGGGTTCGGATTCGCAATTGAAACTGTGGATGCCGTGGTCGAGAGCGTACTCGAGTTCGGCGGCGGTTTTGCCAACGCCCGAAAACACGACGCGCGAGGCGTCACCGCCGGCGGCCAGCACGCGCGCCAGTTCGCCGCCGGAAACGATGTCAAAACCGGCGCCGGCCTTGGCGAGCAACGCCAGCACGGCGAGCGAGGAATTCGCCTTCACGGCATAGCAGACCGCGTGGGGCAGCGCCCCGAAGGCTTCGTCGTAGGCGCGGTAATTGGCGAGAATGGTCTGGCTCGAATAGACATAAGCCGGCGTGCCCACCCGGGCGGCCACGTCGGCCAGCGCCACTTGTTCGCAATAGAGATCGCTGTTGGAGTAAGAGAACATCGGAACCTGTTCGGCTAAAGCTTCGGCCTTTGAGCGGCCGTGGCGCACGCACTCATGCGTGCCGTGTCGAGACTCGTCTCGACACTCGCTCCCATCCAATTCTGGCCACGGTAACACGGTGGGGGCTGGAACCAGGCGCTGCCGGTACCGTTAACCTTATATGCGGCGCGACTGATCGGGCGGAATCGGCCGATGCGGATATTGAGATGACCAGGCGCAAGGCATTTCCGGCCATTCTACGACTACGGGACCGTA
>PMKM01000225.1 GCA_003157745.1 Bryobacterales bacterium | reverse complement strand
GATCGAGATCTAATCGGGCTGGGCTTTCGCCGCTCTCGCCGGTTTTGAAGCGGAGGCCGAGACTAATGAGCCGGATACGCACGTAGTCTCTTCATGTCGGGCTTTCTCGGACGGGGGTTCAACTCCCCCCGCCTCCACCAACTCGTTCATTCGGGCGAAGCGTAAACAGCCGCACTTGCCGGCATACGGCAGGGCGACCCGCTGGCTCGGACCATGCGGGCGCGCCTCAGGCCACGGTTCCCAACTCGACGAAATCGACATCGCTGGTGGGAACCGGAATCGGTTCCCCGACTTCCAGCATGGCTTCCAGGTGCAGCTCAATCGCTTCGCGAATGTTGCGTTTCGTCTCCTGCAAAGTCGGTCCCGTCGTGACGCAGCCCGGCAGGTCGGGAACATAAGCGGCCCAATTCGCTTCGGCCCTTTCGAAGACAACCGCGAACCGTTTCATGATTCTCCCCAGTCCGCCTTTCTCAGAATCGATTTCAACGTCCCCACTGGAAGATCGTCATTCCAGTTGCCCGGTACGGTCACAACCATGGGCCTCCGCGGGTGCCTGAATGCCCGGTGACTCCCCTTCTGCCGGACCCGCCCGCCAACCATCCGCTTCCAGGCGGGAAACGACGTCGCGAACCTTCATGCTCTGGTCTTTAGGATATCAGCGGAAAAGCATCGGCGCCAGCCGCTAACATTCTCTCGCCGGTTTTGAAGCGGAGACCGAGATAATGAGCCGGATACGCACGTAGGCTCTTCCTGTCGGGCTTTCTCGGACGGGGGTTCAACTCCGCCCGCCTCCACCATTAATTGCCGAATACACCACCGGCATGCGGCACTGCGGGTATTGACTCCTGTCGTGCTGAGGGACATCCCGTCGGCGCGCGCTTGGGCAACGAGCAACCTATCAAATGCGGCCTCGACCGCAAGACTATAATTCCTTTATAATCAGATACTTTTGCCTTCTTTAAGCCTCGCGCGAACAAACCCATGTTACTATCCTGCCATGCCAAATACCCAGTACACGATTTCGAATGGCGAGATCATTCCGGCGTCCGATAGTGACCACTTCTGGCCTGAAGGTGCAACAGCGCTGGAGGTGGCCCTCGAACACCACGGCTATTGCACAACCCCCGATATCGAGCTTGGCGACGAAGGCGTACTCTGCGTCACGGTCCACGGAGTCGATTCGCCCAAGACGGATCTCGCCGAGAAGTTCCATTACGTGGCGAATTACTGTTTCGCCAACACCATTGAACTAGTGCTGATTCCCCGTCTTGGGGACCTGAGCGCCTTTCTCTCTCAGACAATCCCGATCTGCATGGCCCAACTCCAGCAATCGGAATACAACGAACGTGTGGAACGCAAACGCGAAGAACGGCGTTGAGGCACCGTGATTCCGGTGAAGAAGGGGCAGACCGCATTTGTCATGCTCACTGAATGGTACGCCGGAGACCCTTACGAAGATCGGCCTGACCTCGTCTGATACCGCTTCCATGAGAGGTATAGGCGGCCTTATAAACCGCGACACCACGACCTTGGCATGACATCGATCCTACGCTTGACGTACAACGTACAGCGTACGATAATCGAATCGTGATCCTGACGTTCGGCGACCCTGATACCCAACGATTGTTCGACCGCCGCTTCGTGAAACGCCTGGATCATCTGGCTGACGTCGCGTTGCGCCGCTTGGCCGCTCTGGATGCGGCCAAGAAACTCTCCGATCTGCGCATCCCGCCGAGCAATCGTCTCGAAGCGCTCATCGGAGATCGCAAGGGCCAACACAGTCTGCGAATCAACGATCAGTACCGCGTCTGCTTTCGTTGGAAAGAGGGGAATGCCTACGATGTCGAAATCACCAAGCACTACAGCTAGACTTGCGCCCGTCCATCCCGGCGCTATTCTCAAGGAGACCTTGAACGATCTCGGAGTCTCGATGAATCGTCTCGCCCAGGAATTGCGCGTGCCCGCCAACCGCGTCAGCGCTATCGTCGCCGGGCAGCGCGGAATCAGCGGGGAAACCGCGTTGCGCCTCGGCCGCTACTTCGACACCACGCCGGACTATTGGATCAATTTGCAGGCCCGCTATGATCTCGAAACCGCCCGCGATGCCTGGGAATCCCGGATCACATCCGAAGTGAAACCGCACCGGGCAGCGTAGCAGGCAAACGCCGCAGAGTCACACCATCGGCACGCGATACTTGCGAATGTTGGCGTCTGCCGTGGCGAGCGCCATTCCTTCGGCGCGCGCTTGCGCGATCAGCAAGCGGTCGAACGGGTCGCGGTGATGCATCGGCAGCGCCAGCAGCTCGATGACATGCGCCGGCAGAACGGGTAGCACCGGCCAGACGGTGCCGTCGAGAATTCGCGCGAGCACTTCCTCGACCGGAACGTCGAACGAGAGCTTCCCGCATTGGTGCTTGATGGCGATCTCCCAGGCGTTGACGACGCTCACATGTACGTCGGCAGTGGGCGCCGTGATGGCCGCCCGCATGCGCCGGGTCAGCGCGCGGTCGTCGTTGAGAGCCCAGAGCAGCACATTCGTGTCGAGCAGGATCGGCCGTGTCACAGATACGGCCCGAATTCGGCTGGGATCGAATCGAAATCGTCCGCCATGTGAAGCTTGCCCGCGAACGCTCCGACCAGGGCGGTGGGTTTGCGGCCGGATAACCGCGTCAACCGCGCCACGGGCTTGCCGTTCCGGGCGATCAGGATTTCCTCCCCGGAGGCGGCCCGTTTCACCAGGCGCGAGAGACTGCTCTTGGCGTCGTGCATGTTGACGATTGCAGCCATGATTCTATCTTAGCCCACTTGAGCGGGCTAGGCAGCCGGAACTGGAGACGCCAACAAGCTCGGTCTGGAGCCGTTCACGCCCTCTGCAGACATTTCGGCCTCCTCCAACCCACACCACCACAAGCGTTTACGCCCATCCGCCCCGGCCACGCCCACCGATTTCACCCCGCCCCATGTCACAGTAATGGTGAGGCAGGTCCCTGCGGCCGCCCCGCTCGGGCGCAAGCCTGGCGTCAAGGTAGCCAAACCGGCCAAACGGGGTGAATTCGCCCCGGATCGCACCGGCAGTTTTGATTGTTTTCAATAACTTAAGCCCGGCCAAGCGGGGCAAATTCGCCCCGTTTGCCGATAGTAACGAGGCCAAAGGGGACAAACGCATTTCATGCCGAAGATGATGCCGGATCGCACCAGGCGCTGCTTCGGCATCGCGCTTCTCTCCTCCGCGCTGGCCGTGATCGCCTCCGTGGTCGCGCTCTGGCCCACGCCGGGCGCGGAGGAATCGGTGGCCATCCTCTGCGGCACGCGCTCGATGCCGCGCGAAGTCAACCTGCTGGCGCTGGTGCTGCTGTTCGGCGCCCTCGGCAGCTTCGTGCACGTCGCGAAATCGTTCACCTCCTTTGCCGGCAATCGCGCACTCGTGGCGAGCTGGCTGTGGTGGTACCTGGTGCAGCCGGTGGCCGGGATGGCGCTGGCACTGCTCTTCTACGTGGTGATTCGCGGCGGCCTCTTCGCGCCCGGCAGTTACTCGGGCGCCGTCAACACATACGGGATCGCCGGCGTCTCCGGCCTGGTCGGCATGTTTTCCAAACAGGCCACCGATAAACTTGGCGAAGTGTTCGGCGCCATGTTCCGCTCGGGCGTCGACGCCGAGCGCACCGACAAGCTTTCCCATCCCCAAAACTGACATTCGCGCGGCCACGCGGGAACCGAAGTCCGCTAACCGGACTCTAAGTTGCCATAGGCTTCTAACATGACAACTCCGACGTTGCTGCGAAAAGGGATACAGACCGCGCTGCTGTGCGCCGGTTTCACACTGGCCGCCGTCGCGGCAGATCCCGCCCTCACCATCTACAACCAGGATTTCGCCGTGGTCCGCGAAGTCGTGCCACTCGACTTACAAGCCGGCTCCAACACGGTGCGCTTTTCCGGCGCCACCGCGCACCTGGAACCCGACTCGGTGATTCTGCGCGACCCCACCGGCAAGCGCGCGCTCGCGGTGCTCGAGCAAAACTATCGCGCCGATCCCATTTCGCAGGGGTTGCTGCTGAACCTGTACGAAGGCAAGACGATTGAATTCGAGGTCCGCTTGCAGGATGGCTCGAGGCGCACCGTCACCGGCAAGATCGTCCGCAGCGGGTACGTGCCGCACTATGGGGCGATGCAACGCTATGGGTCCCAGTATCAGACCGCCCAGATGACGATGGTCCAAGAGGGTAGTGGCCAGCCGATTATCGAAGTCAATGGCAAGCTGCAATTCACTCTCCCCGGCGAGCCCATCTTTCCATCCCTGGGCGACGACACGATTCTCAAACCGGCGCTCGATTGGTTGATTCACTCGAGCGTGGCGGCTAAGTTCGACGCGGAGCTGAGTTATGTGACCGGCGGCATGACCTGGAACGCCGATTACAACGTGGTGGCGCCGGAGACGGGCGACACACTCGATCTGGTCGGCTGGGTGACGCTCGACAATCAGAGCGGCAAGCAGTTCGATCGCGCACGCATCAAACTGATGGCGGGGGACGTGAACAAGGTGGCCGAGCCGGAAAGGCGGGCCTTCGCTGTGGGCGGCAACTTGAGCGCAGGTATGATCCAGGCGCCTCAAGTGACCGAGCGGTCATTCGAAGATTACCACCTGTATACTCTCCCGCTTCCAACCACGCTACATGACCGCGAGACCAAGCAGGTGGAGTTTCTGCGCGCGAGCGGGATCGCCTCCAAACGCCTCTATGTTTACGATGGCGTGTCGATCAATCGGAATCAGTACAACGGCTACCAGGATCTGCGACAGGTTCAGCAGTACGGCACCGATTCCAATCCGCACGTGTGGGTGATGCGCGAATTCGTCAACTCCGAAGCCAATCACCTCGGGATGCCGCTACCCAAGGGTCGCGTTCGTTTCTATCGCCGCGATCAGGACGGTCAACTCGAATTCACCGGTGAGAACGAAATCGATCACACTGCCAAGGATGAGACTATCCGCGTCTACACCGGCAACGCCTTCGATATCTCGGGCGAACGCCGGCAAACTCACTACCAAATGCAGGGGCCATTTCCGAATGGATGGGCCGACGAGAGTTTCGAAATCAAGCTGCGCAATCACAAGAAAGAGCCAGTCACAGTGCGCATCGTCGAACACCTGTATCGCTGGTATAACTGGGTGATCACGCAGGAATCCGATTCGCATCGCCAGAAAGACAGCCGCACCATCGAATATGAAGTGACACTCGCGCCAGACCAGGAAAAAGTGGTCACTTACACCGCACACTATACGTGGTAGGGCTGTCACGTGGGGCGGACGCCCTCGTCCGCGGCCGGCCCCCTGGCCGGCTTCCCGCCAGTGGCAAGCACATGACCCCGCGGGCTGGTCGCGGGACGGGGGCGTCCCGCGCGGACCTGGGGGTCCGCCCCACATCATCGTGTAACCCGCCTGCGGCTATACTACCCGTGAGG
>PMKM01000010.1 GCA_003157745.1 Bryobacterales bacterium | reverse complement strand
CGGACCTGGGGGTCCGCCCCACTACAATGGTTGCTGATGAAGCTACTCTTCCCGGCCGCACTGGCGGCCACGGCGCTGGCGGCGCAGACGTTCTCCGGCGGGCCGGCGATTGACCGGGCCGTCGACGAGGCGATCGCGCAGGGCAAATTGCCGGGCGCGGTGGTCGCCATCGGCCACGATGGGAAGATCGTGTACCAGAAGGCATACGGCCGGCGCGCCACGACGCCCGCGATGGAGGCGATGACCGAAGATACGATCTTCGACCTCGCCTCGCTGACTAAGGTAGTCGCCACAACCACCGCCCTGATGCAGTTATTCGAGCAGGGTAAGTTCCGGCTCAACGACAAAGTCACCGATTACATCCCGGAGTTTCAAGGCGGCAAGAGCGACATCACCCTGCGCAATCTCTTCACGCACTTTTCCGGCCTCAAGCCGGACGTGCCGCTCGTCCCACCGTGGACCGGCTATCAGACCGGTATCAAACTCGCCTGCTCAACGCCGCCCGACGGACCGCCCGGCGCGCGCTTCGTCTATAGCGACATCAACTTCGTCCTGCTCGGCGAGTTAGTACATCGCCTCAGCGGCCAGCCGCTTTCCGATTACGCGCGCGATCGCATTTTCCGTCCGCTGGGGATGCAGGACACCATGTTCCAACCGGCCGTGGCGCTCGCGCCGCGCATCGCGCCCACCGAGCGCGTGACCAGGGACGGCCCTCCGTTGCGCGCCGTGGTCCACGATCCGACGGCGCGCTACATGGGCGGCGTGGCCGGACATGCCGGCGTGTTTTCGACCGCCGGCGACTTGGCCCGCTTCGCGCAAATGATGATCGACGGCGGCGCGCTCGACGGCGTGCGCATCGTGAGCGCGGTTACCATCCAAAAATTCACCGAGCCGCAGACGCCGCCCGACCAGCCGATTCTGCGCGGCCTCGGCTGGGATATCGATTCGCCTTACTCGGGCAATCGCGGCGAGTTGTTCCCCATCGGCTCGTTCGGCCACACCGGCTTCACCGGCACGTCGGTCTGGATCGATCCGCAAACGCGCACGTACGTCATTATCCTGGCCAATAGCGTTCACCCCGCGGGCCATCCGTCGCTCACCGCGCTGCGCTCGAAGATCGCCACCATCGCCGCCGCTTCGGTAGGAATCGAAACGCGCGGTCTCACACTCACCGGTTACAGCGAGACCTTCGCCGCCGCCGGCGCGCATCGCGAAGTCGAGCGCAATGCCGCCACGCGCACGGGCCTCGACGTGATGGTAGAGCGCAATTTTCTGCCGCTGGCCGGCAAGCGCGTGGGCCTCATCACCAATCAGACCGGCGTGGACCGGCTGCGGCGCCGCAATGTCGATCTGATGCGGCGGGCCGGGATCGACGTCGCCGCGCTGTTCTCCCCCGAGCATGGCTTCGCCGGCCGCGAGGACCGGCCCGCGGTTCCCGATGCGACCGACCCCACCACAGGCATCCGCATCTACAGTCTCTACGGCGCGACGCCGCGGCCCACGCCCGCCATGCTGCGCGGCATCGACGCGCTGGTGTTCGATATACAGGATATCGGCGCGCGTTTCTACACTTACGAAACCACGCTCGTCTATGCGATCGAAGCAGCGGCGCAGGCCGGCATTCCGTTCTACGTGTTCGACCGGCCCAATCCCATCGGCGGAACTCACGTGGAGGGGCCGCTGCTCGACGCCGCGCGCACGTCGTTCGTGGGGTATGTGCCCGGCCTGCCCGTGCGGCATGGGATGACCATCGGCGAACTGGCGCGCCTGGCGAACGGCGAAAGGAATATCGGCGCGGCGTTGACCGTTGTTCCCATCGCCGACTGGCGTCGCGGCGACTGGTTCGATTCGACCAACCTGCCGTGGATCGATCCTTCGCCCAACATGCGCAGCCTGAACGCGGCGCTGCTCTATCCCGGGCTGTGCTTACTCGAAGCCGCGAAGAACTTTTCGGTGGGCCGCGGCACGGACGCGCCGTTCGAACAGGTGGGAGCGGATTTCATCGGCGGACGCGAACTCGCCGGCTGGCTGAATTCGCGCCAGATACCCGGCGTGCGCGCCTATGCCACCAGTTTCACGCCCGCCGAATCGAACTTCCGCGGCGTGCGCGTCGAGGGCGTGCGCTTTCAAGTGACCAATCGCGAGTTGTTCGATTCCACACGCCTGGGCCTCGAACTGGCCGCCGCGCTGCAGAAATTCTATCCGGGTAAGATCGATTTCAGTGTATGTAAGCAGCTAATCGGCAGTGATGACGTGATCCGCCAACTGAGCGACGGCGAGGATGCGCGCACGATCCAGCAGAGTTTCTCCGACGCGGTGGCCGGCTTCCTGTCACTGCGGGAGAAATACCTGTTGTACCGCTGAGCGGCGCCGCGCGCCGCTATCTCCTCGATGAGCAGCGGGAGAATGCCATGCGAATGGCCGACTGAGCGCTGATGCAAAACACCAGGAAAACGACCAATCCGAGACCGCAATAGACCGCGTCGAGCCCCGGTGCACCATGAATGCCCAGGCGATCGAACAGCGTATCGATCAAATGGCTGACACCGGCGAGAAACTCAGCCATTGGGCACCTCCCCGCGGTCCGTCGACCGCCGGCGAGGCTTGCCTGCGGCGAGATCGGAGAGCAACTGTGCCGCTGCCTGTAGTTCACCGATGGCATAGAGCCGCTGCGCGCGCTCCTTGGACATACCCCCCTTGCCGGCTTGGCCCCCGATCACGCCGGCATAGTAGTCCGGCGTGTTGGATGTGCTTTGCGGAGCGCCTTGTGAACTATTCATGAGTTGAGTCTACGCTTAGCTTATAGATTACGAAATCACCCGGAAGTTCTCAGAGGTTCAGGACTACGGGTCTACATTGCTGGTACTAAATCAGCTCAATTGAGTTACTTAGCACCTTCGAAAGACGAGAATACTCCCCGAGCCGATGCTGCGAACCGCGAGCTGACTGCGGTAGGCGGACTTGCTCTCAGCCGGCGGCGCGATACAATAACTTAGCTAAGAATTAGGAATAGGCGACTAATCGCCCGGAGGCGCTAATTCGAGTGGATACCGCCCGCGACATGGTGACGGCTACCGAGCCCTACTGGGTTGACCTGCACGGGCTTCGCCCGTTGCGCCGGATCGGGAATGGTCTTGCGGCCGCGGCCGGGGGTGCGCTGTGACGGGCGGCGACGGCTTTCCGCTGGTAACGGTCGTGCTCACTTGCGGGCCTGACACGGGCGCGGTGGAGCGGTCGCTGCGCTCGCTTCGCGCGCAGACGATTCAGTCGTTCGAGATAGTGACTATCAATCTCGGCTGTCCGCCAGCGTTCTTCTCGACGCTCACGGGCCAAGCCAGCGGCGAGCGGATTCGGGCGATTGAAGGCGGCGAAGGCCTGGCCGCCGCATGGAACCTGGCCGCCGCGCAGTCTCGCGCACCCTATCTTTGCTTTCTCGATCCGGGCGACGAGATCGACTCGACCGGCCTGGAGGAATGCCTATTCCTCTTGGAAACGGCCTCGCTCGATGTTTGCGCGAGTTGGGAAACGCGCGGCGCCGGACTGCAAAAGACCGGCCCGTTCTCCTTGGGCATCCTGCTCGGGCGAAATGCAGGCGGATTCGCCGTGATGCGAAAGGAGACCCTGACCCGAGCCGGCGGATTCGACCGCGCCGTGGAGCCACCTTCGCTGATTGGGGACCTCTGGATCCGCATGGCGGAGGGCGGCGCGCGCGGCCGCGTGCTGCACTCTCCGTTGGTTCGCAATGCGGCCGAACCCCGCGACGATAGGGCGTACCCCGCGTTGGTCGCCCGGAAGTACGATCGTCTGCGCAACCAGCCCGGGCTGGTGCGGCGGCTCGACGGCCTGCGGGCCGGGACGACGCCACCGCAAAGCTACGCTCGGTTGCTCGATGACGCACACGCGGCGCACCCGCCCGCCATCCTGGTGACGATGCCATATCTCGTCGTGGGCGGGGCGGAGCGATCCATGGCCGGGCTTCTCGGCGAACTCTCCCGGTGCGGGTTTCGCGTTCTCCTGGTTACCACCGAAGCGGCGCCCGAAGGCTGGGGCGACGCGAGCCATTGGTTCAGCGGCAACGTGGCCGGCCTGTATCGTCTGCCTGAATTCATCGAGCCTGGCCTGCGGTTGGCTTTTGTCTCTTATTTGATACAACGGCATTCTGTCCAATTGCTTTGGCAGGCGGGATCCCCGTCCCTGTACCGCTGGTTGCCACGTTTGAAGGGTCTATTCGCCGAACTCGCCGTGGTCGACCTGTTATTCAACCCCGTAGGGCATGGAGAGAGTTTCCTGGGTAGGAGTACGCTCATCGATCATGTCCTCGTGGAACATGAGGGCATGGCGGCCTGGGTGGCGGAGCAGGGCGGGCGGGAAACCCGGGTTTCCGTGATACCCAATGCCGCGGATATCGCCCGCTTCGCTCCGCTGCCGCCCAGGGATTGGCGCACCGGGGGCCCGCGGCGGCCGGACACTTTCGTCGCCGGCTTCTTCGGCCGGCTGTCCGATGAGAAGGCCCCCGACACGTTTCTCCGCATCGCCGAACGGTTTCGGCATCGCCCGTCCTTCCAGTTTCTGATTGGTGGCACGGGGCCGCTCGAGGATTCGCTCCGCTCCCGGTGCTGGCAGCGCGGACTCGAAGAGAGCGTGCACTTCCTGGGCCTTGTCGACACGCGCGAGTATCTCCCTTGCTGCGATGTCGCGGTCGTTTGCTCGCGGCTGGACGGGCGCCCGAACATCGTTGCGGAGAGCCTCGCGATGGGAGTTCCGGTGGTGGCCAGCCGCGTTGGCGGTATACCGGAGATGGTGCCGGCGGGCCATGGCGCCATGCTGTTCGCTCCCGACGACGTAGATGGATTCTGCGGCGCCATCGAGCGTCTGGCCACCGATCGAGAGGGCCATTTGCAATTGGCCGCCGCCGGCCGCCGCTGGATGGAAGAGCAACACTCGTTGCCACACGCCGCCGCCGAGTGTGCCAGGCTGTTTCGCTCGCTTGCCGAAACGCACGCCCGGCCCGCCAGGACTGCGACGGAGCAGGCAGACATCGTCGCTACCGTGCTGCCCCCCGTCCGCCAACGTCGGCCGCTCGCGCCCTCGCGGCTCGGCGCCGCGCTCTCGATCGTGCGGCACGCCCTGTCCCCATCGAACGCGTTGGGCACTCTGAGAACACTCCGGTGCTGCGCCGGGCTCCGGCGCGATCCCGCCGCGGTTCGCCGGTTCGCCCGGTTATTCAATCGCGAGTTCTACGCTTGGCACCGGCCGGACGTGGCGGCCGCCCGTATCCCGCCGCTGTGGCACTATCTCCTCATGGGCTTTCGGGAAGGAGCTAATCCCTCGCGCCGGTTCGACACGGACTACTATCTCGGCATGTATCCCGATATTGCCGGCGCAGGCATCAACCCGCTGGTTCACTACGTCGAAACGGGGCATGCCGAAGGCCGCGGGTGTCTGCCTCCCTGGGACTGAGCGTAACCCAAGAGTTAGACGCTCCCGGGCCGCGTCAACCGCGCCATCCCGTCTCTGGTTTCTCGGCCAGTACGCAGAGGTTGATCATGAACCAACGCAACGCCTGAAGACGTTCGTCGCACCAACGGGAAACCGTGAACCACTTCAACTGAAACGGGATCAGATGGAGTCCCCGCTCCGCAATTACGCGCAGACCCTCGGCTTCGAGGACGCGTCTCATCGACCGGAACGTGCTGAAGTTCTCCGGGCCGTCGAACGGCCGCAGGTTGGCCAGCGTTGCCAGTCTCACCACCGGATACCAGACGACGTTCGGGGTGCTCACCGAAAGCCGGCCGCCGGGTTTCAGAATCCTGGACATTTGTTGCAGCGCCCGCTCCGGCGACGGTGTGTGCTCGACGCACTCGGATGACAGGACGATATCGAAACGGTCCGTGCCGAACTGGTCTACCAGGGACAGCGCGTCCGCGCGCACGCATTCGCACCCCACCGTCATGCGAACCCGCGCGACTAGGTCGATTCCGATATCGCAGGCAATCACCTTGGCGCCGCGAGCCTGCAGTGCGCGAGCGAAGAACCCGAGTCCGCAGCCGACGTCCAATACACTGGCGCGGGTGATGTCGATATCGCCCAGAAAGCCGTCGATCAACGCTTCCACTCGCCGAGCCGTGTCGTACTCGGAGACAGCGTCGTCGAACGCCGCACCGAGTCTCTCATGCACCAGTTCTTCGTCGCCGATTGGCCTCGTCGCCACGAAACTAGGTGCGCTCATCCAGCCTCGCCCGGCGAAAACCGGGCCGTGATGGACGAATCACATACACCGGCCTGTGTTTCACCTCTTGAAAGATCATCCCCACATAGATCCCTATGAATCCAAGCAGCGCCATGGTTACACCGTCGCCAATCGTAACCATGAGTATCATGGAACTCCAGCCCGGCACCAGTCTATGCGGTCCTGGTACTAACCAGAGGACGGAGACATAGAACATCTCAGCCAAGGCGAGCACCAGGAAGAAACATCCCGCGGCAATCCCCAGCCGCAGCGGAACGAGCGAAAACGAAAACACTCCATCCATCGCCAGCCGCACCATCTTACCAAGTGAGTACTTCGTTTCGCCCGCGAGGCGGGTGCCGGCCTGGTATGGCAGCGTCGCCGTACGAAAGCCAAGCCAGGAAGTCATGCCGCGGAGAAAGCGATGATACTCCCGCATCTGCCGCAGAACCTGTGCGACGTCACGCGAGATAAGCCGGAAATCGGCGGCGCCGGGAGCGAGCCGGACATCGCCAATGCCGCTGAGAAGCGAGTAGAAGGCGCGCGACGTCCAACCCTTAAACGTGTCTTTGGAGACATCCGCGCGTTGTGTCTGGACGATATCGAAGCCCTGGCCATACAGCCGGATCATCTCGGGAATCAGCTCCGGCGGGTGTTGGCCATCGCCGTCCATCATGACGACCAGATCGCCGTCCACGCTCTCCAGACCGGCGGTGAGAGCGGCTTGATGGCCGAAATTCCGGGAAAGCGTGAGGTAGACCACGGAACTGTCCCGGGCACGCAACTCCGCCAGCACCTCCGGCGTCCGGTCGGTCGAACCGTCGTCGACATACAGAATTTGTGTCTTATAAGGCAGGGTGGCGATAACTCGACTTAGATCGGAGTGAAAATCGGCGAGACCGGCCGCTTCGTTATAGAGCGGTACGACGATTGCCAACGCCAGGGGCTGGTCCGATTCGGACCGCCCCGACGGCTCCGATTCCATCCCCACAGACTCCCCCAGCTAATAAGCCGCACGAGCGAGAACAGCCCCGCAAGTGCACAGTTATTTTAGCACGGGACCAGTTAGCCGGAGACGAGTGAAACTAACGAGTGAAACTAACGTTTCTCGACACCGTAATCCGTCCGTAAGCGCGCGCCACCTACGACCGCTCCCTCCGGTCGCGGCTCTGAAAGCGAATCGGAGCCGCGACCATAGGGAGCGGTCGCACCCAGCAGGTGCGCTGACACGGGCGGCGGTTGGTTACGTGGCAGGACCGTTGGTTCCTATCACGCCTGCTTACGGACGGAATACGGACGACACTTACCCGGAGAGTATCTCTCGAGTTGGCATGGTACGATGTGGGGTCGGACGTTTCCCGGAGACTGCGAGCGCCGTGACATACAGGGAAGATCCCGGGCTAAGCACCGGCACGCCTGCGACTGACCGCACCAGTTGGCCGGCATGGTCCGGCATCGTGAACTGCCGGGTGCCTCTTCTGGTCCTCTGTGCATGGCTGATTCTTTATGCGGCCCGGCCCTTCTCGTTGGGGTTCTATTCGGACGACTGGCCCGCCCTCGTCCAAAGCCTGCAAGACACTGCGGCGTTCTCGCCAGCCAGACTCACCCGTATCGCGGGACCGGGTGAGCCTTACGTCGCGCGGCCGGTCGCCGGTCTGATTGTGTTTGCGATCAGTTCGATTGCCGGATCAAGCCCGTTCGCTGATCAGTCCGTCTGCGCTCTCCTGGCGCTGGTTGCCGCTCTCTCGCTGCGCGCGTGGTTGAGAAGCCTTCTGCCGCGGGAGAGTGGGGCGCATCCCTTGGCGGCCGATCTGGCGGCTATCGTATGGCTGTCTCTGCCATGGTCGCTCGTCATAACAGCCTGGCCCGTTTGCGCGATGGCCGCAATCCCCGCGCAAATCTTCTTCACGGAAGCCGCCCGCATGATGCAGCCCCGGGAGACAAACCGGAACCGCCGGCTATGGCTCGCCGCAGCGCTACTTCTCTCGAGCTATCTCACTTACGAAGCGTTCTATTTCCTGGGAATCCTGGTCGCGGCATATTATTGCTTCCGCGACGGGCGGCGCGACGCCCCGCGGCGTTACGGGTTCGTCTTAGCCGCCTGTGCCGTACAAGCGGTGAGCGTCGTCTTCAACCGCGCGATTGCGCAGGCAAGTCCGCTCGTGTCGAAGACGCTCCCACCCGAATGGTGGACGCTCTTCCGGATGAGTCTTCGCTTCCTGCCGGGCGGGCTCTACCGCAGCGCCGGAGCGTTGGACCGGGCTTGGGCACTCGCCTTCGGGTTAGTTGCAATTGCGGCGGCCTGCTCGGTGGTTGTCTTATTACGAAGCGCGGGGGGCAGGCGCTTATCGGGTGGTTTCGGCATCCTGGCGTTGGGCTTCGCCGCCATACCGGTTCTCTGCGCGACCTACGCCCTGGCAGGCTATAGGATCGTGTTCGGCGCGTTCGAGTCGCGGACGCTGGCCGGAGTGTCCCTGGCGTTCGCATTGATTCTCTACGGAATGTTGGATGTGTGTCTGTCCGCGGGACGCAGGGCAACGGCAGCTATCTCGATCGCGGCCGCGCTAGCCTTTGCAGTGGCCGGCGGGATGGCGCTACACCTCCACGCGCTCGAATTGGCGGCGGTCTGGCGGGAAGAGAGGGCCGTTCTAAGACGGGTACCCATTGGACAGATTAGGGCACTCCCCATGGACTCCGCCATCGACGTCTTGTACATCGGTCCGTCGTACTACGGAGAGATGCCTATCTTCGGCGCGTACTGGGAACTGACCGGAGCGGTGCTTTCGCTGCCCGAGTTGCGCGATTCGTGGAACCGGCGCCCGGTTCGGTTCTTCCCGGCCACTTCCTTTTACAACTGGTCCTGGGATGGCGCCAACCTGACACGAGACCCTCCCGGCATTTGGCAGGCCCAGGTTGGAAAGAGCGCGCTTTACGTGTGGAACTACGACGAGGGCCGGCTATTCCGGGTCGAGCGAGGTTTTGAGTGGAATCCGGCGACGGCCTCCGGCGGCCCGGGCACGCCGCCGCTATCGGTCGGCGGCGAGCCGATTGCAACGGCCGCGACCTTTCTCGGGATCGACAAGCATACCCAGGGCAATTGGACGGGAACCTACGGTATCGACGGGTTCTCCATCGCCGCCGGATCGCCCCGTAATCCGGCTTACGCCGCAACCCGGTTGGCCGGCGCACGCATGGCCGTCTGGGACGCCCCGGCACGGGAAGTTCGCGCACTCGAGAATTCTTCGGGAGCCGTAGCGGTCGCTTCGTGGACCCCGCTCGTTCGGTTGTTGTCGGCACGGGGCCGCCTGGCCTCCGCCTGGTACAGCCCATCCGCTTTCGAGCTCGACGTGAATCTCCACGACGGGACCACCCACCAAGTTGCCCTCTATTGCGTGGACTGGGATTCCGCCGGCGCCAGAGCGGAGACCATTGACGTATCAGATGCCGCCACCGGAACCGTGCTCGATACTCGCACTGTTTCGAGCTTCTCGATCGGGCAGTATCTGGTCTGGAATCTGCGCGGACACGTGAAGTTCCGGATAACGCGAACCGCCGGCCCCAGCGCCGTCGCAAGCGGCCTGTTCTTTCGCTAGAGCGCCTATCGTCGGGTCCACCGCTGCTTGGCCGGACGGCCGGCGAACCGGCTGGGCGAGTTGGAAGTGAGTACCCTCCGGTACGCAATTCGTACCATTGGTTTCGGGCACCTTCCTAGGGCCGACCAGCGCCCGACGTCACCCAGGTGCGGCTCGGCGCTAAACTCGCAACACACTGATTCCATTGAGGCAAGAGACCATCAAACCAATCGGCACGGATTGGCTTCCCTGGCGTGGGCACCGCCGGCGCGGCCGGGCCCGGAAGTCGGGCCACAGGTACTAGAAATAGGCTGAAGACCATGGTAGCCTGTAGTACTTGACGCCCAGTCCAGTATAAGGCTAACCTACAAAGGTATCCAAGTGTACGTGGAACGCATGTATGGCGCGCCGTACCGAGGAAAAGCGGAGGATTGAGTATGCGGATGAGATTTGGAATTGCACTTCTGGTGGCGCTGTTTGTTGTGGCGTCCGGCGCTTGGGCCGGCACTGTAGCCATCAGTATCGGTAACGCTTCTTTTGAGAGCTGCGACCAGTATTCCTCGCCCACGGTTTGGGTGAACTGGAATGCCGGGTGTCTTGCGAACACCAGCCTGTTTAACCAAGCCTTTCCCAACGGCACGGAGGTGCTGTGGGATAACTACTACCCCTCGACCAATCAAGACGGCTTTGCCTATCAAGCGGTGACCACGATTGCCTCGAACACGACGTACACGCTGACCATCGATGTGGGCATGCAGAAAAGCGGCGACACGTCCGGTGCGATCGTCGAACTGAGGGCTGGCACGGCCACCACTGGCAACACGCCGGGCACTGGTGGCCTTACTGGCACGACTCTTCTGTCTGAGCTAGCGTCGACCGGGAGTAATGGTCCGGCTGCCGGGTATTTTAGCGTTTGGACTCTGACCTGGGATTCGGCCTCATCGCCCCAATACAACGGCCAGTCGTTGGAGATTTATTTGTCATCGAGCACGATTCAGACCGACTACGACAGCGTCGGCCTCACCGCCACGGCTGATGCCCCGGTCGCAAACCCCGAGCCGGCGATGTTCGTCCTGGTGGGCGTTGGGCTGCTGGGTCTGGTGGCCCGCCGCCGCTTCGCAAAGTAAAGTCCGCGAAAATCCTCCGTTTTACTTGCATGGCCCGGCCCCTTCGGGGAGCCGGGCCATTTGTTTTATTGGGGGCGCTCCGCAATCGGCATGAAGCGTGAAACAATAGGCAATGCGCCGCTCGCGCGGCCTCTCTCATGAATGTTCGCAAAGCCGTAATCACCGCCGCTGGGGTTCACCAGCGCGCGCTGCCGTTGCAGGTGTTGATCGACCGCGACGGAATCGAAAAGCCCATTCTTCGCATTCTGCTCGAAGAGGTCTTCGCCGCGCCGATTGAGGAGGCGTGCATCGTCGTCGCCCCCGGCGACCGCGCCGCGTATTCGCGCGCGGCGGGAGACCTGGCGCAGCGCGTCCGCTTCATCGAACAACCAACGCCGGCCGGTTACGCGCAGGCCGTCTCCTGCGCCCGCCCATTCACCGGCGACGATCCGTTTCTCCACCTGGTCGGCGACCACATTTATCTGAGCAACTCGCGCGGGCGTCCCGCCTGCCGCCTGGTCGCTCTCGCCGAGCGGGAGAACTGCGCGGTCTCCTCCGTGCAACCGGCGCGCGAACACCAGATCGCCCACTATGGCGTGGTCGGCGGCCAACCCGTAGCCGGCCGGCCCGACATCTACCGCATCGAAGTGGTCAAGGAAAAGCCGACTCCCACCGAGGCCGAGGAGCACCTGATCGTGGCCGGCCTGCGCGCCGGGTATTACCTGTGCTTTTTCGGCATGCACGTATTGACGGGCGGCGCGATGGACCTTTTGGAACATGCCCTACGCACCGCGCAGGGCCGCATCACGTTCTCGAGCGTGCTCGATCAACTGGCCCGCCGCGAGCAGTATTTCGCCCTCGAAGAGACCAACCGCAGGTACGATATCGGCGTGCGCTACGGACTGCTGACCGCACAACTGGCGCTGGCGCTGGCCGGGCGCGACCGCGAGCAGGTGTTGACCAACCTGCTCGAGCTGTTGGCCACGCGCGCGCTCGAAGAACCGGTGGGCGCGAATCCGCAATGAGCGAGCTGGTCCGAATTATCACCGCGAACTCGGCCGAGCTCAGGAATCGGCCGCTTGATCGCTTCTGCCTCGCCGCAAGCGCCGCCGAACTGGTCGAGGAGGCAGCGGCGCTCGACCGTTTCCGCCGCGAAAGCGATAACCTGTACGAGCGCGTGCGCGCGCAGTTCTTCCTCTACTCGATCCATCGCTTCCATCTGCCCTACAAAGCCGGCGTTCCGGCCGGCAAGCCCGCGCCGCCGGCCGCGCTCGATCACATACTGCAGCGCCGTTTTCATGAAGCCATCGACACGCTGCTTGGGTGCTCGGCCGCGGGGCCGACCGCCGCTGCGTCGAGCGCCTTGGCTGCCGCCTATCAGGGACTCGCATTTCAAACCCTGGCGGCGCAGGTTCGCCGCAGCGTGCGCGCCGTGCGCGGCAACCGGTGGATGTCCCGCATAGGGCACCCGGCCGATTACCCGCTCACGCTGCGCCCCGAGTTGCTGCTGCGTCCCGGCGGGCGCGGCGCGTTTCCCGTCCTGCGCGAATCCACGCCGGTGCGCATGGACCTGAGCCACAGCGGCTGGAGCGACATCTTCTTCCTCGGCATGGATTACCCGGAAGGCGCGCGGGTGCTGAATGTCTCGATCGATCTGGCCGTGGCCGGCTCGGGCGCGCCGCAGCCGCCCATCGACGTCTACCTGCGCGCGATCGACGAGCCGGTGCTGCGCCTGACCAGCGTCGATCTGAACGCCAGCTCCGACATCGCCTCGCTGGCCGAGGTTTTCGATTTCGCCCGCGACTACCTGGGACTGCTCAAGGCCGGCGTCATCGCCGCCGGCATCGTGCCGCCCGGCCTCGAAGGCGCGCGCCAGCCGCTCGCCGACGTGCTGGCCGCGCTGACCGGGGTGCCGGGCTACGGCCTGGAAGTGGTGAGCCATGTGCGCGGAATTCCCAAGGGCTCGCGCCTGGCGGTGTCGACGAATCTGCTGGCTTCGATCATCGCCGTCTCGATGCGCGCCACCGGGCAAGTGCGCTCGCTCACCGGAACGCTCGAGGAGAACGAGCGCCGCCTGGTGGCCGCGCGCGCCATTCTGGGCGAATGGCTGGGCGGCTCCGGCGGCGGTTGGCAGGATTCCGGCGGCGTCTGGCCGGGAATGAAAACGATTCAAGGCGTGGCCGCGATTGCAGGCGATCCCGAGTTCGGAATCAGCCGCGGGTGCCTGCTGCCGCGCCATCGCGTCCTGACGGAGGAAGAGGTGCCGCGCGCGTCGCGCGAGAAGCTCGAGAAGAGCCTGGTGCTGGTGCACGGCGGCATGGCGCAGGACGTGGGGCCGATCCTCGAGATGGTCACCGAGAAGTACCTGCTGCGCTCGGAGGCCGAGTGGCAGGGCCGCCAGCAGGCCATCGCCATTTTCGACGAGGTGCTGGCCTGTCTCAAATCCGGCGACATTCGCGCGCTCGGCGCGGCCACCGAACGCAATTTCTTCGGCCCCATCCAGACCATCATCCCGTGGGCCAGCAACCTGTACACGGAAACGCTGATCAGCGCCGTGCGCGCGGAATTCGGCGCCGGTTTCTATGGCTTCTGGATGCTGGGTGGAATGGCCGGCGGCGGCATGGGTTTCATGTTCGATCCCGCCGTCCGCCCGTTGGCGCAGCGACGGCTGGGCGAGCTGATGCGCGCGACCAAGCAGCGCCTGGAACGCGCCGTGCCATTCGCCATGGAGCCGGTGGTCTACGATTTCTCGATCGACGAACGCGGCACTGCGGCCCGCTTGCTCTCGGACGACGCCGCGCTGATGCCGGCCGCATATTATTCGCTGCTGGTTCCGGCGCTGCTCAAGACGGATACGCGCCTGCTGCCCGGCGCGCGCCAGGCCGAGTTGGCCCGCCTATCCGCGCAATGCCGCCAGACGGAAGAGTTGCGCCCAGTGATCGAAAACGTGTTCGACGTGCTGCTGCCGCGCGCCGTTACCGCCGCCGGAGAGCAAAGCCGGCCGCTGCAGGATCTGCTGCGCGAGCTTGGGTTCGACGCAGCCGAGCATGAACAGATTCGCGCCGATCTGCGCCGCGGACGCATTGGCCTCGCGCAGAACCGGCTGCCGGCGAGCGCCGATATCCGCGACGTGGAAGAGGGCGATGTGTGGCACGCCGAACAGGGCGCCGGCGGCCATTACCGCGATATCGGCATGGAGGCCCTGCGCCAGGGCCAGGTGGCCGTGGTAACGCTGGCCGGCGGGATCGGCACCCGCTGGACGCGCGGCGCCGGCGTGGTGAAAGCGCTCAGCCCGTTCGCCCGCTTCGCCGGCCGTCACCGCAACTTCATCGAGGTGCACCTGGCGAAGACGCGCCACACCGAATCGCTATGCGGAACGCCGCTGCCGCACGTCATCACCACCAGCTATTTGACCCACGGCGCGATCGCCGAGTGGTTCGTCTACGAACAGCGCGCCGGCGCGAATCTGTTTCTGTCGCCCGGCCGCTCGGTCGGCTTGCGGCTGGTTCCCATGGCGCGCGATCTGAAGTTCGTTTGGGAAGAGACCCCGCAACAACTGCTCGACGAGCAGAAGCAGAAGGTGCGGGAAAGCCTGCGCGCCGCCCTGATCGCCTGGGCGCAGCAGACCGGCGAAGGCACCGATTACACGGACAATCTGCCGCTGCAGTGTCTGCACCCCACCGGCCACTGGTACGAGATTCCCAACCTGCTGCGCAACGGCGTGCTGGAGCGCCTGCTCGCCGCGCGGCCGCAATTGCAGTATCTAATGATGCACAACATCGACACGCTGGGCGCGGATGTGGATCCCGGCTTGCTGGGGTGGCAGATCGAGCGGGGCGCGGCGCTCGGCTTCGAAGTAATCGCGCGCCAGTTTGAAGATCGCGGCGGCGGCCTGGCTCGCGTGGACGGGCGCGCGCGGCTGGTCGAAGGCCTGGCGCTGCCTTCCGAGGAAGTGGAGGCCGGCCTATCCTATTACAACAGCGCCACGGCCTGGATTCATATCGACCGTCTGCTGGACGCCTTCGGCCTGGCGCGCCAGGATCTGGCGGACGCGGCCAAGGTCGCCGCCCGCGTCCGCTCGGTGGCCGCCCGGATGCCCACTTATATCACGCTCAAAGACGTCAAGAAGCGCTGGGGCAAAGGGCAGGAAGACGTTTTTCCGGTGGCGCAATTCGAGAAGCTGTGGGGAGACATGACGGGCCTCGCCCCGCTCGATTGCCGCTTCGCCGTGGTCTCGCGCCGCCGCGGGCAGCAGTTGAAGGAGCCCGCCCAACTCGACGGTTGGCTGCGCGACGGCTCGGCCGCCTACGTCGATTCGCTCTGCGAGTGGTAGCGTCGATCAACCCTCTATTCCAATTGGCTTTGGTATCGGCCCCGGCGAGGGCAAGCCACGCCCCCCTTTTGCCGTAGAGCCCTGGGCATCCCGATTCACCACCGGTGACGTTTTAACTAAAGTAAGCAGCGTGAACGCCGGGTTCCGGTCGATAACACTAACATGCGACCCAGAGTCATCGACCCCAACGTGCAGCCGGCCGTTCCGCCTCCGGAAGCGATAGAGGAGATCGACTTCCATACGGATGAAGTCACGATTCCCATCAAACTATGTAATCTTCCGCCTTTTAACGCCATCGCAACCCAGGTCCTGGCCCTGACCACGGATCCGGATGTGGAACTAAGCGATATGTCCCGGGTGGTCGAGGCCGACCCGGCCTTCGCCGCCGACATCCTGTTTCTGGCGAATTCGTCTCTGTTTGGCTTCCCATCCCGGATGCGCGTCCTGCGCCATGCCATCGCCGTGCTGGGGTTCGACCGCATCAAAGCGCTGGCGGTGACGGTAGCCATGCGTGGCTTCGTCGGCTACCGGAACCCGCTGGTCCAGCAATGCTGGCAGCACAGCATGGCCTGCGCGATCGTGTGCGAGGAGCTGTCGGCCATCTTCGGATTCTCGGGCGACCGCGCGTACACGGCCGGAATCCTGCACGATATCGGACGCTTAGGTTTGCTCAAGACCTACCCGAAGGAGATGATGCCGCTGCTGAGCGCCGAATACGCGGATACGCAAGAAGTTCTGCGGGCGGAGCGGGCGGCGCTGCAGGCCGACCACGCACTGGCGGGTTCCTGGATGGTCGCCAACTGGGCTTTTCCGCCGGAGTTTGGCGAAATCTGCGCGCATCACCACGCCCCCCCAAACGCGAACGATTCCGACATTCTGAGACTGGTCAAGGTCGCCTGCAGCGTGGCGGACATCATCGGCTTTCCAGCCGTCAAATGCCAGCAACTGCCCACCTTTGAGGAAGCCACGTCGCCGGTTTCCAAGCGGCTGGGACCCGATGCGGTGCCTCCCGCCGACGATCTTCGCGAAAACGTGGCCACCAGGCTGGCAGCGTTCGAAATCTGAAACCGGGGAGGGTCGGCAGCGCTAGCCCGACCCCCATCGATCACGCTCTCGAGCGAGAGCGACGGCCCTGAAACACCCAATGGCGCCCCGGCTCCCGCCTGTTCGGTCGATCTTCGGGCCAGCAGAACCCGTTCGACGTTTATTCCCGTTTTCTATTCCGGCAACGCAAGGCTCCGGCTCACTCGAAACGTGTGGGCCACAAACGGTGCGCCGGCGCCGGGCTGGCCGCCGCCGATGGAGACCCGGAACTCCCCTTCCGGCACGACCACTTCGCCGGCTTCGGTGACGATGCTGAGATCGCGAGGCTGCAGGTCGAACTGCACATTCGCAGAGGCTCCCGGATCGAGATGCACGCGCCGGAACGCGCGCAACGCCTTGAGCGGCGCGCCCGGCACGCCCGGGAAATTGAGATATAACTGCACCGCCTCATCGCCCGCGACCTTGCCCGTGTTCGTCACCGTAACCTCCGCCCGGACCGGACTGCCCGCGGCAACCGGCTTCGCGGAAACTTTGAGTCCACTATAGGCAAAGGTCGTGTAACTCAGCCCGTACCCGAATGGATAAAGCGGCGCGCCCTCAAAGTACCGGTAAGTGCGGCCCTTCATCGCATAGCTCTCAAACGGAGGCAACTGACTGATGTCTTTGTAGAAGGTCACCGGCAGCCTTCCGCCCGGGTTGTTGCGGCCAGAGAGGGTTTCGGCGACCGCTGCACCGCCCTCCTCACCGGGATACCAGGCTTCGAGGATCGCGTTCGCGTGCTCCTGCGCCCAGTTCACGCCAAGGGCGCTGCCATTCAGCAGCACCACGACCAGGGGCTTGCCCGTCGCCGCCACCGCCTTCAGAAGATCTTCCTCGGGCTTGGGCAAGTCGATACTGGTGCGGTCTCCTCCGCTGAAACCTTCGTCGTTGACGGGCATCTCTTCGCCTTCGAGTTCACTCGTGATCCCGACGACCGCCACGATAACATCCGCGTCTTTCGCCGCCTCGACGGCCTCCGGCTTCGTCCGCGGATCCCGCTTGGACCACACCAGCCGGGCCGCCGGCTGAGCGCCCTCACTCGTGCGGTACCGAATCTGCAAAACCACCGGCTTTCCCTTCTCCAGGCGCGCGTGGCCGAGTTTGGTCTCGACACCATCGGTCCCCCACGTCATGGTCACCGGCTTGTCGTCCAGCGAGACGACGAAGAAGCCATCCGCCTCCAGACCCAGGTCGTAGTCGCCCGTCTCGGGTGGCGTCAGGGTAGCCTCCCAGACGATCCCCAACTGCTTCCCGGCAACCTCCGGCAGCGGATTGCCAGCCGCGAGATCGATTCCCGGATCGATCCGGCTGGCCAGCGGCGGAGCCGTAGGACCCTCCGGCCCGCCCATCTTATCCCCTGGATAGAAGCTCACACGGACGCCGGGCTTCCCGTCGACAGTGAGGAGTCCGCTGGGGACGGCCTCGCCCTTCTTCAGCAGAAACTGCGTGCCAGGTTCATAGCGGATCTGCGAGCCGGCGAACTCCTCGCGCAATGCGTCCAGCACCGTAACGTAGTGGCTCGGCGTGCCGTTGTAATTGCCGAGCAAGACCTTGTGCTGATCCGCCAACGGACCGACCACCGCGATCTTGAGTCCGGACTTCTTCAAGGGCAGAATGCCGTCGTTCTTCAGCAGCACCATCGATTCATCGGCCAGCTTGTGCGCCAGGGCGCGATGCCACGGGCTTTCCAGCAGTTTCTCGTCGATGTTCGCGTAGGGGGCGGACTCCGGCGGATCGAACATGCCGAGCCTGACCCGCGCCGTGTACAGCCGCGTCAGGGCGACGTCGATCTCGCTCTCTTTCAGGAAGCCCTGCTTGACGGCCTGGAGGTAAGGCGCGTAATCGTGGTCGTCGGTCGACTCAGGACCGCCGTCGAGACATTCGCTGTCCATCCCGCGCTCGAGGCTAATCGCCGAGGCCTCCGGCTGCGACGGCTTGAAGTGGTGTCCGCTGAAGATGTTCCGCACCGCCTCGCAATCCGACACAACGTATCCCTGGAACCCCCACTTGCCGCGCAATTGGTCCTGGAGCAGGAACTGGCTGGCGCATGCCGGCTCGCCGTTGATGCTGTTGTAGGCGCACATCACCGAGCCGGCCTTGCCCTCGACCACTGCGGCGCGGAACGCGGGCAGGTACGTGTCCAGCTCGTCGTGTTTGCTGATCGGGACGTCCGCCGTGTGGCGCGTCGGTTCCGGCCCGCTGTGCACGGCATAGTGCTTGGGCGTCGAGATGGTCCGGTAGTAGCGGGGGTCGTCGCCCTGCATGCCGGTCACGAACGCAACCCCCATGCGGGCGCTGAGAAACGGGTCTTCCCCATACGTTTCCTGGCCGCGGCCCCAGCGNNCGGCGCCCAGAAATCGAGACCCTGGAGAAACCCGCTGCGGCCCTTGCGGACGGCCTGGTCGTGCTTGATGCGGCCCTCGACGCCGATGGCGATCGCCATCTCGTGAATGGCCGGAGTATCGAAAGTAGAGGCCAGGCCCATCGGCTCGGGAAACACGGTGGTCCCCGACACCGCCACGCCGTGCAGCGCTTCGCTCCACCAGTCGTAGGACGGCACCTGGAGCCGGGGAACGGCCCGCGACTGATTGGTCAGTTGCGTGACCTTCTCCTCGACCGTCATCCGGTGCACCAGGTCGGCCGCCCTCTGTTCGGCAGGCAGGCTCGGATCCAGGTAGGGAAGGCTCTGGGCGCCGGCGGTCCAGACCGCTCCCACGACGGCCAAGCCGAGAATTCCGTACGTGCTCACGTTTCTCATTGCCTTATCCATGTCTCCGCCCTCCCATTCCGGGTGGGGATGAAATCGTCACGGCTTGACGGCCGCGCCTTCCGGACTACGCCTCCAGGCGAAGTATCCGTCCAACACGCGCAGCGATTCCGCGCTGGGAACGGGCCCGGTGTGCGGCGTGCCGCCGAAGTACATGACCGCTGGATTCTCGTCGCTGAATGCCGGCCAGGCCGGAACGCCCTTGCCATTGGGATCCCCGCGCTTGGCGAAATTGGTCCAGTACGCCGCCATCGCATCGGAGATCCGCCGATCCTCGGGAGTAACAGCCCGGTGCGTCTCGTCCAGGTGCTCGAACACGTACGCAACATCGGCGCCGTGCGGGGAGCCGTGACCCGCCTCGGGAGAGCCCGCCGCGTAGTCCGGATGCTGATCGAAGTAGTAATAGTAGACCTTCCCGGTGCCGTGCTTCGATTGCAGTCGCGACCATATCCAGGTCTGCCACCCAAACGCGGAGTCGCGCGCCAGGTCGCGGGCGGTTTTGGGAACGGCATCGGCAGCGGTGGGGTAGGCTTCGAGCAGGCGATCGGCGAACGGCCCGTAGCGCTTCTTCACGCTGGCGATGTAATCCGCCGGCGTTCGCGGTGGCGAAAAGCTAAGGCCTTCGTCCGAGTTATAGCCCACCAGGATGGGCGTGTCGTTGAACCGCCCCGCATCGTAAAGCTTGTACTGATCGTCCGGAATCGCCCAGCCATCCACAATCGGCCAGGCCATGCCGCGCTGGCGCCGGCCCGCATCGAGCAGTTTCTCGGCCGGCAGAGCGCGCAACTCGCGCAACGATGCGGCGCCCGCGGACTTGGCGAACTCGGCTCCCGAGACCTCCGCATCGGCAAGAACGCGCATGTTCTCTCCCGGCACCGGCATCGTGCTGACAGGCCCGAACGAACCGCCGCTCTGCGAGATCGCACCTTGAAAGAGCCCCGCCGAGAGGGGAGACGCGCTGAGCATGCTTACCGCAATTCCGCCGGCGGATTCCCCGAAGATCGTGACCCGGTTCGGATCGCCGCCGAATGCGGCGATATTGCGCTGGATCCACTGGAGGCCCGCGATCATGTCGAGCAAGCCGTAGTTCCCGGAGACATGGCGGGGAGACTCGGCGCTCAACTCCGGATGCGCATAGAACCCGAAGACGCCCACGCGATAGGCGATGCTGACCAGCACGACGCCGCGTCTGGCCAGCTTTTCGCCGGTATGGACCGGAATCGATGTGGCGCCCGCATTGAAGCCGCCGCCGTAAATCCAAACCAGCACCGGCACGCGTTCCTCGGGAGACTTCGCCGGCGTCCAGACGTTCAGGTACAGGCAGTCCTCACTCGCGCCGCTCGGAGGCGGACCGCCCATCGATTGCATGCACCCGGGCGCGAATCGGCCGGCCTGCCGCACGCCTTCCCATTTCGCGGCCGGCTGCGGCGGGCGCCATCGCAGGTCGCCCACCGGCGGCGCCGCGAAAGGAATGCCTTTGAAAACCGACAGCGTGTCTTCGACTACTCCTTCGACGAGACCGCCTTCAACCTTGACGGGCGCCGCCGTGGCCGTCCCCAGCAGCAGGGCAGGGCCAATGGCGGCAGCGAGCCAGAGCATTCTCATGTGCGTTTCTCCCATCGCGCTAGCGGAACAATAGTGGCGCGAATTCATTCAGGTCGCGCCGCCACGTCAACCATTCGTGCGACGTCCCCGGCGATTCGTAATACACGTGCCGGATGCCGGCTTGGGTCAGCGCTTCGTGGAAACTGTGGACGCTCGCGTACATGCGCTCCGGTTCCTTCGTTCCAATGCCGATCCACACCAGCTTCACCCGCTTGTTGAACGCCGCCGCGTCGGCCAGAACGCCGTCGTAAGCCGTCTTGGCATCGAACGGTCCGCCCATGATGCCGCCGCTGCCGCTGAACCCGCCGATCCAGGCGAACTTGTCCAGGTGGGCCATCGTGATCTGGAACGTCTGCATGCCGCCCATCGAGAGGCCGGTCATCGCGCGATGGTCGCGGTCCGTGAGCGTGCGGAAGCCGCCGTCCACGGCCGGGATCAGGTCGTCGATCACGACCTCTTCGAAGGTGCGCGAGAAGAACGGGCGCCGGGGCTGGCCGGCGGCGGGAGGCTGAGGAATCTCCTCGCCCGGTTTCAACGCGTACCCTTTGTCCATCACGACGATCATGGGGACGGCCTTTTTCTCCGCAATCAGATTGTCGAGGATGATGTCGACGCGGCCCTGATTTGGCCAGCCCGTCTCGTCCTCGCCGCCGCCGTGCTGGAGATAGAGGACGGGGTAGCGGGCTTTCAGGTTGGTGTCATAGTCCGGGGGCGTATAGACGAACGCACGGCGCCAGCCGGCCACCGTCTTCGAGTAGTAGCGATAATTGCGCACCTGGCCGTGCGGAACGTCCTTGATTTCGGAGTAATCCGCGCCGGCTTCCGGGATCTCGATGCCGCTCGATTCGCGGCTCACGCCGTAGAAATTCCTGCTCGCCGGGTCGCTCACGCGCACGCCGTCGATACTCAGGTAGTAGTAGTGAAAGCCCGGCACCTGGGGCGGAATGGTGACGCTCCACACTCCTTCGCCGTCTCGCTCCATGTCCCACGGTTTGCCCAGATCCACCTGGACCTTCTTGGCATCGGGCGCCTTCGTGCGGAACGTGACGCTGAGGTCGGCGTGAATCTTCGGATACTCCGCGCCCATGACATTCGTCGTCGCGGGTTTGCCTGGGTCGGCAGGCTGGGCCAAACCGAGGCCAGCCGCCAGAGTGACTAGCAATACAGCTCGCATACCGTTTCGAATCTCCTCTCGAACTCGTACCATTCTATGCCGGCCGCCCGTGGCGCGCCGCCTACTGAAATAGCCGGGAGGGCGAAATCGTGCAGGCACCGTCGCCAGGTCGACCACTCGTGCGCCGTGCCGGCCAACTCAAGGTAGACGTTTTTGATACCCGCCTTGGTTAGCGCCTCGCTGAAGTTTTTGCGCCGGCGTCCGCGAACACGACATTGTAGCCGGTCTTCACGTCGAATGCGCCTGCAACGGTCCGCGGGACACAGTAGAACCGCGTTCGCGAAGCTACTTGTTCTGCGATGCCGGCTCGTAGGGGAATTCCGGAGCCGTCACCACGTGATGCGTTACGTAGCGGATACGAACGGGGACCTGAGCCTGCAGGGTCACTCTCAGAATCACCTGAAAGGCGTCCGGGAGCTCGCCGGAAGGCAGCTTGACATGCTGCATCAATTCGCCGACGGAAAGGGGATTCGTGACGTATTCGGCCAGGGCCCAGGGCAGTTCCGAATGCGCGGAACCGATCAGCATGATGCAGCGGCCGCGCTGCGGGCCTGGAAAGCGGGACAAGACAGCGTACTTGTCGCCATCGTTCGCTCCGGTTTTCGAGCTGTGAGCGACGGGATAGAAGGCCAGTTCGCCGGATTTAGGGTGCAGATTGGCGATTCCCTCTACGTGCTCGACGAAGTCGCCGGCCTCCTGCACGCGGCGCAGCCGTGGATCCGCGCTGGACATTCCGCCCACGAATATAATGTTGTCGTTGAAGACGTCGGCCCAGGCCAAGTCCTTCGACGCCTTCAGCGAAATCTGACTCTGGCGCCGGTCGAGGGTTCGCGTCAGGAGAAACACGGAATACATGGCGCCGAAATCGACATAATTCCGGGTTTCCACCAGACGCTCAACCCCCATTTGCTTCTGGAACTGGAGCAATGCGGCAGATTGGGGAACCTCGCTCATTTCATTGGTCTGCCAGTTGCGGACCATCAGATCGAGAGGCAGAGCGAGCAAAAACAATCTGCTGTTATAGGTCAGCATCAAGGGAGTATTAGTCGACAGGAACGGCTTCCAGAAGGTCTCCATTTCGGGAGTCCACGCGTCTCTTGGAGGAGCGGTTGTCTTGGGAGAACGAAGGAATGCGTAGGCGAGCAGCGCCAGAACTATGAGGCCGGCCGCTGAAGACACTCGTACCCAGGTCCACGCGCCGGGCAACGCGTATCTGGGGTTGGCCTCTATGTTCGGTACGGCGGAACTGAGGCTGGGGCCCTGCCGCCGAATGAAGCGGGGGACGTAAGCGCCACGGGCGATCTCGATCTGAATCGGCGCGTCCGGCGCTTCGGTCCCATAATACCTCGCGAGCTTATTCCGAAGTTCATAGGCCCGTGTACGGACGATGGAATCCTCCACCGGACTGTAGGAGCTGGGCCGCCCAAAAGCTTCCACGCCGATCAGGTATTCGTTCAACTCGGCGGCCCGGCCCTCGATTTCGGCCTCGCAGATGAACCGCAGCATCTTCTTGAGTTGATCGCAGCGCCGGAGGACTCGGCCCTGGAGAACCTGCTCCAGAGCACCACGCTTTTCCTCGACTGTCATGGCCATCGCCTAAAAGCCGTATGTTATCCCGAATACCTTTGATTGTACAACGCTTACGCGCCATTCTTAACCACTGGATCACCGTGGAGCAACTTCCGAGAGTCCACGCGCGGGACCACAATGCAGGGTGCATGCCTGGTTCCGCGTGTGCCGTTTTTCAGTTGGGTGATATCCCACAGCCAACTTGGGAATCGGGACCCCGGACCGGTTGAACAAGGGAGTTTAGAAAATGTTTGGGGGTCGAATGAAGTCGTACGTTACAACAGATCGGACGGAGCGGCGACAAGCGCTGCCGGCCCAGCGGTGGGTCTCGCTCGGGTTGGCGTTGGCGCTGGTCGCATTTCTGCTTCCCTGCGCGGTGCACGCGCAGTTATTGTACGGGTCGCTCACTGGCAACGTGACCGATCCAACCGGCGCCGCGATTGCGGCTGCCAAAGTCGAGGCGCTCAACACAGGCACTGGGGTGCATAGCGAGACCGCCACCGACGATCACGGGCTATATCGCTTTAGCAACATCCAGGCCGGACCCTACACGATAACGGTTTCCGCCAAGTCGTTCGCGACTTTCGTCGAAACCAGCGTGCAGATCAGCAACACGGAAGTCCGGCGCGTGGACGTGCAACTCAATATTTCGCAGACCAAGTCGACGGTGGAAGTTCGCGCCGACGCGGTGATTCTGCAGGCCGACAAGGCCGATATCGAAGCACAGCTCTCGGCGCAGCAGATCACCGAGTTGCCGGCTACCGGCGGCGAAGGCAAGAACTACCAGCGCCTGGAGTTCCTGGTTCCCGGCGCGGGCGTCGTCGCCAGCCCGGAAGCCAATTCCGAAGCCGCCAACGGGATGCGGGCGGTCACGATATTCATGAACGGCGTTTCCTCCACCGGCAACAGCACGAAAATGGACGGCGCCGCGATTTCGTATCCGTGGCTGCCCGTGAACGTCGCTTACGTGCCACCGCCCGAAGCGATCCAGACCGTCGATATCAATACCAATGCCTTCGACGCCGAGCAGGGCGCGGCGGGTGGCATTGCGACCAACGTCACCATTAAGTCCGGCACCAATAGCCTGCACGGTGTGGCGTACGAGAACAACCAGAACCAGAAGCTGGGCGCGGTGAACAACTACTTTAGCCACCCCGGCCGGCTGGGCAAGAATATCTTCAACAACTACGGATTCGCGCTGGGCGGCCCGATCTACATTCCCAAAGTGGTGAACGGCAAGAACAAGCTGTTCTTCTTCCTCGATTTCATGGGGACCAAGCGCCGCCAGTAC
>PMKM01000123.1 GCA_003157745.1 Bryobacterales bacterium | reverse complement strand
AACGCCGGCGGCGGCTTCTATTCCCAGGGCGGGCAGTTCTACTATGTCCGCGGATTAGGACTGGTGCGCGACACGGCGGACATCGGAAGCATCGTTTTGCAGGCGAAGAACGGGATTCCGGTCTATGTAAGAGACATCGCCAAGGTGGAAATCGGCCACGCGCCGAGACTCGGGCAGTTCGGATACATGAAGCAGGACGAGGCGGTGGAAGGCGTCATCCTGATGCGCGTCGGCGAGCAGGCGCAGGTGATCCTGCGGCGCGTCGAGGCGATGACCAAGGAACTCAACGAGCACGTGCTGCCGCCGGACGTGAAGGTGGTGCCGTACTACGACCGCCAGGGTCTGGTCGAGGAGACGACCAAGACTGTCGAAACCAACTTACTGCGCGGCATGGTGCTGGTGCTGATCATACTCGGTCTCTTCCTGTTCAGCGCGCGGACGGCATTGATCGTCGCCGTCACCATTCCCTTCTCGTTGATGTTCTCCTTCATCTGCCTGGACTGGCGGCACATTCCGGCGAATCTGCTCTCGATCGGCGCCATCGACTTCGGCATTATCGTGGACGGATCGGTGGTCATGGTGGAGAACATCTTCCGCGAACTGGCGGCCCGCTGTGACGAGGAGTACAGCCTCCTCGACGTGATCCGTTCCGCGGCGCGCGACGTCGAGCGGCCGATCTTCTACGCGATCGCGGTGATCATCGCGGCCTATCTGCCGATCTATGCGCTCACAGGGCCCGCCGGCCGGTTGTTCACGCCCATGGCCAGCACCATGTCTTTCGCACTGCTCGGTTCGCTGTTGTGCACGCTGACGCTGCTGCCCGTGCTGTGCGCGTTCTTTCTGCGCAAGCGCGTGCACGAACCGCGGGCGCGATTCTACGAATGGGTTCGCGACATCTATGGCACAATGCTGGGCTGGTGCCTACGCAACCCGCTGATCACGGTGACAATCATATTGGCGATTTTTGCCGCCTCGCTGCTGTTGATCCCGTATATCGGCGGCGAGTTCATGCCGCATCTGGACGAAGGCGCGCTCTGGGTGCGCGCCACGACGCCCTATACCATTTCTTTCGAAGAAGCTTCCAAGCTATCTCCGCAGATTCGCGACTTGCTTACCAGTTTTCCGCAGGTAACGACCGTCGCCAATGAGTTAGGGCGGCCGGACGATGGCACCGATCCGACAGGGTTCTTCAATAACGAATTCTATGTGGGCTTGAAGCCCTACAACGACAGCGCTTGGCAGGGCAGCATCCGCACCAAGCCCGAATTAGTCGAGGCTATTCAACATAAGCTGGCGGCGTTTCCCGGCGTGATCTTCAATTACACGCAGCCGGCAGAGGACGCGGTGGACGAAGCCGAGACGGGTTTGAAAAGCTCTCTGGCGGTGAAGATATTCGGGCCCGACCTGGCTACGCTCGAAGACCGGGCCGTGCAGGTGAAGAGTATTCTTGCCAAGGTTCCGGGAATCAAGGAAATCACGGTGGTGCGGGAGTTAGGCCAGCCCAGCCTGGTGATTACGCCGGACCGCGCCAAACTGGCTCGCTTCGGACTGAACGTGGGCGACGTCAATACGCTGGTGGGAACCGCCATCGGCGGCTCGGCTGCGACCCAGGTGATCCAGGGCGAACGGCAGTTCGACCTGGTGGTGCGCATGCAGGAGCCGTTCCGCAGCGATGAGAACGCGATCCGGAATCTTCTTATAGCGACGCCCGACGGCCAGTATCTGCCGCTTTCGCAGTTCTGCGAAATCAAGGTGGAAAGCGGAGCGTCCTTCATTTATCGGGAAGCGAACTCGCGCTTTATCGGAGTTCAGTTCAGCGTGGAAGGCCGTGACTTGGCCGGCGCCGTAAGTGAAGCGCGCCAGAAGGTTGGGGCGGCAGTGAAGCTTCCTATCGGCTATAAGTTCGATTGGGGCGGAGAATACAAAGAGTATCTTTCGTCGCGGGAACAAATGAAGGTGATTCTGCCTTTGACGGCGCTGCTGATTCTCCTGATCCTGTTCGCGCTTTACGGGAACCTGAAATTCCCACTTATCATCTTCTTCAGCGTGATGGTGACGGAACCGGTGGGCGGCCTGCTGGCGCTGTGGGTGACACACACGAATTTCAGTGTTTCGTCGATGCTGGGCTTCGTGGCGCTGATGGGAGTCGCGGTGCAGACCAGCGTGATTCTATATTCGTTCATCAACAAACTGCGCCTGGAAGGAAGAGACATCCCGACGGCGACGCTGGAAGCTTCGCTGCTGCGGCTGCGGCCGATCATGATGACGGCGCTGGTAGCCTGCTTCGGACTGTTACCGGCGGCTTTATCGATTGGAATTGGCAGCGACTCGCAGAAGCCTTTTGCGATTGTGATCGTGGCCGGGCTGGCGTCGCGGCTTTTTCTTTCAGTGTTCTTATCGCCGGTACTGTACTCGCTGGCGGCACGTGAGAACGACACCTTGCAGGTTTGAGGAGCAACATGCGGCGATTCATTCGACATTTACCAATCGGCTTGTTAGCGGGCTTGTGCCTGTGCCGTGGAGCGTTTGCGCAGACCGCTTTAACATGGCAGCAAGTGAAAGCCAAGTTCGAGGCGGACAACCCGAATTTGCGTGCCGGCCAACTCAATATACAGGAATCCAAGGCGCAGGAGGTCTCGGCATATCTGCGGCCGAACCCGAGCCTCACCGCCGGGTTGGATCAGTTACAGCCCTTCACCGGCAATCCTTATCGTCCGCTGGGTCAGGCCCAGCCGCTGCTCGCCTTCGACTATCTGCATGAGCGGCAGCATAAGCGCGAGTTGCGCCTCGAAAGCGCACAGAAGGGTACGTCCATCGCGGAATCGCAGCAACTGGATCTGGAACGGACGCTGCTGTTCAACTTACGCAGCGCCTTCGTGCAGACACTGCAAGCCAAGGCGCTGCTCGCGAATGCGAAAGAGAACCTGGAGTACTTCGAGAAAGAGATATCGATCGACCGCGACCGTTTCAAGTCGGGAGATATCGCGCGCGTGGATCTGGACCGGCTGCTCCTGCAGCGCGCGCAGTACGAGTCCGACTATCAGACCGCGACTGTCAACGCCCGTACCGCCAAGATCACTTTGCTGACGCTACTCAACGAGCGGACGCCGGTGGACCAATTCGATGTCACCGGCCCATTCGCATTCGAAGAGCGGGCGATGACATTAGAGGAGTTTCGCTCCGCGGCGCTGGCGGCCAGACCGGACTTGAAGGTCGCCATCGAGACTATCGATAAGGCCGAGACGGATCACAAGCTGGCGGTGGCGAACGGTTCCACCGACCCCACCTTCGGCGTGGATTTCGGACGCAATCCACCGATGACGATTTACATGGGAGTCAACGTCAACATCCCGCTGCGGATTTTCGATAAGAACCAGGGCGAGAAGGAGCGCACGCAAATCGACATCGCGCATGCCCAGCGGCAAAAGGACGCCGCGGCGGCGCAGGTATTCAGCGACGTCGATTCGGCTTACTACACGCTGGTCAGCTCGGCGAATCTACTACGGCCATATAAGAGCGCGGACGGTTACCTGGCGACGGCATCGCGGATTCGCGAGACCATGTCGTTTTCCTATCAGCGGGGCCAGGCGGCGCTGGTCGACTATCTGGACGCACAGAGAGACTATCGTGCAACCGAGGTGGCGTACATCAATCTGGTAGGAGCTTATCTGACCGCCGCGGGTCAGTTGAATATGGCAGTAGGCCGCGAAGTGATCGAGTAACCGGAGAGTCTTTTGTCACCAGCACAGCAGCCCATTGCGGCGCTCCGGCGAACGCGGGTCATAGCGGGGCGAGACAATCGCGTGCGTTCCGTGTTATCCCTCAAGTGATGACTTCTCTTGACGGAGAACGCAGGCTGGCATTGTGGCCCGTGTTATGGACGCTGGCCGCTTCATGCGGTTATGCCGCGGGCCCGGAGAGCCGCGCCGATCTGCCGGATCCGCTGGTGGGAACGTGGTCGACATACGAGTTATCGCACGGCAACACTTATCCCGGCGTCTTCACGCCCTTCGGCATGTTGGGATGGACCGCGCAAACCAGCGAAGGCAACGGCTGGCCGTATCAGTATTCTCGCGAGACCATTGTCGGCTTCCTGGCTACCCACCAGCCCTCGGCCTGGATGAATAACTACGGCGCGTTCTCGCTGATGCCGCTGACAGGGTTGCTGCAGGCGGCGCCGGCCGAGCGCGCTTCCCATTTCAGCCACGCGAGCGAGCGCGCGTTGCCTTACTTATATAGCGTGTTACTCGACGCATACAAGGTAAACGTGGAGATGACGCCTTCGCCGCGCGGCGGCGCATTCCGCTTCACTTTTCCGAAGACCGAAGACGCCTACGTGTTGCTCGATGCGAATTCGGGTGGCGGGGCGGTGGAGATTCACGCCGAGAGCAATACGATCACTGGTTGGAACGCTTCGGGCGCGCGAAACGCCGCCAACTTCGCGCAGTACTTCGTAGCGGTGTTCGATCATCCATTCGCGCGCCATGGCACGTTCGAACTTCCGGAAGACGGCCAGGGCCGCGCGGTGGCGGGCCAGGCCGCGGCGATTGTAGCGGGAGAGTTGGCGCGGTCGGGCAATCGCGTCGGCGCGTATGCCGGCTTCGCGACGAAAGCGGGCAAGAGCGTCACGGTGCGCATAGGCGTCTCGCTGATCGGCATCGAGCAGGCCCGCCGCAATCTCGAGCAAGACATGCCCGAGGCCGATTTCGACGGCATCGCCAGCCGCGCCAAAGCGGCATGGGAACGCCAGTTGTCGAGGATCGACGTGGAGGGCGGAACGATGGCCGAGCGCCGCACCTTCTACACGGCTCTCTATCACACGGTCCAATTCCCGCATATGCTCGAGGAAATCGATGCTTCCGGCAAGCCCGTTCACTGGAGCCCCTACGACGGCAAGGTGCATGCCGGCGAGATGTTCGCCGACACTGGCTTCTGGGATACCTTCCGCGCCGAGTTTCCGCTGCTCACCATCATCGAGCCGAAACGCGACGCCGGGATTATTCGCGCCATGCTGCACGCCTACGACGAAGGCGGCTTCCTGCCTAAGTGGCCGAACCCTGGCGAGACCAACGTGATGATCGCGACTCACGGCGACTCGGTGATTGCCGACGCTTACGCCAAGGGCATTCGCGATTTCGACGCCGGCAAAGCCTACGCGGCGGTGCGCAAGGACGCGACCGAAAAGGGCGCCGGCGGCTTTGAAGCGCGCGCCGGGATCGAGGATTACGCCAGGCTCGGTTACGTTCCCTACGACCACGGCGTGCGCGAGAGCGTTGCCTGCACGCTCGAATACGCCTACGACGATTTCGCCGTGGCGCAGATGGCGAAGGCGCTCGGCCACGACGGCGATTACCGGCTGTTTATAGCGCGCTCGAAGAACTATCGCAACCTGTACGATCGGAGCACCGGCTTCATGCGCGGGCGCAAGGCGGACGGCGCGTGGATAGAACCATTCGATCCGCTGGCCTGGGGCGGCGTCTACACCGAGGGCAACGCCTGGCAATGGTTGTGGAGCGCGCAGCAGGACATCCCCGGGCTGATCGAGCTGATGGGAGGCAAGGCCGCGTTCGTCGACAAGCTGGATGCGCTGTTCACCACTACCACGGCCTTTAAGGTGGGCGGTTACGGGCAAGTGATTCACGAGATGACGGAATCGAAGATGGAAGACACGGGGCAATACGCGCACATCAACGAACCGGTCCATCACGTGGCGTATCTATACGACTACGCCGGGCAACCATGGAAGACCGCGCGCTGGGTGCACGCGATCGAGGACCGCCTGTATCGGCCCGGGCCGGCCGGCTGGCTGGGCGACGAAGACACGGGGCAGATGTCGGCCTGGTACGTGTTCAGCGCGCTGGGATTCTATCCGGTGAATCCGGGCCAGCCCATCTATGCGCTGGGCAGTCCGCTGTTTCGCCGCGCCGTCATCCATTTGGAAAACGGCAAGAGCTTCACAGTGGAGGCGGTCAGGCGCGCGCCCACCGATATCTACGTCCAATCGGCCACACTGAATGGCCAGCCGCTCGAGCGCGCCTGGATTAGTCACGAGGAAATCGCCGGTGGCGGTGTGCTCGAGTTTCGCCTGGGGCCCAGGCCGAACGAAAGCTGGGGCACATCGGGTCTGCCGGCGATGCCGTAGCCGTGCGGGGCCGTCGTGGTTGAAGTATCGGCTCAGTCATTCTAAGCTAGAGTACTTGACGATGACGACTTCGACTTTGGGACGTGTGACCGACCTGGGCGCCGAATGGGCCAGGAGAGCGTGGCCGCGGCTTTGGCCGCCGTTGCTGGTGGTGGCCGGCGTGGTTGCCGTGTTCTGGAAACTGGTTCTCACCAAGCAGTACACCTTTGTCTCCAGCCCCGACATGGCGAACCAGGTGATGCCGTGGCTCGGCGCGCAGGTACATGCGATTCGTCACTGGTCGATTCTGCTGTGGACTCCCTACGAGTGGTTCGGTCAATCGCTGATCGGCCAGGTGCAACCGGGCGTGACCAGCCCGTTCAATTATCTGCTGGCGCTGGCGCCGCTGCACGACGGGCAGCTTCAGGTGTTCTATGTGAATCTCTGGTTCGTGCTGATCCACTGCGTGGGTGGACTGTTCGCGTATTGGCTTTTCGTCGATCTCGATTGCGCGGTGGGGCCGGCCGTGCTGGGCGCCATCTTTTACGCGACGGGCGGCTTCTGCGGCAACACGGAATGGCCGCAGCAATTGGCGCCGGCCATCTGGGCGCCGCTGGTATTCCTGTTCCTGCTGCGCTCGCTCCGCGGCCGGGCGCCCCTCCGGAACGCGGCATGGGCGGGCGCGGCGCTGGGCGCGTCCTGGCTCTGCGGGCATCATGCGATGTCGCTGGCGCTGACGTACGCGGTGGCGGGAGTGGGCGCGGCCGCATTTATCCGCCGCGACACGCGCCGTCTGGCGGCACTGCGGCTGGCGGTATTATTCGGCGTGATGGCGCTGGTATCCGCCGTGCAGACGCTGCCCGCCAGCGAATACGGCAAGCTGGCGAAGCGGTGGACCGCGACCGGCGCGCTGACCTGGAAAGACAGAGTGGAATACCCCGAGCACGAAGACAGCGGCCTGCGCCCGACCGACCTGCTGCATGTGGTGATGCCGGGCGGCGGCGGCCTGCGGTCCGACCCGTTCACGGGCACGGTGGCGCTTAGCCTGGCGGCCATCGCCGTCATGAGTTCGTTCCGGCGCCGCGAGGTGCGCATGTTCCTGCTGCTGGGGGTCGCCGCGTTGCTGTATACGCTCTCGCATTTCGATCCGCTATACGGCATCCTGTACGCGCTGGGGCCGATGGTCGAGAAATCGCGTGCGCCGATCGTGGCCCTGTCCGTCTTTCAATTCGCCGTGGCGTCGCTGGCGGCGCTCGGCGCCAACGCTTTGCTCTCGAGCGGCGCGGCGCACTGCCGGGCGGTCTCGAAGGCGATGCTTTGGTTCGGCGGCATCACCTTCGGGCTCTTCACCCTGATGGCTTACCTGAAGCCGGCGGTGGCGAGCGGCATCCTGGACGGCGACCCGCGTCCCGGCATGATCGGGCTGGTGGCGCTGCTGGCGGCGGCTCTTTATTACGCCTGGTTCCGCGGCCTGTTGGGCCGCCGGTGTCTGTTCGCGTTCGCCACGCTCCTGATCGTGATCGAACAGGGGAACGAAGTCGGCTGGGGCTGGTCCCATTCCCGCGACACCAACCACATGGCGACGATCAACGCTCTCTACGATACGCGCGACCTGGCCGCTTTCCTGCACGCCCGCCATGACGTGAAGCGCCTGGAGATCAACGACAAGGACGTGCATTTCAGTTTCGGCGACTGGTATCGCTTACCCGCCGCCCACGCCATGACGGCCAGCATGTTGACGGCGACATCGGAACTGGGCGGCTGGTGGGACGATCGACTGGTGCACATGTACGGCATGAACTACGCCGTCAGCCGCACGCCGACCCGCGGCGGACAGCAGGAGGCGTTCACCGGCAAGAGCGGGATCAAGATCTGGCGCACGCCGGACACGTTTCCGCACGCCTGGACGGTGCACCAGATGTTCGCCGCGCCGAACGACATCGATGGCGCCGAGCGCGTTCGCGATGCGCGGATCGATCTGCGCCGGACGGCCGTCACCTTGAAGACGCAGCCCGCCGTCGACCAGTGTGGCGATGACGATCTCGTATCGGGCTTTTCCGAGAACCCTTCCCAGGTATGGGCCCACGTCGAAATGGCGTGCAAAGGGATGCTCGTCGTCAGCGACAACTGGTACCCCGGCTGGCGCGCCGAGGTGGATGGGCAGCCGGCCGAAATCTGGAAGGTGGACACGGTAATCCGCGGCGTGGTGGTCGCGGCGGGGAAACATACGGTGGTGATGCGCTACCGGCCGCTGTCGGTCTACTTCGGTTTCGCGCTGACGCTGCTGGGGCTCGCGGCGGCGGTGGCGCTGCACAGGCGCCGGGAGGCGGATGGGGCCGACCTGTTTGTGGACGCGCCGCGGGAGTAGTGACGAAATCTTGCCGCGGGCCCCGGGCGCGGCAAGACTCTGGCGCGGGCGGGATGCGGCCGCCGGGTTGATTTCCAACAACTTGCGGAGTGGCATACAAACTGCCGATAAGCTCCGTATGAGTATCGGATCGCTTTCCAACATCGCAAGCGGTTACATCGAGTCGCTAATTACCAAAGCTCTGACCAGTAAGTCGACCGACGCAACCACGACCAGCGGCACTTCGTCCACGTCCCAGACGTCGGACTCTAACCAACTCTCGCCCTTTGCCCAACTGCTGAGCACACTGCAGCAGCTTCAGCAGTCGAACCCCACCGAATATGAGCAGGTCACGAAGCAGATCGCGACCAATCTCACGACGGCCGCCCAGACGGCAACGTCGGCCGGCAACACCACGCTCGCCAGTACTCTCACGCAACTGGCCGGCGATTTCACCACCGCCTCTCAAAGCGACCAGCTTCCGAATATCCAGGACCTGGCGGCAGCGACGGGACATCACCACCACCACGGCTCGACGAGCGCCAGCAGCACGGATGCGAGCGGCACGTCTTCGACCGACTCGACCGGCACATCGAGCAGCAGTTCGATCAACGATCTGCTCAGTCAACTGATTGCCAGCTACCAGTCCTCGGCGAGCGCCAACCAGGCTACGGACCCGATGGCCATCATCACCAGCACGCTCGAAAAGGCTGGGATCACGTTGTAAGTTCGCCTATGAACTCCCCCAATGGAGCCAGCGAAACACTGGCTGTATCTCGACCGTGTGATGCGGTTCCTCATACGGTGCGCCGCTCCCCGTGGTCATGGCTCTGAAGCGAGCCGCGACCAGACGGAGCGGCGCTTTCATGGAATCGAATCCACCGGTCCAGGGACCAGGCCGGAGCGGGTCCCACGCTGCCCGAGGTGTCTTCGAGTAGTGCTTGCGGGGCGCGTCCACACGGGGGCATTTGGCGAACGCGCGTGCGGCTGGAATCGTTCTGGCACCGCGGTGGAACGTAGGTCGGCAACTGGGGGCGAGCGGGACGCGTCTAACAGAGTCAATGCCAAATAGAAGAATATGTGCCTGGATCGCACTGATTGCCGCCGGCGGCGCGGCGATCGCGGCCGGCGCGCAGACGTGGAAAGACAAGCGAATTGCGGAGTGGAGTCCGGACGAAGCGCGGCAGGTGCTCACCGAGTCGCCGTGGGTGAAGACGGTGACGCCGACGCCGAATGAATCGGACAAACCCGGGCGGACACGCGGCGGCGCGGGAGCGGACGGCGTCGGGTTGGGCGGGTTCAACCTCGGTCTGCCCGGAATGGGGCGGCGCAGCGGGATGAACGGCGCGGGCCGCGCGCCGGGCGAGGACGGGACGCAGTATTCGGGCGCGCTGCCGACTTTGACGCTGCGGTGGATCAGCGCGCTGCCTATGAGTTCGGCTCTGCTGATCGCACGCGAGCTGAATGCGCCCGCGGTCGACGAAGACCACTACGCGATTGCGGTGTACGGGTTGCCCAGCGGCTTCCTCCGTGGCGATCCCGACAGCCTGGGCGCGGGGCTGAAGGGCCGCGCGACGATCAAGCGCGATAAAAAGAAGGACATGACGCCTTCGGGCGTGGAGGTTCTGTTGCGCGACGACGGGCCGGTGGTCGTGTATTTCTTCCCACGCAGCAGCGAGATCGCGCGCAAGGACAAACAGGTCGAGTTCGACGCCGAGATCGGCCGTTTGAAATTCGCCCAGAGTTTCGTCCCCGACGAAATGGTTTACCAGGGCAAGCTGGAACTGTGATCGCGAATCGGACGACCGTTCGGTCGCCGGCCCGTTGGCCCGAGCCAACCGGCTTGATCGAGCCGCGTCCTACTGCGCGACGATTGAATACTCCAGGCTCCGCTCCGCCCGCTCACCGCCCTGTTGAATGGCGATCCGGATTGCATACCGGCCGGGCGTGGCGGGCGTCACGATGCTCATCGGAATGGCGCCCGACGGGTCCGGCGCGGGAAGCTCGGCCGCCTGGCGCGCAACCACGCGGCCGTCGCGCGAGAACTCGGCCTCCATGCGCGGCTTCGCATCGGCAGCCGCATCGGGATAGACCATGAAGTAGACGAACGGATGGGCCGACGCGCGGACGACGCCGCCCAGTTCCGGCGACGCCCGCTTGCCGCCGTACACGAGTGGATCGCCCGCATAGGCCGAGGCGTCGGCGTTTTCGAGCGTACGCACGAGGATCAGATCGCTGAGGGCGACCCCGCCATACGCGGGATTCTCGAATTCCACGGTTTGGACGCTGGCCTGGTTGGCTTCGCGGTCGGCGACGGCGGCTTCCACCGTGTACCGGCCTGGCGCCAGCGTGACGCCGTGCGTGTAGCTGAACGAGCCGGCCAGGAATGCGTCCAGCCGGCTGTCCGGTATGGCGGACGGGAAGTCCTGGCTCATCTTTCCGACCACGCGGCCTACCTCGTCCCGGACCAGCGCCAGCACCACGAGGTGCAACCGGCGCGTTTGGTCGGCGCCCTGCGAAGTCCCGATGACGGCACCTGGCACGTCCACGGCCACGGCGTATTGCGACCCCTCGACGCCCGGCTGGAAGCGGAGAACGCTCAGGCGAAAATCGAATGCGTGCGGCGGCGGGCTGGCCTGGAGCGCGGCCAGGGCGGGCTGTTCATAGACCCGTTCGCCCAGCGGGTCGTGAGCCGCGGTCGAGCGCCGCAGGATCGGACGTTGCTCGTCATTGGCGGCGGTGGGCGGCGGCGCCTTCATCGGCATCCGGTAGTCGCGAATGTCGAAGGGCTTCTCCTTGCCGTGCGGCGGCTGCACCTTCAGCACCAGGGCTACCGCATCCCGGGGACCCTGATAATAGGGCACGCGCATACTGTGCATGCCCTTCGTCAGCTCGGCGTGGCCCTCGGCGGATTGCACCATATGCACGCCATCGTTATTCACGATCCGGCGCCCGTCGACGTAGAGCAGGCTGCCATCGTCGGAATCCAGACTGAACCAGTACTTGCCGGGCGCTTCCACCCAGAAGTCGACGTGGTAATCGATGGCGAACCACTCCAGGCGATTCGTTACGCCGGGTATACCTTCCAGCCAGGACCGCACGGGGACGTTGAGGGAGAATGTGCAGACCGTGCCCGCCGGCTGGGTTCGTTCGAGCGCCGGCAGAATCGTCTCCAGACTCGGTGTGCCTCCCGGAATGTCATACACCGCGCCCTCAATCATGCCGGCGAAGCAGTTGGGCGAACCGAAATCGTGGATGGGATCTTTCCGTGGCTTAATCGCGTGGGCGGGCGGGGCGCAGACGGCGACGAGCAGCGGCAGAACCGGCAACCAGGCGCGCACCACGGTCTCCTTCCCCAAGCAACCGGGCGGCGCGGCTGATTCCGAGCGGGGACGCCGCAGCCGAGTCGGCTCACTTCGCATTGTAACCTTCCGTGGGTGGAGGCCAGTCCGTGGATCGATAGCCAATAAGGGCTATGCGGACACCGCACGCCAGCGGCCGGCCACAGAAAGCCGGTTACCGCGTTCCGTTCTGGCGCGCGCGTTTGAGGGCTTCAATGGCGACGCCACGGGCGCCGGCGGTATCGCCATTGGGCATCACGTAGATCGGAATGTCGACCTGCTCTTCCCGCTGGGGCGGCATGCCGGCGCGGATCTCGGAGAGGAACCACTGCTGGAATTCCTCCCTGGTCTCGAGCGCGCCGCCGCCGACGATGAACGCGTCCGGGTCGAAAGTATTCACCATCTCGTCGAAGAAGAGGCCCAGCGCGTGGGCCTGCACGCCGAAGATCTCCGTGCACATGGGGTCGCCGTTCTCGGCCATGCCGCGCACCAGCTTGGCGGCCGCGTGCAGGTTCATGTCGGCCAGCTTGTGGCCGGGGTACTTGGGCAGGAAGTAGGGAAGGAACGACCGCTCGATGGCAGAGAGCGAGCAGACCGATTCCAGGCATCCCGTGCGTCCGCAATTGCAGACCGGCTGTAAGCCCGCGATGGCCGCGATGCTCTGGTAGGGCAGCAGCACGTGGCCGAGCTCGCCGCCGAATCCCACTTTGCCTTTGACGACATTGCCCTCGATGATGATGCCGCCACCAAGGCCTGTCCCGATCACCACCGTGAGCGTGGTCTCGCGCGGGCTGGCGCCGAAGATGTTGAAGTGGCCCCAGAGCGCGCCGGCATTGCCGTCGTTCAAGTAAGTGACCGGGATGCCCAGTTTCTTTTCGAGGCCCAGGCGGATATCGAAGCCAGCCCAGTCCTTGTGCACGAAGTTGGTCGAGCCGCGCCGGCTCAGCACGCCGTCCGCGTTGGCCGGACCCGGCGTGTCCAGGCCGGCGGCAGCCACACCGGACAGCGGCACGCCCGCCTTTTCGACGGCGACCTTCAGGCCGTCCGCGATCTGCTGGAGGCAGATCTCCGGCCCCTGCTTCGCCAACGCGGGGTACTCGCATAGCCCTTCGATGAGGAACTGCTCCTCGCCGTTTACCAAGGTATAGTTGATGGCGGTCCCGCCAAGATCGATTCCGGCAACTGTCTGCACGCTGTTTTCCCTGCCTTGCAATTGGATTCCCGAACGTTCCACATTAGCAGGATTGCCGCCGCCGTGGTTTCGAGCGCGGAGTGCGGGGCGGCATAGGACGGGGACGAAGTAACCCGGGAGAACAGAGGCCTAACGAAAACGTGCCCCACCGGCGCCGGTGGGGCACGTTTCAGCTCGTTCGTGGCTGTGGCTCGGCCCAGGACCGCGGGCAGGGCCAAACGGTCTCTGCTATTGAGACAACCGCAATATGGTGCTCATGAGCGTGCTAAATGCAGTATTTATATCGGCCACGTTGTCGGCTTGAATGTAAACCCCGGTTGCCTGCGTGGCAACAGTACAGGAAAAAGTGTTGAATTTACAGTTGGGGACATTCGCGACTTTCGACAGCAGACCGGCGTCGGTGCCTCCATTGCCTGTGTAGCCCACTGTCATGATCGTAGTGACCATCGGCGCGGAGCCCGTAATGGTCTCGTGCCGATTTGCAAAGTTAACGTCGCGGCGAATCGCTGAGGCAATGTTATCGACTACGTCCCATGACGCCATTTGCCACTGGTATTGAGCGGCAGAGTTCAGCGCCGCGTTAGCAGAGTTCAGCGCCGCGTTAGCCACGTTCGTGGCGTGGTTGCCGGTGTTTGTCGGGTAATCTGTCCGGTTAGCCATGCTGGCTTGCGTCCCGTACCCGCCCCACTCAGTGCCGTTGTATATGATTGTCCCCGTATAAGTACTATACTTGTAACCCGCAGTGCCATTCTCCATGTTCGGACCGAGGCTGTATCCGTATTGATCCGTACCAGGCATCGACTGCAGGCTTGACAGCTCCGGCAGGTTCGGCAGGTGCGGGTTGACCGCCAAGTGATGCGGGTTCGGAGACATGGTGCAGCCGTAGCTGAGGGGGTTGGGAACCGAGGCAGTGGTGTTGTCGGGGGAACTTCCTCCGGACGCAGTCACGTAAGTGTCAGAATTGTTGGTTGGGTCGAGGCTGGAAAGCTGGAAAAATGTCGTACTTTGGGTGGATTCGACAATGCCCATTATTGGGTAGTGATTATTCGGGTCGTTATCGATCCGGGCCGAATCGTTGCACCCGGTGGTGGCCTTAGGGGCGAGCACGTATCGGGCGGTGGGGGTGGCTGTAGCGTTATTGTAGGGATCGGCGGGGTTGTTGAAATAAACAGAAAGGGTATTCGGGACGCCGTCCGTAAAGAGCACAATGTAGTTTTGCCGGAGATCGAGCTGGGTAGGATTCAGCAGCAGGTCCCGCACGTGGGCCTTCTGCAATTCGATATATGCCAAGGCCAGCGCGTCGCCCATGTTGGTATCGTTCTGGTCTGCAATCCTGCCAATCACGTTCGGCATACTGTCGGTGATATTGTCCTTAAAATGGGTGTCGGGACCACACGACGAGCACGACCCGCTGGTCGGCATGGCTGTGCTGTAGGGAAGAGTTGTGGTCGGGGGGTAGGCGACCTGTGCACTGTTGCTGTAAACGATCAGGCCCAGCTCGTCGCTACCCGCAGTGAAGTCATTGGTAAAAGTCGTCGCGGCATCCTTGAGCGTAGAAAGCACGTCTATCATCGAGCCGGAGCGGTCCAGAATGACCTCGATCCGCGCATCGCGGCGGGTAGCGGTTCCGTGGGCGCCAGCCGCGGATGCGTTGAAATGCAGGAGCCGCATGAACAGCAGTGGGACATCGGCGGTCGCGGATATTTGCACGGACTTGGTGATGTCGGCGGTCGCCGCCTGGGAAACGATAGTGGGCGTTCCGTGAATCTGGGCCCCCCACAATCCGGGCAGGCTGGTGCGGAAATTCGCATCCATAAACGCCTGGGCGATGTCCGTGGCTTCGTTGTCCGTGGTTACCCCGGTAAGCATACGGCCAGTGCCCAAAGTCGCCCCATCGATAGCCGCGTTGAGCTGAGCTTGGACGATGAAGCACATTGTGCCATCAATGGCAAGTCCGACCAAACCAAGGAGAAGTGGCACTGAAAACGTTACCAGGAGCAGAACATTGCCGCGCTGGCCCCGCATCGAACGTGTCTCGTTGTGCATGTAGATCGACCTCCCAAAATTTCGTCAAAAATAGAGCTGCGCGTAAACCGTGGTGCCCGAGCTGAAAGGCGGCATCCGAAATCCAACGGCTGCCGCCTCGGACACGTAGATCGGTTGTACTTGAATTACCGTCAAGGAGTTCGGATCAACGGGATACGTCGGACTACCGTTCCACGGGTTGGTCCACGGGTTGGTGCCGGTAACCTTGTCGGTGGCAGTTAGGCACTGATCGTTTATTGTAATTGTTCCAGTGGAATCGATAGCGGTCGTGAGACCGGTGGGCGTACCCAAATTGCTGGTGCGGAGCGTGTTGTTGCCGACCACCAGCCGCTTCGCAAACACCCAAGACCCGAAGTTATGGCACGAGCCGGTGTTGGCGAGCAGAGGAGGAGTAGCTTGGGCGCACACGCCGGCATTCACGTACTGGATCGCCGAGAGAATGACCACCGCATTACCCGCGCCCGCCACACCCGCTGTGTTCGAGGAGCCGCCGGAACCGGTCGTCACCGTCAGCCCGAGCGACCCGGCGACTCTGCTCAAAATCTGCTGGCTGCCTAAGAGGGTGAAATCAACCTTGCGGGCGAACATGGCGCCGGCGTCCCGTGCCAACTGCACCGTCTGCAACTGACGGAGCATACTGATTCCGATCCCGGCGGCACCGAGCAACAACGGGACCAGGACCAGCAAAGAAAAGGAAAACTCAATGGCGGAAGCGCCTTGTCTGGATCTTCTTCTCATCCCGTTCTCCCAAACCTATGGGGTCGGCCCAAGAGTCTGTGGCCAATCGCTGGAAGGCTCGATCTCATCCGCAGCCGCTGCGGATATGAGGCCCGGATTCACGTTGGCGCTAATGGCCCAACTGTATAGGTGCGGCACCAGTGCGCGAAGAGGGTAACTATCCACCGAGACCTGCATGACGTTGCCAGGGGCGTTACAGCCAGTCGAGGCTGGCGGGATGCAAGCGATCAATTGGCCGTAGGTCGCATCCGCAGTATTCTGATCGATGGTGTAAAAACTCACGTGGATGTAGCTCAGGCCGGTAGCGCCCGAGAGAATTCCCAGTGAGTTCGCCTCCACGATATTTCTCACCAACCCAGTGAACGGTTGGCCTCCCGCTTGTGGGCCGGTAATGATGATCCCTTGGCGCACTCCCACGTGCACCGCATACTGCAGCGTCGCTTTGACGAAGATCGACCACGATATATCGATTATCACAAACATGATCACGAGAAGCGGAAGGAACGCGAATGTGAACTCCAGGAGTTCCGACCCGCGCCGCCCTCTCTTCCGTGGACGAGCCCCATTTTCCGTGTTTCTCATGAGTTGTTCTCGATCGGCGGCTACCCGCCTGCGTTATCTTCCCGACGACGTACGCCGTACCGACGTACTACTCCCTATGCGCACATGATGAAGACGAGTGGACGTGTCACAAAACTTACGATACCTTTGGGAGGGCCATGGCGATATCCTCGGGAAGCGGTGCGATATCAACCGATAGTACTCACCGGAAACCCCAATTTGCCGGGCATAAATCCCTGGGAGCGACAAGAATTGCCTCAGGCCCATATTATAGTGTGAAACGGCCGCTGCCGGCCGCCTTTCCAAGGCGAAACGCAAGTTTTTTCGATCTCATCGGCGGCCGTTTCGGGCCTGGCCCATCGAAATCCGCCGAGCGCCGGCCTGGCCAAGAGTAAGCATACAAAAGCTAACGGTCGGAGTGTTACTCAATGAACACCTATACGGAGCTGCGGCGCCGGGGCAGAATTGAGTGCAGTGGAGCCATGTCTTAGCGAAGCGCTAACGGCGGAGATCGAGCGCGAGATCGCGGACCTTTACAGGTGCGAAGCCCTCGGTCTGCTCCGTTACGCCACGGCGCTGGCGGGCAACCCGGAAATGGCCCGCGACGCGGTGCAGGAGGCGTTCTTCCGTTTCTTCCGCTACCGATCGGCGGGCCGGGTGATCGGGTCGCCGAAGGGTTGGCTGATCCGCGTGGTGCGCAACTACGTGTTGGACCAGATGAAAGCCGGCTCGCGGATGGAAGTCGGCATGGAGTCGCTGCTCAACCTGCCGGGCCGGGACGAACTGCCGCAACTGGATACCGGCATCTGGGACGTGCTGCAGGGAATGCCGGAAATCGGTCTCTCGCCCAGAGAGATGGAATGCGTCCGGCTCCGCATGGAGGACTTGCCCTACGAGGAGATCGCCGGCGCGCTGGGGCTGGCGGTGGGCACGGTGGGCGCCTTGCTTGCGCGGGCGCACGAGAAAATTCGCAAAGCCGCCAGCCGCCTGCCGCACAGGAATCGCGACGTCGCCCAGGGTGGAGGCGCGGAAACGCAGAACCCTCCCCACGCGAAATCGGATGAAGACGACCAGGAAGCCACGCTGGTCCGTCGCTAGGTTCGCTTGAGTCCGGCGGGACGGATGGCGGTTTTGCGGCGGCGAGGCTTCGGCAACTTGCCAACGCGCGGATCGCGGGCCAGGATGAGTTCGCAGGCGTGCAGCGCGGCCTCCTCGAAATCCGGGGCATCGACGGGAAGCACCTGCCAGCCCGTCACCTTCTTGCGGAACACGCGAACCGACCGCATGTGGGGGAATTCGCGGCGCAGGCCCTCGTGGTGCTCTTCGGTTGTGCAGAGCCAGACGCCATTGTCCGCGTCCGGCGCGGGTTTATTGCGCAGGATGAGCACGATCTTGGGCCCCACGTAGACCGCGAGGCAGCCGAACATAGGGTTAGTCCGCGGCGCGGCCGCCGCCAGCGCATCGAGCACGAACTCGTGTGGGACGGGCTTGCGGGTGGGGATGTGGAACGGAGAGTCGGGCGAAGTGGATGGCGGTTTCGGACGGGGCGGCATGGAGTCTAGAATAACGGAATCCTACCGGGTGCGGATGGACTTGGCAGAACCTGGGGCAACGATTGCGGGCGGCTGTCGCTGCTGCCCCCTCCGCCTGTGATAATCTCGAAAAACGATGCTCTTTGAGGCGGACAAGGTGATGTTTGAAATCTACCGCGAGGTGGAGTACACGGGGCGGTACAAGGTGGTCTATTTTACCGAGTTGCAGGACCACAACAAGGAGAGCGAGATCAACCACGCTCTGGCGGGGGAACACTTCTACGACGGGTTCATCAAGAATTACAAGAAGGATGAAGCCAAGCGGATCATCGACTCGCTGCTGGCGCGGCTGAACTCGGGAGAACAATTCGAGCCGGAGGAAGTGGAGCGGGCGCTGGGCGAACACGTGGCAGTCTGAGGGCGCGCTCGGCCGGGCCCAGTCGCGCCGTTCGATATAATCTGGTCGGAATGCCAATGCGAATACTCAGCCTGTTGTTTCTCGCCGGCGCCGCCTGGGCGCAGGGCGACGGATGGACGGAGATCGCTCCGGATGCGAGCTTCTCACAATGGACGCGGATCTCGATTCCGCCGGGAAAGGTGGTGCCCCAGCCGTCGCAATGGAAACTGGACCCGGCGGCCGCCACGCTCGTGTGCGAGGGCAACGGCGGGCATGAAATGCTGCGCTACAACACGCCATACAAGGACCTGGTTTTTCACGTCGAATGGAAGTTCACCAAGCTGCCCGACGAAAAGGCCAAGTACAACAGCGGCGTCTTCATACGGAACGACGCGCAGGGCGAGATCTGGCACCAAGCGCAAACCACCGCGGCCGGCGGCTACCTGTTCGGCAACACGCTCGTGGGCGGCGTCGCGCAGCGTTTCAACCTGGCGGCGCAGATGATCGAGAACCGGATTCTGCCGGCTGGCGAATGGAACACGTACGACATCACCGCCAAAGGCCACACCATTTCGCTATCGGTGAATGGCAAGGTGGTGAGCGAGTTCACGCAAGCGGAAGTGCCCGAAGGCTACGTGGCGCTCGAAGCCGAAGGCTACCGGATCGAGTTCCGCAACGTACGGGTGAAGCCGCTGTAGGTGGGTGGCCTTCCCGTTATATGATGTCTGCATGCGAATTCCACTCATGATGCTGATCGCGATCCCGCTCTGCGCGCAGGCGCCGCAAACTCCGCCGCCGGGCGGGCGCCCGATGCCGCACACACCTAAGAACCTGCAACTGCTGAAGCCCGAGGAAGTGCACGACGCCATGCAGGCGTTCCGCACCGCGCTGGGCGTGGAATGCACGTTCTGCCACGTGCAGGGCGATTTCGCGAGCGACGCGAAGCATCACAAGATCGTCGCGCGCGGGATGATCGAGCTGGTGCGCTCGATTAATCCGAAGTTCCCCGATGGCAAGGATCACGTATCCTGCTACACATGCCACCGCGGCGCCGAAGAGCCGTTGATGGCGCCGCCGGTGAACTTGACAACGCCGGGCGACCAACCAGTACGCGTTCACCCGGCCGAGCCGGAGCATCCGTAGACGGATCTTTCGGACGAGAGAGCGCGTTCGGTCCGCCGTGCGTGGAGCCCAAGAAACCGTGGCGTCGCGCGCGGCATGTTAAATGTAGAATTCCCGGCTGCGAACGCGCGAATGAACAAACAGGACACATTTTTCCGGCTACTGGCCTGGACGGTTGCCTTTGCCGAGGGCTTCTCGACGCTGGCCGTCGAGGTGATCGCGATCCGCCTGGCGATACCGGTGGTCGGCTCCAGCATGACGCTGACCGGCGTGCTGTTGGCGGTGATCCTGTTCGCCTTGAGCGCCGGCTACTGGCACGGCGGGCAGTTGTCGTCGCGATGGAGCCATGGGCGCACGCGCACGGCGCTCACACTCAATCTGTTTCTGGCGGGCGCCCTCTACGCGGCAGTGTCGTTTCCGTTTGAAGCCTCGCTGCTCGAGCGCTTGCTGGATGCGGGTTTGAGCCTGGCGCCGGCGATCGGGGTGGCCGCCACGCTTCTGTTCGCGGTGCCGGTGTATCTGGTGGCGCAGACGGTGCCGCTGCTGGCGGAACTGACCAACGACGAGGGCAAGGCGGGCAAGGCGTCCGGCCGCGTGCTGTTCTACTCGACGCTCGGGAGCGTGGCGGGCGGCATCGTGACGCCGGTTTACCTGTTCCCGAATTTGGGAGTGAAGGCTTCGACCTACGCGATTTGCGGACTGCTGTTCGCGGCGGCGGCGCTGTGGACGGCGAGCCGGCGGCGGCAGTGGGCGATCGTGGCGGCGGGCGCGATTGTGCTCGGCGTGGTGAGCCTGGTGGGGTTGGGTTCGCCCGTGCCAGCCAACCAGCGGTACCGTTTCGACAGCCCTCACCAGACCATTCGCATCGTCGACGAGCGGCGCGGCGGGCGGCCGGAGCGGGCGATGTATTTGAACGGCGGACGCGCCTCGGCCATTTTCGCCGATACGGGAGAGACCTCGGTCGGCTACGTACTCGAGGCCGACCGGCTGATGGCCGCCTCGCCGTGCGCGCTGGTGCTGGCGGTGGGCGCGGCGGGATTCACTTTTCCGCGCGACGTTTCGGCTCTGCCGGAGGTGGTGCGCGTGGACGCGGTGGACGTCGACGCGGATGTGCTCGAGATCGCCGAGCGCCGTTTTCTGCCGCAGCGCTTGCCAGCCAAGGTGCGTTTCGTACCGCTCTCGGCGCGGTACGCGCTGCGGCAGGCTCGCAACCAGCGAGTGCACTACGGTTTTACGCTGCTCGACGCGTACACGGGGAAGGCCATTCCGGCCGAACTGCTGAGCGCGGAGTTTCTGGCCGACGTGCGGGCCGTCTCCGCGCGCACGGCCGCCAACGTGATTCTCGATCGCGGCGCCGAAACGCAATTCGCTAAGAATGTTTTGGCGACATTCCGCCAGGCGTTCGGGCGGGCATGGATCAAGGACGTCGACCCGGGCGATTCGGATCTTACCAATTACCTGATTACGGACTGGCCCATCGCGGGGTCGGCCGAATGGACGGGCGCGGGCCGGGTCTACCTGGACGACCGCAACTCGGCGGACCGCGACCACACACGCATGATCTGGAGCGAAGAATAGAATTATGGCGGAGACCATCGATCCGCAGGCCGGCGGGCCGCAGTTCGCGGAGCTTCCCGACGCGACGGAAACCGCGACGCCGCTCGCGGCTGTCGCGCGAGAGCAACTGTGGCGCCGGCCATGGGCGCCATTTGCCCTGGCGGCGATCCTGTTGACGGCCGGGCTTGGCCGTTTACGCGCAGACGGTCGCGTTCGCCTGGGACGAAGGGTTCCACCTGCTGGCGGCGCAACTGATCATGCGGGGGAAGACGCCGTACCTGGATTTCTTCTTTCCGCAAGCGCCGCTGAACGCCTATTGGAATGCCGGATGGATGCGATTGTTCGGCGACACCTGGCGGACGGCGCACGCGGTGGCGGGGCTGATCGGGGCCACCGGCGTGCTGCTGGCGGCGCACGCCGTGTACCGGCGGTTTCCGATCGCGGGCTGGCGCGTGGCCGGCGCGCTGGCGGTGGTGGCAGTGGCCGGGCTGAACCACCAGTTCGTCGATTACTCGACCATCGGGCAAGGCTACGCGCTATGCCTGTTCCTTTTGGTGGCGGCATATCGCTGCGCGCTGTGGTCGGTGGAGCGGCGCGGCTGGTTCCGGGCGGCGGCGGCCGGGTTTTTCGTGGCGGCGGCGGCGGGCGCCACGCTGCTTGGCTCGGCTGCGGTGCCGATCCTACTCGTGTGGCTGCTGGTGTACAACCGCGCGGGCTCGCGCTGGACCAAACTGGCGGGTTTCCTGGCCGGCGCCGCGGTTCCCGTGCTACCGTTCGTGCCCATCGTGCTGCGCGCGCCACGCGTGGTGCGTTTCGATATTATCGAATACCATCTGCTCTACCGCCAGGTGGCCTGGGCCGGCGCCACCGCGCACGATGCCGACGTACTGACCGCGTGGGCCAACGATCCGCAGGCCATCCTGCTCGCCATCCTGGTGGCCGCGGGCCTCTTCTTCGTCCGCTTCCGCAGCAACTGGGATCGCACGACGCGGGCGCCGTTCTATCTGTGCGGCTGGCTGGCGCTGGGCCTGAGTCTGCATATTTCGACCGCGCATCCCACCTTCGCGCGCTATTACTTGTTGACCCTTCCGTTCCTGGCCACGCTGGCTGTGGCGGGCCTCGCTTACATCGCCTCGCTGTTCGCGCGGCCGGTGCGGGGGCGCTGGGCGGTGGCGTTCGTGGGCGCGATTCTGGCCGTCACCTTGACGCGCGATCTGTACGACGATTGGGACGGAGCGCCCTGGTGGAAGCGCCTCGAGAACGCCGCAGCCAAGCTGGATCAAGTGGCGCCGCGCAACGCGCCGGTATATGCGGACGAAGCGATCTACTTCATCTCGCGGCGGACGCCGCCTTCCGGCATGGAGCACTCCGACGCGCATAAGCTGCAACTGAAACCGGAGATGGAGAAGATGCTGCATATCTTCCCGAGGGCCGAATTGATGCGGCGCATCGCGGCCGGCAGTTTCGTCGCCGCCGGCAGTTGCGAGGACACCGACGATTTGGACAAGCTCGGCGTGGACGACGCGTTCGTCAAGAACTACCAGGATACCGGCCAGAATTGTGCCGTATATTGGGAGTGGAAACAGCCGCCGCCGAAGAAGAAATGAAGTGCGCAATCATGCGTGAAGCGACCGTTCCCTCCGGTCGCGGCTCCGTTGAGGCCGGGCGATAACATCGAAATGCTGAATCCCGAACAGTCCAAGTACACGAGCGAGCGGAGAGAATTCTGGGACGAATTCGCCCGCCGGATCGAGCGCTGGCAACCAATGCGCCGCTACTACCGCGCCCAGCTTGCGCGTTGGTTCGCGTTCTCTGTGCCGCCCGGCGCGCGTGTGCTCGAAATCGGCTGCGGCACTGGCGATCTGCTGGCGGCCTTGCGCCCGTCGGTTGGCGTGGGAATCGACTTTTCCGCGGAGATGGTGCGCGTGGCCAGGGAGCGCCATCCCGAACTGCGCGTTGTCGTTGCCGACGCGCACGATTTCGATCTGGGCGAGAAGTTCGACGCGATCGTCTGTTCCGACCTGATCAACGACGTCTGGGACGTGCAGGCGGTGCTCGAGCGAATCGCCGCGCATTGCCATCCCTCGACGCGCATCTTCCTCAACTTTTACAGCAGCCTGTGGGAAGGCCCACGCCGCATCGCGGAAATGATGGGACTGGTGAAGCGCCTGCTTCCGCAGAATTGGTTGACGGTCGGCGACGTGACCAATCTGCTCTACCTGTCGCGTTTCGAAACGATCCGGCATTCGCGCGAGGTGATGTGCCCGGTGCACGTGCCGCTGGCCGGCACGCCCGCCAACCGTTACCTGGTGCGGCTGTGGCCGTTTTCGTTTCTCGCCGTCACCAACGTTCTGGTGGCGCGCCCGCGACCCGAGCCGGAGCCCGGCCGCCAAGCAACCGTCAGCGTGATCGTGGCGGCGCGCAATGAAGAAGGCAATGTCCCGCTCATCTTCGACCGCCTGCCGCAAATGGGCGCGGGCACGGAGTTGATCGTGGTAGAGGGTGGCTCCCAGGATGGCACCTACGCGGCCGTGCAGCGCGAAATCGCCGCGCGTCCGGGTTACCCGGCGCGGCTCTACCGCCAGACCGGCAAGGGCAAGGGCGACGCCGTGCGTCTCGGCTTCGCGCAGGCCACCGGGGACGTTTTGATGATCCTCGATGCCGATCTCACCGTCGCGCCCGAAGACCTGCCGCGCTTCTACGAGGCATGGCTCGCAGGCCGCGGCGATTTCATCAACGGCGTCCGTCTGGTCTACCCGATGCAGGACCAAGCCATGCGGTTCTTCAACCTGCTCGGCAACAAGTTCTTCAGCCAGGCGTTTAGCTGGCTGCTGGGACAGAGCATCCGCGACACCCTCTGCGGCACCAAGGTGCTCAGCCGCCGCGATTACCAGGTGATCGCGGAGAACCGTTCCTGGCTCGGCGATTTCGATCCGTTTGGCGATTTCGACCTGATCTTCGGCGCCGCGCGCTTCAACTTGAAGATTGCCGACATGCCGGTGCGCTATGGCGCGCGCAAGTACGGCGAGACCAATATACAACGCTGGAGCCACGGCTGGATGTTATTGCGCATGGTGATGGTCGCGCTGCGCCGGATCAAGTTTCTATAACTGCTCGAGTGGGCCTACTTACTTCGGCGTATAGTGAGATATTATCGACAGTTATTAGTCGTTTAATGTCGCTATTTCAGCGGTACCAGTACGGTTATTAAGGGGTGACAGGGTTGCGCGCACTCAATAAATGCAGCATTCTTGAACAAGCCGGACCCCACGCCGGCTGGTTCGAGACTCGATCGGCGGCCTGATCGCGGCGCTGCACGGCTCTGCGGCGCTTAACCCGAATTTCGAGAGAGAACCGTATGCGCTCCTTTCCCGCCACAGGCAGGGAGGGAGCGCCTTTTTTTGCTGACCGCGCGCGGAATCCCATCGAACCAATCCGGCGCAGCCTCCTCAGCCGCTCGAATCAACCCTGGCGCTCATGATCCAATCTCCGCTCGGAGCCGCACGCGGTCAGGGAGTCTCTATGGGCCTGCGGCTCACCCATGGTGATGCAGAACCCGCTGGACGCCAAAACGGAATCAACAAGCTTCGTCGGTTCTCGAGCGGAGCGGTTGGCGGCAGTGCAACGGCGGTTTCACGTCAGTCTCTAACATGGTGTGGCCGCAGTCCCGAGGGTCTCCGCGCCAGGAAGTGGGGCAGGGGCTTCCGCCTGCCAACTCCTGCATTCGATACCCCACCGGCATCCGGAACGAACCCGCCCTGATCGAGCCGTGCGGTTGGCGGGCGAAGATCGCCGCGGGTCCGAAAACTGGGCGCCTGCCCCACCCTGCGAACGTGCTCGTCGTCATGCGCCCCCGCACTTGCCGGCGCCAACGTCGTCGCCGAGCCGCCATTCGAATTACTCTGAGATGGAATTGCCATTCTCGTACAATGTTCCCTGGCGTTCAGCGGCTCGGCTGGCGAACGCCGCAGCACGCGGCGGGAACCCGCGACGCTATGCCGGTGTCCAACATGGGGTGACTGAAGCTCTGCCCGGCACGGAGCCCGCTCGGTCCCCTTCGCGCGGCCACTTTGTGCTCGGCGCGCAAATCGCCAGCCTAATCGTCACCGGCTGTGTTGTCTGGACCGTGTTACTATCTCTCGATCCAATGCCGATTACGATCGAGTGGGTGTTGGGGCTCTCGCTGCTGGCTTGGCTCTGTTGCTGCGGCATATTCGCCGGCGCGCAATTCTGTTTGTCGAGCCGATCACGGCCCAGACCGGGCGCACGCTCCTGCGCACGTCGATGGCAGGCGCATGGATCACTCCAACCGCGGTACTGCTGGCCGAGTACTCCCCGGCAACCATGGTCGCCGGGTTCATTCTGGTAGTCGGCATTACCCGGGTTCTCTATTCGGAGTGGGCGTTCGCACAAGCGAAACCGGAGCGTCCGCTGCCCGCGCCCGGCGTGGACTGCCTGTTCGAGGACTACGCGCGTCCCGCACCTGCTCTCTTCCGGCAATTGGTTCCCGCTCTGACACTGGCCTTGTTTCTCCAGGCGGGCACGGCAGCGGGCATGATGCGGTACCCTCTGTTGGCTGTTGGCTGTTTCGCCGTGAGCGCAGTATTGTTGACGGTGCTCGGCATGGCTGCCGGAGGGGCGCCTGGCGGAAAACCACGGGGATTGCCGGCTTCCAGCATGGCTTCCCTCCTGACTGTGTTGTTAGCTGCCGTCTTGACCGTAGGCACTTTGACACACGGGTCGATGCACGCATACCAGCGGCCGGGAGATTCGAGTTACCGGCCCGGCCCCGGGTTGCTGGAAACGGCACGTTCCCTGCTCGCGCAGGTGCTCTATGGCCACGGGGCGCGCACGCCGCGCAGGGCGCCCCGCACCTACGAGCCGATGGCGATGGGCGATCCAGGCTATGTACCCGCCGGCGGTATCGGAAGAGTCGGCGACGACGAATTCCCCGGCGTAATCCTGTGGCCGGAGGTGAAGCCCGAGACCACGCTGGTCGCTCCGGTTCTTTACGGGATCGGCTCTTCCGCTCACATCACCCGCCCGTTGGGCATTCCCTTTTCCGGCGAGTACTGGATGTTCCGGGCGCCATACGTGCGGCCTCCACACGGCTCGTTCTTCCGAAGAGGCAGTCCGGCGGAACTTGGATTCAGCAGCACGAATCGCGTGCCGCTGGAGATGGAGGCGCACGACAGGCTGGACCGCCCCGTCGACCTGCGATGCTGCGGCAGAATCGAGGTCGCCATCCGGAATGCGGATCGCTATCCGGGAACGGTTGGCCTGGAACTCATCCTTGTCGACGCCGGACGGCGTGGACGGCCTTCGCTAAGCCTCGGGACGCGTCCGGTGAGATCGTCTCCAGGCAGCCTGCCCGTTCGCGAGACCCTCGAGTTCTCGATTCCCACGGCGCCCGGGTTGCGGTGGTTCGATGAGTTCGCGATCCTGTTCCATCGCGACCGCAGCCGAATCGACAAGAGCGCCCGCGTCGAGGTTGAGCGTTTCGTGCTGATACCGGTGGGTTCGCTCTGAGTGGCGCGCAAAGCGGATGATGGCTTGGATGTCACTTCGGGCGCCACACGGGTCGCTGGTCCGGCGGGAGCGCCATGGCGCGCTCGAGGCCGGGCCGCAGTTCCGAACAGGAGTCGCACATACGAATCAGGTCACAGTGCATCCTGGAACACGCCACCGAGCCGAACTGCGCCCAGTAGATTCTGTCGGCGTGGTCGACCATGTTGCACCGCAGCAGCAGCAGATCTCCCTCGCGAAGCGCGGAGAGCAAGTAGTCGCCCGCGTCCTTCTGGGAAGGAAAAGCACGCACGCATTCCGGCTTCATCCCGGCCGCGACGGCCGCGCCCGCGGTCATCTCGGCGTGCTCTCCGTAGAACACCGCGAAATCCACCGATGCCGCCGCGGCCGCGCCAATCCACTGGTGCCGCTCCTTCTCCGGTTGTCCGGAATCGGTGACGTCGCTGATCGCGAGCAGCCGGCGGCGCGCGCGAGCCGTGCGCATTAGCCGCAGGGCCTGCCCGCAGGAATCGATCGAGGGGAGAAAGTCGTCCCGCAAAATCGTGGCTCCCGAGGGCAGCGGCAACGGCTGCAGCCGCGCCGCGAACGGCTCGCAACCAGCCAATGCGGATGCCGCCACGGAAAGATCGAGGTCGTAGGCGAGCCCTGTCGCCAGCGCGGCCAGCGCCCCGTGGACCCAGTGCTCGCCCGCGAACTGCGTCTGGACCGGATGAGAACGGGTGCCGCAATGGGCGATGAAAGACAGCCGGGAAGGCCACTGCGCCGAAACGTCGCTCGCCCAGACATCGGAGTCCGGCGACGTCCCGAATGTCAGGACTCTCGCGCGGCACCGCTCCGCCATGGCTCGCACGCGCGGATCGTCTCCGTTGAGAATCGCCACGCCGCGCGGACCCAACCGGCGCAACAAGGACGCCTTCTCCGCCGCGATATCCTCCAGAGTCGCAAAATTGTCCATGTGGCAGCGGGCAACGTTGAGCACAACCACGGTATCCGGTTTCACCTGCCACGCGCCACGGCGCAGGGCCCCCGGAAGTTTGGTGCCGATCTCGATGACGCTGAGCCGGTGACGCCATCTCGTGCGCAGAATCGATTCGGCCAGTCCGATTCGGCTGTTATCGCCGTCCCGGGTAGCGTTCGTCGAGTACCTTGCCGAAAGCACCGTCGCAATCGCGCGCGTCGACGTCGTCTTACCCAGGCTGCCGGTCACAGCCACGAAGGATGTGCGGAACATCAGCCTGCGCCACAAAAACGAGATCGCGCTTAACGCGAAGCCATAGACGTTCATCGCTGCGCTCATCCGGAGTCACCACTCTGCCGCCGCTGCGCATGGGCGGAGGGCGGGCTCTCCGGCCATCGTACGTAATCACTATAACAACCGCTTCGACGAGTGTGTCGGCGCCGCAACCCCTGGGGCGGTCGCCGGCTTCGGACTGCGGTCATCTTACCGGCGCCGCGGCTTCATCCGGAACGATCACGATGGTTCCGGACGGCGACACTGGCCGCAGGCGGCCGGACAAATGCAGGATCGCGAAGGTCTGGATGATGTCGTCCTGCGACTGACTGAAGTGCGCCCACCCGGAGTGATGAATCGGAATAATCGCCGCACGAGGAAACGCGACGGCCGCCTCCACGACGTCGTTAGTGTCCATGGTCAAATGGAACGGCCCTCGGGTTCGCGCAGCTCCGGCGAAGACCAGCACGGCCGCGGGATCGAAGCGCCGGGCCGCTTCGGCTGTACCGGTGAACCACACCGTATCGCCCGTGACGTAAACGAGGTCGCGCCGCGGAACCACCGACGAGATCGCGAATCCGGTCACGTCGCCGAGCAGTGGTTCGATGCCCGCGGGACCGTGACGCGCCGGAGTCGCCGTCACCCTGATCCGGATGCCCTGGGGCGCGTCGAATTCGCGCGACTCCCATGGAGCCATCCCGATGGACTCGCCGCCGAGCCGCTTCGCTCCGGCGGGCGTCGTCAGGGTGAGCAGGTTCGCGATGAGCGCCCGGCCCGCGGGATCGAGATTGTCCGCATGCTGATCATGACTTAACAGGACTGCGTCGATCCGGCCGATATGGTCCGCGGAAAGAGCCGGGGAGGCGGTCTTTTCGAGAACGACCGATCCCGATTGGTACGGCCCCGGAGCGGCGAACGTTGGATCGGTCAGGAACCGCAAGCCGGCGACTTCGATAATCGCCGTCGGCCCTCCAACGTATTGGATAACGATGGCGGGCGGGGTGGGCATGGCTGGCATGGGCGATTTCCTCTCGACTCCGATCGTAGCCCTTGTTCCCTGTGACGGCCAGTGGCATAATTGCCATTAAGGATGGCAAAACTGCCACATTGTCGCGTCGGTATTCTCCTGCACCGGGATGTTTCGCTCAGCCTGGCCCTGCTCATGCGCGACATCCTCCTGCGCACGAATCAACTACTGGGCCGCGATTGCTTCGAGGTGCGACTCGTCGCGAGACCCGGCCTGAAGACCGTGACGATCGGGCCGGTTTCGATCCTGCTGTCCCACCCAGCCGGCCCGATCGATTACCTGATCGTGCCTCCCCTGGCTCCTGCAAAAGATCCGTTCGCCGGACATCCCGGTGAATCGCGCCTTATCCGGACGCTGCACGGCAAGCGGACCAAGATCTACTCCGCGTGTTTCGGTTCGCTGCTGGTGGCGCAGAGCGGTCTGCTTGCGGGTCGCGACGCAACCACGCACTGGAACTGGATTTCACGCGCGGCGCAACGGTTTCCCGATGTGAAGTGGGATGCCTCGCGCATGATCTGCGATGGCGGAGACATCGTCACGGCAGGCGGGTGCCTGGCCGCCATCGATCTAACACTTGCGCTGGTGGAGCGGACGTGCACGCGAGCGGCCTCGCATGAGGTTGGACGCCTCATCCTCGCGGACTCCGTGCGCCAGCGCCAGTCGGTCTACGCGACCAGCCTCGTGTTTCAGCGGATCGAAGATCCCAGGATGCAGAGGCTCGAGAAGTGGCTCCAGGGTCGCCTTTCCGCGGCTGTAACTGTGAGCGACATGGCCGAGGTGTGCAACCTCAGTTTCCGATCGTTTCATCGGGAATTCGTGAGAGTGTATGGGGTAACCCCGAAGAAGTTCGTTCAGCTTAAGCGCATCGAAAAGGTGCGCCACCTGCTTCGAGATCCCAAGGTCGGCGTGGAGGAGGCCATTGCAAGTGTCGGCGTAACCGACGTCCCGTCCTTTCGCAAAGTCTTTCGGCGGGAGTTAGGCCTCTCGCCCGCCGAGTACCGCAGGCGGCTCAGAGCATAGTGATGCACCAAACCGGCGACGCGTTTCCCGTCTTCACCGTTGTGGCACACGCCCCGATCGGCGGCCCGCGGCCATCTGGGTTGCGTCCGTGCGACGCCGTCTGGATGCGGACCAGTTCGGCTACGGGCGTTTCGACGCACAGCGTTATTACGTGTGGCCTGCTTCACCCGCTCGTCGATTGTTATACTGTGGGGTCCGATACGCCATGCGACAGATCGTACTTGAAGCACCACGGCAATTCGTGGGACACGTCGTGCCGCCTGTGGTCTGGCAGCCCGGCGAGGCGCTGGTGAGAGTTCACCGGGTCGCCATATGCGGCAGCGATTGGCACGCCTTCGAGGGGCATCAGGCCAATTACACTTATCCGCGGATCATCGGTCATGAGTTGAGCTGCGAGGTACTGGAGGTGCCGGACAACAGCCGGGGCATCCGGCCGGGAGACCGGTGCGCCGTCGAGCCGCACCTGACGTGCGGCGTTTGCAGGCCTTGCCTTCTGCATCGCCCCAACTGCTGCGAGAGCATGTCGGTGTTAGGTGTGCACGTGGACGGCGGGATGCGGGGTTTGATGAATGTGCCGGTGGAGCGCCTGTACAAGTCGGAACGGCTCTCTTTCGATCAACTGGCGCTGGTGGAATTCCTGACCATTGGCGCGCATGCGGTGGCGAGGAGCGGGCTCGCCGCAGGCGAAGACGTTCTGATTGTGGGCGCGGGGCCGATCGGGCTGTCGGTGCTCCAGTTTGCGCTGACGGCGGGCGCCTCCGCGCGGATTATCGAGAAGGCCGAGTTCCGCCGCCAATTCGCCGGGCGCTTTGGCGTGGAAGTGTTGCCCGAGTACGACGGCCGCCCGGCATCGGTCGTGTTCGACTGCACGGGCGATGAGGAGGCCATCACGGCCAGCTTCAACCGCGTGGGTCCGGCCGGCCGGCTGGTGCTGGTCGGCCAGTTCCTGGGCTTCATTCCCTTCGACCACACGCCGTTCATTCGGCGCGAACTCACGATTATCGCGAGCCGCAATAGCCACCACCAGTTTCCGCGCGTGATCGGGATGATCGAGCGCGGCGAAATCAACCTGGACCAGTGGATCACCTGCCGCATGCCGCTGGCCGAGGTGCCCGAGGTATTCGCCGAACTGGCCAGCCACAAGAACTACATCAAGGCCGTCTTCGAGGTTCAGGACTCCGACGTCTGAGGCGGGCGCCGGCGGAAGCGGAAACCCAGTACCGACGGCGCGTCCTACGCTCCGGCCGGATCTCGCCCGCAAGCGTATTCCGCCGCCTCTCTCATCCAAACGATTGCGCGCAGAATCGCCGGAACATCCTCGAACCCATAGGACAGTCGAAGCTGCCGCCTGCCCTGCGCCACCAGATCGCCCAGCGGGTGCACGCAGTATTCGCCCGGAATGTACATCACACGCGGCCGCCGATTTTCGAGTGGGCCGTCCAGTGCCGGGTCGCCCGTCGAGCGCGTCAGAAACTTGAAGAAGGACGACGAAGGATGGGTTTCCACATCCCGAAACGTCAGGTAGTAGTAGAAGCCCGCGCTGCCGCCGCGGCACTCGTCCAGAAAATCTCCCAGGCTCAGCTCGATCGCTTTCCGCACCGCCAGTGCCTTCGTGCGGTAGCCGGCGTTCACCGCGCGGATCTGCCCGGCTGCGTGCCGATCGAGCAGATAGCCGGCCATCTCCTGAACGAACAGCGGCGCGCTGAATCCCGCATCGCTGGTTCTCTGCACCATGGCGTTCATCAGCGGACCATCGGGACCGAGCAGGTACCCGATACGCAACGCGGGCGCCAGCACCTTCGAGAGAGTTCCTATCTCGTAGGCGATCCCCGCCGCGTCTTCGGGCAACATCGAGACAAAAGGTCCAGCCAGCGGATCGTGCACAAGTAACTCGTAGGCCAGATCGTAAAAGATCGGTATCTGGCGCCCCTGTTCGCGCGATAGTCGCGCCGCCAGTTCGAGCAGCGCCCTGCGGCGCCCATTCGACAGGATGGTGCAGGTGGGGTTATTGACCGTCACCAGGTAAAAGAACGCGATCCGGTCTATGCCGCCGCCGAGCGCGTGCAGCTTACTTTCGAGCGCCGCCACCGAGATTCCTTCTTCATCTTCCAGAACGGCCAGCACTTCGAAGCCTTTCCGTTCGAGCGCGTCGCAATAGATGTAATACATCGGATCGGAGGTGACCACGAGTCCCGGCGCCATCACATCCGTCAACCCATCGAGGACGCTGGTGGCGCCGCACGGCCCGATGATCAGCCGCCGGCGCGCCACCGTGGCCTCATCGAAACCACCGTTCCCGGTGCCGGCGAGGAACCCGCGCAAGGATTTCACCAGGTTCGCCGAGCCGGCCGGGCCGCCGTAGTTGAACGCCTGCCGGTATTTCACCGGGTCGCCGGCGACAGCCTGCGCGGCTTCCGTGAGGAGGGCCACGGGAATCGTCTTTTCGTTCACGTATCCGATGCCCAGATTAATATCCACACCATCCCGGAAATCGGTGGCGAAGTCCTCCATCATCCGGTTGACTGGAGAGGGCTGGGCCGATGCCNNGACCGGGACATCCCAGGAATGATGGCCAAGAACGCCGGCGCCAGGCATTTCGCGAGGGGCCGACCACCCAACCAGAATACGCAAGCGGGACCTCGTCGGTTAAACTGGTGACAGCAATGGCGCTCTCCGCAGGTGATAGGCTCGGACCGTACGAACTTCTGTCACCCCTCGGCGAGGGCGGCATGGGCGAGGTGTGGAAAGCGCAGGACACGCGACTGGGGCGCATCGTCGCCATCAAGCGCCTGAAAGACGGTTACAGCGACCGGTTCAAGCAGGAGGCCCTCGCCATCGCGGCAGTGAACCACCCGAACATCTGCCAGATTCATGATGTGGGGCCGGACTATTTGGTCCTGGAGTACATCAATGGCCAGCCGCTCCACGGTCCCATGGCGGCCGAAGAGGCCGTACGACTGGCCATTCAGATCGCCGCCGCCTTGGAAGAGGCGCATAGCCGGGGGATCCTCCATCGCGACCTGAAACCGGGCAATATCCTGGTGACGGCGAAGGGCATCGCGAAATTGCTCGACTTCGGCTTGGCCAAGCCGACGGCCCCAGCCGGTTCCGATATCACCCGCACCTTCGAAGGCCTGTTGGTCGGCACGGTCGCGTATATGGCGCCCGAGCAGGCGCAAGGCAAGCCGCTGGACGAGCGGTCCGACATCTTCAGCTTTGGCGCCGTATTGTACGAGATGATTTCCGGCCGCAGAGCATTCGCCGGCGACTCGGCCGCCGACGTCTTAAGCGCCGTCCTCCGCGACCAGCCGCCTCCGCTCCAGGCGCCGGCTGCCCTCGAGCGCGTTGTGACGCGTTGTCTCGAAAAATCTCAGGGTGGCCGCTTCCAGACGGTCGCGGAGTTGCAGGCCGCGCTGCGCCAGACCGACCGCGAGCCGGAAGCCTCCCGGCCTTCCATTGCCGTGCTTCCCTTCGACAACATGAGTGGGGATAAAGACAACGAGTATTTCAGCGACGGTCTGGCCGAGGAAATCATCAGCGATCTGGCGCAGATTGCGGGCCTCAAGGTGATTGCACGCACCTCGGCCTTCGCCTTCAAGGGGAGGCACGAGGACATCCGCCGGATTGCGGAGGCGCTTGGCGTCGCCCATGTCCTGGAGGGCAGCGTCCGCCGCGCAGGCAACCGGATCCGGGTTGCCGCGCAGTTGATTTCCGCCACCGACGGCAGCCATCTCTGGTCGGGTCGCTATGATCGCGAGATGGCAGACGTGTTCGACATCCAGGATGAGATCGCGCACGCCATTGTAGAAACCCTTCGCGTGAAACTCTCCAGAGGACACGCGGCGCACCGACGTCACACTCCTAATCTCCCCGCCTACGAAGCCTTCTTGAGGGCGCGGTACGATTCCCTGGACAATTACTCGCCGGAAGCGTCGGCGCGATGCACGAGAAACTACCAGGAGGCGATCGCTCTCGATTCGCAGTTCGCCCTGGCCCACGCCGAGCTCGGAATTCATTTCCTGACGCGCGCCCTTCCTGGCATCGCGCCGGCTCGCGAGGTGATGCCACTAGCGCGCGCCGCGGCACTGCGGGCATTGGATCTGGATCCTTCCCTGCCAGAGGCCCATGCGGCTCTGGGGGCTGCGGCCGGGGTTTACGAGTTCGACTGGAGGGAATCGGAACGCCAGTTCGGTCTGGCCTTGGCTCGCGACCCGGTCCCGCCTTCTGTGCGGTTCTTGTACGGCATGTTCTACCTGCTTCCCGTGGGACGGTGGCGCGAGGCTGCAGCCGAGCACGAGCGTGGGCTCGAGGACGATCCCCTCAGTTTCAGCGGCCGCCTGCAACTGGCGATGTGCTTCATGCAAACCAACCGGTTTGTTGAGGCTGAGATGGAATTCCGCAAGGTAATGAAGTCGTATGAGTCCGCCTTCCAGCCCCCAATGTTTCTGGCCCTCGCCTTCGCCGCGCAGGAGAAACTGACGCAGGCAGTCACCTTTGCGGAACAGGCCTACTCCCTGGCACCATGGCACTCCCATTCGACGTCCGTGCTGGCCGGGCTGCTGGTCCGGGCGGGGAACCTGTCGCGGGCCGAAGAACTGATCCGGAAGCTGGAATCGCCCCAGACCTACGGGGTGCCGACGGCTATGACATTCTTCCATCTCCTGTGTGGCGAGCTGAATTCAGCCACGGAGTGGAGCGAGAAAGCCATCGAACAGCGGGACCCCAGAATGGTACTCGGCATGCAATTGCCAATGGCCGCTGCCTTCCGCGCTGACCCTCGGGGCCGGGCCATCCTCCGCAAGATGAATCTCCCCGAGGCCGGCTAGCATCGCTCGCCCTCGGGTCAACTTCCGAACGTGTGCCGCCGGTCAAGACAAAGCTGCTACCCGGCGGCGCGCTGCTCGCGAACAGCGAAAGCAATCGTTGCCTTGGAGCCCAGGCATATACGAATCGATATCTGGTGCAGGTCCCGACCGTCACGGCAGTTTGGCCATTGGCGCGGATTCGCTGGCACGTAGGATCGACACACCGCGGGATGGGCGTCGCCTCAGTGCAAGCGGCGCCACGCCCAGCGAGAGCGTCATCGCGCTACAGCGGAAGGAGAGCGTCTCAGCGCCACTCCCCGGCGGCCAGAAAGGCGGCCCAATAGAGAGTGTGGGTGCTCAGGTGAGCGATGCGGCGATGAGACAGGGCTGACAACGTGGCGGTCCTCACGGCATCCGAGGTCGCCGCCCCGTGCAGAAAGCGCGCACGGTAAGGGTCCTGCATCCAAAGCCGTGTGCTGCTGTCATCGACCTGCCAGAGTGACATGATCACGGTGCGGGCGCCGGCAAGCTGAAAGGCCCAGCGCAAACCGCACGCACCTTAGGCCGTGGCATCCGGACGGTGGATCGGGGCGATGATCGAAAGAAACTGCTGGAACCCTTGCTGGACAGGCACGGGCGCCTCGTCATCGACGGCAAGAATGTTCGCCGGGGTGTGGCCGAGTGGGGCGCGCGGTGCCGGCTGCGACACCACACGCGGGTCGTCAAGATCGAGGACGGAAAGAAGATGCCCTGCGACCTGTGCTACGGCGTCGAGCGAACTTGTCTGGTGGGACGCCCGGAGCAGTTAT
>PMKM01000031.1 GCA_003157745.1 Bryobacterales bacterium | reverse complement strand
AGTGATGTGGCCCACCATGCGCGCGACGGCGAGGCCCCGCGCCGGCAATTGTTTGCCGTAATAGTCGCCGCCGTTCCAATCCGGATCGGCCATGATCGCCTGCCGCCCCACTTCGTTGAACGCGATCTGCTGCGCGCTGTGCCGCGTCGTGGTCGCGATCGGAATCGCCGCCACGACCCTGTCCGGGTACTCGACTGCCCACGCCAGCGCCTGCATGCCGCCCATCGACCCACCCGCCACCGCCAGCAGCCGCCCGATCCCGAGCGAATCGACCAGCATTTTTTCGAGGCGCACCATGTCCGAAATCGTGATTACCGGAAACGTCATGCCGTACGGCTTGCCCGTCGCCGGATCGATCGACGCCGGCCCCGTCGTGCCGCGGCACCCGCCCAGCACGTTGCTCGAAATCACGAAGTACTTATTGGTGTCGAACGCCTTGCCAGCGCCGATCATGTTGTCCCACCACCCCGGCTTGCCGGTCTCCGGACTGATCCCGGCCGCGTGCGCATCGCCCGAAAAGGCGTGTAGCACCAGGATGGCGTTCGTCCGCTCCGCGTTCAACTGGCCATAGGTTTCGTATGCCACCTCGACCGGAGCGAGCGTGGCGCCGCTATCGAGCGAGATCGAATCGAAGCAGACAACTTTGGCCTCAACGATCATGCGGGAGAAGATTCATCATAGCAGAGCCCACTATTCGCGCTTCCGCACCCATAGATAGCAGTGGTTGCCGATGCGCCCCGCCCGCCCGGTCCGCAGCAGCCACAGGTCCACGTACCGCAGTGGAAACAGCAGCCAGCCGAGCGTTCCATGCACCAGCCCGCGCCACGCGCGCCACGGCAGCAGCAGCTTGGCGTACTCGATCGCGATCACCAGCAGCGTCGCCGTCGGCCCCGTCCGCCAACCTTCCGCCACCGGCTCGAAGCCGCCGGCGAGTTCTTTCAATCCGTCCAGCGTATAGCGCCGGTAGTCTTTCGGGTACTCGTGAAACGGATGGCAGAACGGCGTCACCAGATGCAGGTAGCCGCCCGGCGCCATCACCCGCGCGATTTCCTCCATCACCCGTTCCGGCCGCCGCACGTGCTCGAGCACCGCGTCGCATTCCACCCTTTGAAACACGTTGTCGCCAAACGGCAGCAATTCCGCGTCGGCCGCCACGTCCACGCCCGCCACCGCAAACAGGTCCAGGTTGACGTAGCCAGCCGGCCGCCTGCCCGCTCCGCCTATATACAAGTTCCATCGCCCCAGCGGAAAATCCTTGGGCTCGGTCGGGTTCATCACATATGGCGCCGGCGGAGCCAGCAGCCGGCCCAGCCGGTCCTGCCAACGCGTCGAACCGCGGCGGCGGTAGACGTCCTCAAGCGAATCTCGTGACACTCGTCCTCGACTTTCCCGTGGGAGATTTCTTATCATAACAAATACGATTTAATTCGCTATTTCTTCCCCCTCACGGCAAGCTGGCGGGTCGCTCGACCGGCCTCCCGCTTCGCAGCCCGCGTTTCCCGATTGTAAATTTGCTGGCCTCGCTAAACCCCTCTCCCGTACTCTCTTTCCCCTCCAAGTGTATGTTATTACACGGTAGAATCCACACTTTTGCACCTGAGCCGGGCCCCCGCTTAGCGCTACACTCCTCTAGCCGGGGCTGTAATTGTCCCTTGCCGATTTAGTAAGAACGCCGTATCATCTATGGCAGATATCGTTCTCTTTTGGCCGGGCTTACTCAGGAGGCTCGGAGGTAACTGCCGTCCCCAAGGGAACGGCACAGTCTGAATGGAGGGCTCGGAAATGGCAACTAGTCCAGCCGTGATGGCGCCGTCGCGGTCTTTAGAAGATCCTTTGGCGTTTCTTCCACGCACCAGTGTCGTGGAGTATCTGAAGGGTCAAACGATTTACAACCAACAGCAGCCTTCGCTCGCCGTCTATCTGGTGATCGCCGGCAGAGTCAAGGTCTCGCGGCTGGCTGGCGATGGACGGCAAGTCGTGGTGGACATTTACCGGCCCGACGACTTATTCGGCGAGTCCGCGCTGCTCGATGCGCCGGCCCGCTCCGATCAGGCCGTCGCCCTGGAAGACACGCGGCTGATGTCCTGGACGTCGGCGGAAATCGAGGTGGCCATCGCTAAACGGCCCCGCCTGGCCATGGCGCTGCTGCAGATTCTGGTGCAGCGTTCCGGCGATTTCGCCCGCCGCGTGGAAAGTCTCTCGGTGGATAACATCGCGCGGCGCCTGGCGCGTTCGCTGCTTCGCTTCTCCGAACGCCTGGGAACCGCGAGTCAGGATGGTACCGTATCCATGGCGCCGTTCACCCACGAGTTACTGGCGCAGTATGTCGGCACCTCGCGCGAGATCGTTACCCATTACATGAGTCAGTTCCGGCGCGACGGATTACTGCGCTACTCGCGTTCCGGCATCGCCGTCAATCGCCCCGCGATGACTGCCTGGCTGCACGAAGCCCACTAAGTCGGACGCCGCGGGTTACCGGTTCTTTCGACATCGAAGCCGCGACTAATGAACCGAGCCGCGACCTCCGAACGGAACCGCGACTAAAAGGAGCGGTGCCCGCGGCATCGAAAACCACGCCACTCGCCCGAAGACCGCGCGAGTAACTACGGCAGTTCGCCTAACATGCGGTCTATGTCGGCCGGGCTGATATAGAAGTGCGGCGACGTGCGCACCCACCCCGTGCGCGGCGCGCAGGAAATGCGCGCTTCGCGCAGACGGCGTACGATGGCCCCGGCTTCCATCCCCGGTTTGCGAAAACTCACGATGCCCGCGCCGCTCTCTGGCGTCCGCTGTCCCAATACCTCGTATCCGAGCGCACCGACGCCCGCCGCGATACGGTCGCCCAGGCTCTCTACCGCCGGCCCGATTCGCTCGACGCCCACCGCGAGCAAAAACTCGATCGCCGCCCGCAGCCCGAAGCATCCGATCGTGTTCAACGTCCCGCATTCGTAGCGGCCCGCATCCTTGCGCAGCGCCATGTCGCGCGACGCGTAATCGGCATACCCGGCCACGTTGGTCCAACCGAATTCCACCGGCTCGATCCGGTCCTGAAGTTCGCGCCGTATATAGAGGATGCCGCAACCCTCCGGCCCCAGCAGCCACTTATGCCCGTCCGCAGCCAGCGCGTCGATGTGGCACGCCCGCACGTCGATCGGAAACGCGCCCAGGCCTTGAATCGCATCCACCACGAAAATGCACCGATTGCGGTGGCATATCTCGCCAATCGCTGCGAGCGGCGCCCGGTACCCGGTGAGAAACTGCACGAAGCTGATCGCCAGCAGGCGCGCTCCGCGGCAAGCTTCCTCGATCCGATCGAGCGGGTCGGTCGCGCTCAGCCACGTGACCGTCACGCCCTTCGACTCCAACCGTTTCCATGGATAGAAATTGGCCGGGAACTCTTCGCGAAAACCGACCACGCGGTCGCCCGCTTTCCAATCGAGGCCGAGCGCCACCGTCGCAATTCCCTCCGACGTGTTCTTGACCAGCGCGATCTCCCCGCGCTCGGCCTGGATCAGCCGCGCCGCCGCCACGCGCAGTCCTTCATACGCGCTCAACCATTGGTCGTAATGAATGCTGCCAAAACGCGTGCAATCCTCCGCCAGCTTCTGCATCGCCTCCGCCGCCGGCTTCACCAACGGCGCCACCGCCGCGTGGTTCAGATAAGTCAGATTCTGGCGAACCGGAAACTGGTCCGCGTAGCGTTCCCAAAGTGGGAGCCCGTCTTCTTCGACTGGTTGGTTAGTCATTGGTTGCAAGAAATTCCTTTCGTGAAATCACCGGCGCTGTGTCTCGAGTCGCTATAACTGTACCCAATCGCGGCGCGCAATCTATCGGAGCCGCGACCAAAGGGAGCGGTTGCACGCGGTTGTACCGGCTATCTCCCGCCCTACCCGCGCCTATTCGAGATCCTCAATCGCATTCTCGGTCTTCCGCCGGAACACGGCCCAATCCTCCACGCCGAAGAGCCGGTCGTGATCTCGATCCTCCAAATGGAAAGCCGCCATGCGCGCCGCGATCAGCCGCTGCGCCCCCGTTCCGCGCCGCACCGAGGCCAGCCGCGCGAGTGTGATCAACTCCCGGTAATCGTCCAGCCCCGCGCCAATACGCTCGTATTCGACCGACGGCACCAACTGCCCGTCCGGCCCCGCGTTTGCCCAGGCGTAATCGTCCTCCCTGCAATCGAGCGCGTAATAAGGATCGCCCGCCGCCGCGTCCCAGTGCCACGCCAGGCGGAACTTCACGCCGAATTCCCTGGCCGCTTTGTACAGGTGCACGCCGTACGTCCAGCGATTTCCGCCATTGTAAAACGCCCATGCGCCGCCGCTTTGCCGCAGCAGCCTGATGTCCCGCTCGCTGAAGGAACCGAACGCCGGCGCGCCCAGCGTCCGCGCCAGCACGAACGCCGGATCGCTCGCGCCGCGCCCCGAGAGGCCGAGCGCGGCCGTGAAGAACGGCGGCCCCACGGGAAACGCGCGGCGATACGCCTCGGCATTCTCGATCGATTGCCGCAACCCATCGCCCGCCGGTTCGTCGCCCAGGTTCCAGTACACCGGCAGCCAGCCGTTCTCCCGCGCGTGTCGCTCGATGGCCGTGTAGATCGCCTTGACGAAAGCGCTGTAGTCTTTGAATCCCGCTGCGCTCATCTTCGCCGTGTCCCGCTGGTAAGCGTCCAGGCCCGTCACCCCGGCGCCATAGGAATCCACGGCCAGGAATCCATCGGCCTTGGCGTCGGTCATCTCGCGATCCGCCACGCTGAAATCGAGCACCGGCGCGCCGTTCGCGAAGCCGCGATAATCGATCCGCGGAATGCCGGAGATCATCGTGAAGCCGCGCTCGCGCAACGCGCGCCGGCTCTTGGCCGTCATTTCGTCGTCGAACGCCGTAGTGTCCGCGTCGTCTGCAAACCAGGGTATCCCAGTCGCGCCGCCGAACGGACCCACCGGAATATCGGCTGCATCGAGCGTGCCCTTGCGCACGGTGAACCGCAGCGGCACGCGCACCGCCGCGCCCTTCTGCGGTGTGAACGTCACTTGGCCCGTGTACGCGCCAGGCACAGTGCCTGCGGGCGCATGCACCGTCAGCCAGAACGTCCGCGTGGTCCCGCGCGGTAAATCGACGGCGTTGCGCGGCAGAATCAGCCGCGGCGTAATCGTGTACACCGCGCCATCCGCCGTCACGCGCGTAATGCGGTAGCTGACGTACCCAACGTCAATCGCGCTGGCCGGAACCGTGCCACTCACCCCGCGCAACGCGCTCACGGCGATCGTGCCGCGCCCCAGGTCTCGCAGCGGCAGAATCGATGCCGTCACCGGCGCTTGCTCGCCTGCGAACGTTCCCGCGCTCAGTTCGGTCGCCCGTTCGCCGCCGAAGGGCGTGTCGTTGTCGTACACGTCTCTCATGAAGTCGCGATGGAAAACCACGTACCCGCGTGCCGCCTCCTCTTCGGTTGGAGCGAGTGCATCGCCGGTCGCGCGGTGCAAAACGCGTTGGTAGGCGTAGTCGAAATAGGCGCGCCGCTCTTGCCGCACCGCGTCGAGAAAACGCGCGCCCCCGGCGGCCTTTTCGATCGGAAAAATAATCACCGCCGATACGCTCGCCGCCCATTGCTCGCCCACGAACTCCAGGTACAACCGGCCGTTGTTTACCGTTACGTCGAATGTCTGCTCGTGGAAGTGCGCGCGATCGTATTTGTCGAACGTATCGTCGGAAGCGAGATCGTCCCGATCCCAGAATTGAAAATACTTCTTCCTGAACGCCGCAAAATCCTGGTGCTCGGCAATCGCCGTTTTCCCCTGCGCGCGAATCGAGCGGTCGCGATAGATCTGGTATTCACCCCAGTATCCCGCCGGGCTGTCGAGATTGACGAACACGCGATACTTCCCGTTCGGAACGTCCACCGCCAGGCCGCCCGATTCAATCGCGAGAGACCGCCGGTATAGCGGATCCGTGCCGAGCGAATCCACCGCCCGCCAGATGTGCGCGTCCTTCAGCCCGTATCCGCGGCCCGCGTTGTACAACGTCGCCGGCGTGATGGCGGTGAATCCATCCATCGCCGGTCCCGTGCCCAGCGCGAACGCGAGCAGCCCGTCGAACTGCGCCTTCCGGATGGCAACGTCGCGCACCAGCCGCAATCCGGAGACGAACAGCGGCGCCGCGGGCGCATCGCCGACCCCCACCACCACGCGCGTGATCGCGTCGAGCCGCAGCCCGCGGCCCGGCCGGTTCCGCTCGCCGACCGCCAACTCCCGCAGCGGAATCGTCAACGTGCTCACTCCCGGCGGCGCCACGGCGTTGTAGTTGACCCGGCTCCAGTAGTCCGTCGTGCCGCGGTCCCAGAATTCGAGCGCAATCGGCAGCGGCTCGCGCGCGTCCGTGTACAGGTCCATCTGGAACAGGTCGTACCCGGACCAATCCTGCGATTGCCGCATTGCTGCGTATTTCCTGTCGATGCGCAGCGCCTTGCCGCCCGTCGCGCGCGCCTCCACCACCACGCCGCCCGTGAACGGATTGCCCGTTTCGAACGATGCGAGCACGCGTTCCGCCGGCGCGATCTCCGTCCGCCGGTCGCCGAGCGCGGCGCCGCAGGCATAGCATCTCTTCCACTCGGGGCTATTCCGGTAGCCGCACTTCGCGCAATGCACTTCGCCACGGCCGAGCGCGCCCGGCGGCGCGACGGGCGCTTCCTGGTTGCCCCACTCCGCTTCGGCGGTCAGTTCGACATCGTTGCCCACGCGTTCGATCGATACGTCGTCGATCCACAGCAGTCCCGGCGCGGACAACTCGAAGGACGGCCCACTCCGCGTTCGTTCGCCAACTTCGGCCACGTAAGTGAACCGCGTCCAGCCGAACGTGCCCGTCTTTTCGAGGCTGATCGCCAGGCCGTCGAAGGTGAACTCGATCGCGCGATTTCCGCCCGAGCCCGCGATGTCGAGCCCGCGCAGATACGCGCCAACCCGGTACCTGCCCGGCGCCAGTTCCCGCCGCTGGCTTAGCCGTATCTTCCCCGCCGTCGCGCAATCGAGCAGCGCCGATGTCCGCCCGCTGTGCGCCACCAGTCCGACTTCGACCGAACAGCCATCCGCCGCGCTCGCTTCCCAGTCCGCGAACAAGCTGCCGGCCGCATCGCGCTCCCTGAGAATTTCGAACGAAGAATTCGCCGCCAGATTGCCCATCCCCTTCGCGACCGGAATATCGCTGCCCGGCCATACCCACAGAATGACGATCCAGCCCAACAGCAAAACCCGCAGCCACCCGAGCGCGCCGCGCGCGAAGGACATTCTTCGATTATACCGGTGGGGCATGCTTTAGCTTGCTCCATGACGCGCCGCTCCCGTTAATTCGCTCGATAGGTCTCTCACGCCCTGCGCGGTCTAATGTGATAATCTTATCCGAGAATCTTTGAATTGGTGGCTAGGAAGACGTGATGCCGGTAACCAAGAAACCCTCTCACCCAGCCAAGAGCCGGACAGGCGAAGACATCCAGGTACCCGTCCTGTGGAGCGCAGTCGGCGGCGACGGCTCGCCCGCGTTCAAGCGCGCCTACCCCGACGCCAACCGGCCCGGAGACATTCGCACGGTCTGGCCGATGTTGTGGCGGCTCCACGAAGCGAATTACAAGATCAACGGAGGATCCGCGTTCGATATCGGGATGTGGGCGTGGGCACCGCCTCCCAGTCCTCCGTCGGTCCCGCTGCTGAGCAAGGCCATCGGGCAGTTTCAGAAGGTCGAACAAATCACCGCTGGACGGGAAATCTACTCTGGCTGTATTCCGCCCCGCAGCCAGACGTTGGTCCGACTGGCCGAACTTGACGATCAGCTCCAAACGATGGCGCGAGTCTGGCGGGCGCAAACCAAGAACTATATGTTCCGTGGATTTATCAACAGGAAAGGCTTCGAGGACCGATGCGGAAAACTCCTGAAAGGCCCGCACGGTGCTGCCCGGAGAGAACACCTTTACCAATTCCTCGGGTTCATGGAGAACGACCCGGAGATTCTCGACATCCGTTGGATGGCCTACATTTTGGCTACCGTGTACGTGGAAGCCTGGGCCGAGTGGGCCCCGATTGATGAACGCGACAAAGGCGGGGCACACAAAGACTCGTACGGAGAAACGTTCAAGGTGCGGCGAGAGGCTGGAGGTGTACACCTGACGGGCGAGCGCGGCAGGCAGTTTCTCGGGCGCAAGGATGGAACAAGCGAGGAGCTTCACGGTAAATTCGGAACTGCCGCAGCGGCTTACGCTGGAGACCAAGGGGCGCCGCAGGTCTACTTCGGCCGCGGGTATGTACAGTTGACGCACTGGCAAAACTATCTCACTGCGGGCGCCGAGTTGGGCCGCGGCGTTGACTTTGTTTTGAACCCCGATCTGGTCAAAGAACCGGCGGTCTCGTACCGCATTATGGCCGCCAGCATGAGGACGGGCAAGGCCTTCGCCAACAACCAGACGTTCCGCAAGTATCTGAACGACAAGACCGACTACCGCAATGCCCGTAGGATGGTGAACGGTGTGGATCGGGCGGATGACATAGCGGCGCTCGCCAAGTTCTTCGAGGACGTTCTGATTCACAGTGCGACGAGCTTTCAGCCCGTCGGGTGATTGATTATGAGGCTCCTTCCCATCTGTGGGCTGTTCGCGGTTGCCTCCGCCATCTGCGCGAGCTTCAATTGCAAGCTGGCAACGACGCCAATCGAAAAGGCCGTCTGTGCGGACAGTGCGCTGTCCGCCCTTGACGAGCGACTGGCGCAGTCCTACAAACAGGCGCTCGCGAAAGCCGGCGAGGGCGATCTGACGTTGCGAATCGAGGAGCGCCAGTGGCTCGATCAAGTATCGGACAAGTGCGACGGCAACGATCTCGTTTCCTGCGTCCGAGAGGCCTACACCGCGCGCATCGAGGAACTGGATTCCCGGACGCCCTTCGACCCCGCCAGTATCAAGGAAGACCGATACACCGACAAGTCCCGCCTCCTTGACTTCGTCGTCCGAATGCAGCCGCGTGATCCAGGGGGGAATCAGGGCCCGGGCCGCGTCCTCATCTTCAAGAAAGGAGCTGCAACGCCTTTCCAGACGATTACCATGGACAACATCTGCGATTATGACGCGATCGAAGTGGGAGATTTTAACTTCGATGGCCACGAGGACCTTGCGATTCAGAACGGCAACGGCGGAGGCTACGGAAGCCCCAGTTACGACGTGTATCTCTTCTCTCCGGCGCAGGCCAGTTTCAGGTTCAGTAAGCCCTTTAGCGAACTGGCAGGGCGATCACTCGACTTCTTTCACCTCGACCCTGCACACAAGCGTCTGTCAACCTCCATGAAGAGCGGCTGCTGCTATCACGAAACCGACGAGTTTGCCGTGGTCAACGACCGGCCAGTGCCGGTGTCCCGGTTCATCGAGGACGCGACGAAAGAAGAAGGATACGTCTATGTGCGCCACCAGCAGATGGTGAATGGCAAGTGGCAGGGGACGTCAAAACGCATTCCAATCAAGGTCTACTACAAGGACTCCGAATAGGGCGCCATCATCGAATAGTGCGACGAGCCTGCGGCCCTTATGGTGATTCAGATGGCCGCGCGATTGACACAGCCGTGCGCAATTGGCGTAGTCGTTCTGCCGTTACGCGCCTGGGTCGAGCCTGTTCTGGCCCCCCGCATTCTGTTCGCCCGCCGCTAATGCCCCACCTTGGCCCGCTCGATGTCTTCTCTCAGTTGCGCGGTGATCTTCTCCGCCACGTCCGCGCTCGAACCGTGAAACCGTGCACCCAGGCTTTCCTGCGTGGTCGACCAGATCACGTCGCCATCCTTGTTGACCAGGCGGACGGCCGCCAGCGCCTCATGCCGCCGCTCGGCCGAGTGTTCGCTTTCGCTGTCGCCAATCCCCAATCCCCCCGCGCTGCCCTTGCCGTAATTCCCCGAGCCGGTCCGATTGCTCAGGTTCATGTGCGCGTTGATGCTGTCCGAGGATTGATGCGTTTCGGTAAACACCAGGTCCTCCGCCGCTCCGCGCAGGATCGCGTCGGCGCGCTCCTCTTTTTCCGTCAGCACGAACAGCTTGGAGCCGGCCAGGCTGCTGATCAGGATGTCGCGCATCTGCGCGGCGGTTTCGCCGCCCGTGAGCCGGTCCACATAGATGCGGTGCACGCTGAGCAGTTGCCGCAGATTCCCCGCGTCAATCGCCGCCGTGACCGCGTCCCCGGCGGCGCACACGAAAGAAGCAGCCAGCGCGGCCGCCAGCAATATTCCTGATCTCATCCCTTGCCCGCCTTGCGCGCCTCATCGTCCAGAAACTCAACCCGCCGCCCCGTGCGCGCCTCCAGACCCGCCAGCACGCTCCGTATGTCGCCCTTATTCACCCGCAGCACCAGCGCCTGCTGTTTGCCTTCCACGTCCGTGAAGCCCAGCGTGACGAAGTGCTTCCGCGCCTTGCTCAACAGCAGCACCGGCGAAATCAACACCGCCGCCGCGTACCGCCGGGCGACCGTCTGGCCGTATTCGAGCGTATTGACCTTTTGATAGGACACCCGCAGCGCGCTCTTGCCCGCCTGCAACGTCATCGTGTCGCCGTCGGTCAGGTCCAGCCGGACGCTGCCCTTGGTCGGGAACTCGCCCGGAGTCCCGCCCACCAGTTCGGCCTTGAAACCCGGCTCGGCGGCCGCCAGCGCCAGCGGCAATCCCAGCGCGGCCAGCGCAACTATCAGCGTTCGTAGCATCGGATGTAATGCTAGTGCTGTAGCCGAGCGCCGGTTCTCAGGATTAATCGTCGATGGGCGACCAGCGCCGGTCCATCAAGCGGCGGGCAGGTCTTCACCGCCAGTGGTCGAGCCCGCAACCGTACTCGCGCGTAAGATGTGTCCACCCCTCTCCGGGGCGGAACTGGCGCGGCTGGGAAAATAGCGGGAGGCGATCTGCCGCGGCCCCAGGTCTTCGATTTCGGAGAACCCAAGGCCGGTCAGCTTGGCGCGAAGTCCATCCGGCGTGAAGCGACTCACGAAAGCTTCGCCCATCGCGGCCACGTGCGCCGCGCGCTTCTCGTGGCTGTCGCGCACTTCCGGAGACAACAATGCCGGATCCTCACCGTAGTCGAACACCACGTGCGCGCCGTGAGGAAGGCTCGCGATGAAACCGGCGGTCGCCCATACGGCTTCCTCCGTGAGGTAAGGAACGACTCCAAGCCAAGTGAAAAATGTCTGCTGCGCCGCGTCGAAGCCTGCGGCCTGCAGGCCCTCGGCCAAAGTCTCCCGCTCGAAATCGACCGGCGCAAAGGTCAGCCAGGCCGGCACCGGGATGGCAGCCTCGGCCAGCCGCTCGAGTTTCCACGCCTGCGTAGACGGATGATCCACCTCGAAAACCCGCAGCCGGTCGCGCCACGGGCTTCGATACGCATAGGTATCGAGGCCCGCGCCGAGCACCACAAGTTGCCGGACGCCCCGCTCGATCGCGGCCGCCAAAGCATCCTCCGCGAAGCGCGTTCTCGCTGCGATGAAGATTCGCATCCTTCGTCCGGATGGGCGCGCCTCAGCTTCCCGGGCGACGGCGTCCGCGTCCTGGCCCAGTATCCGCAGTGCCAGCGGATCGGCGAAGATGCGGCCGTGTTCCAACACCTGATGGGCGGCGCGGTGAAAGGCCGCGGCGCGGGCTGTCCGGCTGGGTTCTCCGGTTTGCATACATCACCAGTTTACGAAAGCGGGATTCGCTCGCGCCCCGCCTCACTCCGCCCGCAGCGCTTCCATCGGATCCACGCGGGTGGCGCGGCGCGCCGGAATCCATGCGGCGGCCAGCGCAAGGCCCACCACGGCAACCGCGCTCAGAATGTACGTCAGCGGGTCGAGCGGCGTCACCCCCAGCAGCATCGAGCCCGCCAGGCGCGCCCCCGCCGCCAGCCCGGCGAGCCCGATCGGCACTCCAATCGCGGCCATCCGCAGCGATTCGCCCAGCACTTGCCGTTCGAGTTGCCGCGGCCGCGCGCCCAGCGCCACACGCAGCCCGAACTCCCGAGTCCGCCGGTTCACCCCATAGAGCAGCACGCCAAAGAGGCCGGCCGCGGTGAGCAGGACCACGCTGAGGCCCAAGGCACTGACGGCGGTGGCGATGAAGCGGTCGGGCGAAAGCGCGAAGTCCACGGTCTTGCGCAGAGTGGTCGACTCGTAGACCCACGCTCCCGGGTCGAAATCATGAATCGCGGCACGCGCGGCGCGCTCGAGCGCGGCCGGCTCGCCAGCGGTTTCCACCAGCAACGTGATATCGCCCCACGGCGCCTGGGCGTAGGGAAGGAAGACGAACCGCTCCGGCGGATCATGCAGGTCATTCGACGGACCATCCTCGGCCACGCCCACAACCTGGCGCAACTTGCCATCGATGCGGACCCAGTTGCCGATGGGCGCGCGGCTGCCGAGCACCGTGCGGGCAAACGTCTGCGACACCACCACCACTGGCGGTGCGCCCTCGCCATCCCGGCTGTCGATGCCGCGCCCGGCTACCACGCGTGTGCCCATCAGGCGAAAGTAACCGCTGCCGACGTTGTTGAGCGGCACGCCCAGCGGCGCCATGCCTGGAATTTCGACGCGCGCCGTCATCCCGGCGCCGGAACCGCTCAGTGGCAACCGCCGCGCATACGTTGCGCCGCGCACCCCCGGCAGCGCGGCCAGCCGCTCGCTCGCCTGGTCGCACCAGGCGGCGTGCGCCATCTTGAGCTTCGGAGCCACCGACAACGCCAGTACCTTCTTATTCGGGTCCAGTCCGGGCCGCACTTGGGTGGCGTTGTGAAGACTGGCCAAGAACAGCACCGCGATGCCGAACAGCGCCACGCTCACCGCGATTTGGGCGACAACGAGCGCCTTCGGCTGCCATCCGCGCCGCCGCGCCGTGACGCCCTGGGCTTGCTTCAGGACGTCCGAGATGTTGAGCCGGACCGCGTGCAGCGCGGGCCACGCCCCGGCCACCACCAGCGCCAGCAATAGCGCGCCAGCCGAGTACGCGAGCACGCGGTAATCCAGCCGGATACCGTAATCGATGAAACGATCCATCGCGTGAGCGAACTCGGTGACTTTTTCGATCAGCGTCTGCGCCAGCACCAGTCCCAGCCCCGCGCCCGCCACGCCGAGCAGCACGGTCTCCAGCAACAGTTGCCGCGCCACCCGCCAGCCGCCGCCGCCGAGCGCGATCCGCACGCCCAGTTCCTTGCGGCGCGCTTCGCCCTGCGCCAGGCGCAATTGCGCCACGTTAGCGCAAGCCACGAACAGGACCAGGCCAAGAACGGCCACAAACCCGCCGCCGAATACCGCGTAGAACCCCAGGGGCCGCCCCACGCATTCGAGCGACGTTCCCGCCACGCCGTGCGGCGCGGGCTTATGCTTGCCCGGACCGCGAATAGCGGCGTCGAGCTGCGCCTCCGCGCGCGCCTCAGTCATGGTAGGGCCGAATCGCGCCGCGATTTCGAACTGCCCGTAGCGCGACTGCTCTTCCTCCGGGTTCCCCAGCGTGTGGAACCAGGCGTCTGCGCTCACCCAGACGCTGACCAGGATGCCGCGTTCGAGGCCGGTGAAGCCCGGCGGCATCACGCCCGCCACCAGGAATGCCTTGTGGTTGAGCAGCACGGTCTTGCCGACGATATGCGGATCGCTCGCGAATTGTGTCTGCCAGAGCCGGTAACCCAATACGGTCTCTGGCCTTCCCGCGGCCTCACCCAGCGACGCGCGGCCCAGCGCGGCCTTCACCCCAAGCGCTTGAAAGAGGTTGGGCGAGGCGGGTTGGATGATGACATTATCGCTCGCATCGCCCACCTGAACGCCGCGGCGCTGCGAGGCCACAAGCTGCGCACGGCCTTCGAGCGCCTTGGCCATGTCCAAATAATCCGGCCAGCCGTACATCATCCAGTTGCCATCGTCGCCGCGCGAATTCGCTCGCCACAGTTCCTGCGGCTTCTCGACCGGCAGCGGCCGCAGCAGGGCGGCGTCGCCGACGGCGAACAGCCCCGTGGTCAGCCCGATCCCGAGCGCAATCGAGAGCACGGCCAACGCCGTCGTCCCCGGGTTCTTCGCCAGCAGCCGCAGCGCCAGACGCAAGTCGCGGACCCACTCAGTCGGTGACATAAGTCCGAATTAAGTGCAATTCAAAGGCCAGGATTGCCCCAGTCAAATCAACGGCGTTTCAGCCCCGATGTCCCGAAATGTGCGCGGTATGTCCGCTTCTGGGATGGGTTTGCGCGGCACCAGCGACGCCGAGGGATCAGTTCTCGGTGGGAACCCGATCGACGTGGTCGATGATGAGGCGGTCCACCGGCGCCTTCCGCAGTTCCAGCTTCAGGCCAAGTTGCTCCTGGAGGGCATCGAAGAGCGTAAGGCCAGGAGGCTCGACGGATTGGTCGGGGCTGTCCGTGGGAGTCCAGGTAAGGCTGAAATCGTAGAAACCCTGGAGGCCAGTCTGATCCACTACCGGTGCGTCGAAAAGAGGGCGCGAGACCCAGTGAGGAAGTTGTTCCGCCAGTTGGCTCATGGTCGTTTTCTTGCACTGGCAAGCGGTTTGCGCACCCTGCCGGCCGCACGTTGTCTTGAACTCATTCTCGGTGGACGCGTGGAGCTTCGGTCCGTTCTTTCCCATCACCAGCGCCCAAACCTGTATGGGCTTCCGTTCGTGGTGGAGGGTCAGGTGGAACCGTTCGGCCAGCAGGCCTTGCATCATCATCAGCAGATCGTCACGGGTAAACTTCTTGTCGGGCGCGAACTTGGCGTCTATGTCGTAGCGCTCGGTATAGAGCCAGCCCGGACCCGCGACCCTGTCGAAGCCTATCGAGTAGGCAAAGGCAATGATCCCAAGCATCGGGTAGTTGTGAAGCATCAATCTCCCGTTGTCAAGGCTGTCCGAAGTCCGGGACTCCGCGGAAGTGTTTACCCTGACCGACGCCACCTCAAAAGCCGGTGCGCTGGTGGCTGCTTGGTTGAAGGCCAGGCCGGAGAAGACCGCGCCAAGGGCGATCATAGCGAAGGCTCGAATCATTCTTTGGTTCTCCTGATGCCAGCGAGAAGCAATTCAGCAGCCTGGATTGGCCCAGCAGAGTCAACAACGTCTCAGCTTTCGTGCCGCGAAACGGGCGTGGTTTGTCCGGATCCGGGAAATCGCCGTGCCAGTAACGGAACCGGCGGCTGAGGGCGCCAACAATTGTGCGGCTGGCCGTCTGGTGTGCCCGCCCCGCTCACCCGCATCCCTCCGGCTCCAAACTGCGCATCTTCGCCGATAGCGTCGTGCGTTTCAGGCGCAGCATGTCGGCGGCGGCTTTCTTGTTGCCGCCCGTCTTGCGCAGGGCCTGTTCGAGGATGCTGCGTTCAATCAGGGCCACCGTGCGGTCGTAATCCAACCCCCCGTCCGGCACCGCCACCAGCGGCGAATCGTCCGCCGGCGTATACACCGCCACCCGTTCCTGGCGCGGGAGCGGAAAGTCGCCGGGCACCAGGAGGTCGCGGTCGCCGCTCAGCGCCACCGCCATTTCGATCGAGTTCTCGAGTTGGCGTACGTTGCCCGGCCAACTGTGCGCGCTCAATCGTTCGGCGGCCTCGGGCGCAATCGACTTGAGCGCAATCTCTTCCTGCCGGCAGATTTTCTCGACGAAGTGCTCAGCCAGCGCCGGCACGTCGCCCGGCCGCTCGCGCAGCGCCGGCATCCGTATCGGTACTACGTTGAGTCGGTAAAAAAGGTCCTCGCGGAACCTGCGTTGTTCAATGCGTTGCGACAGGTCGCCATTGGTGGCGGCGATCACCCGCGCATCCGAGCGGATGGTCTCCGAACTGCCCAGCCGCTGAAACTCGCGCTCCTGCAGCACGCGCAGCAGCTTGGCCTGCAACTCGAGCGGCAGTTCGCCGATCTCGTCGAGGAATATGGTGCCGCCTTGCGCCTGTTCGAAGCGGCCCATGCGGCTCTGCACCGCCCCCGTGAAGGCACCGCGCACGTGGCCGAACAGCTCGGCTTCCAGCAGATTTTCCGGCAGCGCACTGCAGTTCACCGCCACCCAAGGCCCCGCGCGCCGCGGCCCGGCCAGGTGCAAGGCGCGCGCGGCCAGTTCCTTGCCGGTGCCGGTTTCGCCCGTAATCAGCACGGTGGCCCGCCGCGCACCGACCAGCCGGATCAGGTTGGCCACCCGGCGCAGTTGCTGACTGTCCCCCACCAGCAACCGCTCCCAGTCTTCCATCCCAGCCCGCAACGCGAGTCGCGCCAGGCTTCGGCTGTGGCGCTCGTGGAGAACCCGCTCAATCTGCCGGTACTCCTCTCCCGGCGGACCCAGGAACTCCTGGACACCGAGATTCGCCAGCCGGACGGCATCGTTGAGCGTGGCCGACTGATCCCTCACCAGGATAGGGACCCCGGGTGCCAGACGCCCGACACGCTCCACCAGGAGCGGGGGATTCCAGTCAGGTATGGGAAAATCCAACACAATCGCCCCGTAATCATGCTGCGGGAGGCGCTCGATCCCCGCCGCCGCCCCCACGTGCTCGATTAGCCAGGCGAAAGTTGGGTCGCCCGGCCCCGCTGCAGGGGTATCCCGATTGTTATCAATCCACAGGATCTTCGTCTGGACTCTGGTCGCGTTCATGGCCGGTTACTCCAAACAATCGACGGAAACTGCCGGGACTTTAGAATTAATGCAAACTGCACTCTCGTTTTGGCTAAAGCCCTTGCCCTATCTCGCCGATATGATACTCAGCAGAGGTAAACGTAACGGCTATGAAGGTTGTCGATCGAAATTTGAACAGCGGGTCGGCGGTCGAGTCCGGGCGCGCGCAGGAAACCCAACGCGCCAGTTCAACAACCGGAAGCACCGCCGCGAAGCAGACTAGCAGTGGAGACCGGGTGGAATTCTCCAATACTTTAGGGGGCCTGGCGCGGGCCATGTCGGCATTCGCCACCAACAATGCGAGCAACGTGCAAGCGCTGTCGGCGCAGTACCAGAAGGGCACCTACCAGGCGGATTCGCAGGCCACCAGCCGGGCGATGGTCGCCCAGGCGCTGACCGCAGGAAATCAATAGTCATGCCGGTCGACGTGGCAGAAGGGCTGGCGGCAGTGCGTGCGGAGGTGGAAGGCGCGTGCCGGTCGCTGGTTCTGGCAACGCCGGAAGGTGTGAGGGCGTGCGAGGGAGCGCTCAAGCGGGCGGCCGAGGCGTTACGGCAGGGACGGAGGGTGTGGGACTGGCAACCGGCTGGGGAAGCCGCCAAAAGCGAAACCGCGCGGCTCCAAATCGTCATTCGCCGCGCCAGTCGCCTCCTTTCGAACGCTTCCCAATACCATGCCGGATGGCTGCGAATTCTCTCCGCGATGACTGGCGGGTACTCGCCGAAGGGCGAGGCCGTTCCCATCTCGGGCATGTGGCGAATGTCGATAGAAGGGTGAACCATAATGGCTGCGGGACTCATTTCCTCTCTTCTTGTGCAGACGGGCGCTCTCGATGCATTCCAGCAAGCGATCGCGGTCACCGCGAACAACGTCGCCAATGCCTCCACTCCCGGCTACGTCAGCCAGACCCAGACGCTGCTGACGATGCCCGACGACCTCAGCGTTGGCTTGGCTGGAGGCGTGATGGCCGGGCCCGTCGTCAGTGCGGAGAACCAGTACGCGGAGCAAAACGTCTCCAACCAGCAAACCGCCCTGGGGGCGGCTACGCAGAGCGTCGACAGTTTGACCAACCTGCAATCGCTGTTCAACGTGACGGGCAGCGGCGGCATTTCGACGGCGTTGAGTAGCCTGTACCAGAGCTTCTCGGCATGGACGCAAACTCCCTCCGATGCGACGGCGCGGCAGGCGGTGCTGACGGCGGCCGGCAATCTGGCCACGGCCTTTAATCAGACAGCCTCCGGACTGGCCAGCGCCGCCACGACGGCGCAATCGCAGTTGCAGCAGACCGTCAGCCAGGTGAACACGCTGCTGGGACAGGTGCAGAAACTGAACACGGCGGGCATGGCGGACCGCGGAAACGATTCGGGCGTCGATGCGCAGATGAACACCGTGGTGCAGAACCTGTCGCAGTACGTTCCCGTCACCGCTACCAAGCAGGCCGACGGCTCGTACACGGTTCTGCTCGACGGGCAGATTCCGCTGGCGATGGGCAGCCAGGATTTCCCGCTGAGTTTCAACATGTACCAGCCGGCCGATTCGACCAACACGAACGCGCCCCCGCTGGCCCAAGTCAAGGCGTCCGACGGCACCGATATTACTAGCGCGGTTGCCGGAGGCCAACTGGGCGCCTTGCTCAACTTCCGCAATACGGTTCTGCCCACGTATATCGGCGATGGCACCGAAACCGGCAGCCTCAATACGCTAGCCCAGCAGTTCGCCGACACGGTGAACGGGATACTCACCTCGGGCAACATTTCCGACGCTTCGGCGGACGGCGTCACGCCAGCCGTTTCAGGTGTGCCGCTGTTTACCTACGACACGGCCAACGTCACCAACCAGGCGGCCAGCTTGTCGGTCAGTTCCACCATTACTGCCAGCCAACTGGCGGCGATCACCCCCGGCCCGCCCGAGGTTTCCAACGGCATACCATTGGCGCTTACCGGGCTCGAGAACCCGACGTCCGCGGCCGATGAGATCAATGGGGAGAGCTACACGGCGGTCTTTGGCGATCTGGCCACCCAGGCCGGGAATCTGGTGAATAGCGCGACCGAGGAGCAGAGCGTGGCGCAGTCGGCGCTGACGCAGGCGCAGAGCTTACTCAAGCAGGATTCCGGTGTGGACCTGAACACGCAAGCCGCGCTGCTGGTCGAATACCAGCGGTCCTACGAGGCCAACGCCGAAATGGTCACGGTTCTGAACCAGTTATTGCAGGACACCATCAACATGCTTCAGCCGGGGCTGGGGTAATCGGGAGGCAATATGACAGTCGGCAACGTCAGTCCGCTCGCCCAGTCGTTTCTCAATGGCGTGAGCCAGATCGAGCAGCAGATCGCCACGGCCACCCAGCAAATCACGTCGAGTCTGAAAATCAGCACCCCGTCCGACGATCCCGGCCAGATCGACGACTTGCTCCAATTGCGCGCCGACCAGCAGCTCAATACGCAGATCGGAACCAATCTGACGGTGGCCACTTCCATGGCGTCGGCCGCCGATAGCGCCCTCAGCGGATCCATTCAGGTAATGAACACCGCCATCCAACTCGGCACCGAAGCGGCCAGTTCGATCACTGGGAAAGCCACGGACTCGAGCCTCGCGGTGGAGGTGCAAGGGCTGATGGCGCAGATGGTGAACTACAGCCTGACCCAGGTGCAGGGGCAGTACATTTTCAGCGGCGATCAGCCGGACAGCCCTTCCTACAAGCTGAACTCCGCTGCGGCGAAGGGCGTCGACCAGTTGCTGACGGTCTCAGCAACCCAGCAGACTCAGGATCCGGCCGGCGGTTCGTTTGCGACGTCGAAAACCGCGCAGACCATCTTCGACGATCAAAACGCCGATGGCACTCCCGCCACCGGCAATGTCTTCGCCGCCCTCAACAACCTCAACCTGGCGCTGCAAGACAACAGCACCACCGAAATCCAGAGCGCATTGGCCAATCTGCAGACCGCCTCCACCCACCTCAGCCAGATGCAGTCTTTCTACGGCGTGGTCGAGAACCGCCTGCAGAGCGCCACCACTTACTCCAGTTCGCGCGACACCCAGTTGCAAACCCAGATCGGCAGTATCCAGGACTCCGACGTGACCAAAGATGCGATGATCCTGGCGCAATCCAACACCCAGCTCCAGGCCGCCTTCTCAGCCGAATCCGACCTCCCCAAATCCACTCTGTTTGACTACCTGCACTGACCCGGCTTCGATTCACGGAAAGTCGCCCGGCGGGAACGCGCCGTGTCCAACTCGCCCCGGGGAGCGCTTTGTTCCGCCAGCTTCTGGCGAGTTGCCGGCGCCGCACAAAGAGCGCCCGACGCGGCCACACACGCACCGCGCCGCAGCGCCTCACATCTCGAGCTTGCCGTGGTATAGCAGGTCCTTGACGCGGAATTCCAGCTCCCGTTCCGGAAAATTCAGCCCGGGCAGGTATAGGCGGAACACGACCGATTTGTCGGCCGGCCCGACCACGCGCGGGAACACCAGCCGCGGCACCGGGTCCGATGGCGTGGGCGGAAACTCGCCGTTGATTGCATACGTCTTCCGCCCCACGATCATCTGGCACTCCCGCTCCATGCGCCGGTCCTCCTCGGCCCGTCCCAGATCCTTCAGCGTCGGGTAGGCAATCGCCAGCACGAAAGACCGCTCGCGGTTTTCCGTGAGGTAGGCGGCGTAATCGGGATCCGGCTCTTTTTCGGTGCGCCGGGTGCGCAAGCGCGCTTCCTCCTCCGCCTCCATTACCGGCTCGGCGGTGGCCAGCCAGACCAGCAGGCCGGGCGCCGGCCCCACCCTCTGCACCCATGGGCTCGCGTGGCGCATGGTTTCGATTTCGGCGTCCGACCATTTCTCGGGCGGTCTGGCTTCCCAAAAAGGTTGCGCCAGCAGCAAGAGCAGAACGGGCAACGTGCGCATAATAATCAAATATGCCAGTAATCCGCCCCGGCGATGCGGAAGATTTGGCCGCCATCGCCGCAATTCAGGCTGCCAGCCCCGAGGCCGCTCATTGGCCGCCCGCCGATTACCTCGCGCACCTCCTGCTGGTCGCCGTGGGCGATACCAGCGTGATCGGTTTTGTCGCCGCGCGGCAGGTCGCCGACCGGGAGTTTGAGATCCTGAACGTCGCCGTGGCTCCCGCCTTCCGCCGCCGGGGCGTCGCGCGCGGGCTGCTGTGTTCACTTTTTCATCAATGTCAAGGTGCGTTTTACCTGGAAGTCCGGGAATCCAACCTGGCCGCTCACATGTGTTACAAATCGCTTGGGTTTCAGACCGTCACCTATCGTCCGGCCTACTATGAGAATCCATCCGAACCGGCTATTGTCATGAAGTTTCATTCATGTTAAGGTTGCGTGTAGACGGTGATGCCGTCCTTTTCGACAACACGCAAGAGATTACCCACCGAGCCCTTCCGGACCCATGACTCGGCGTGGCAACCTCACCGGGAGGAATTGCCCCATATGGAACGGAACGCACTGGAGCAGTTGAAAGCGCACCTGATGGATACACACGAGGAGTTTCGCAGGCTCGCCAGCCAGCACTCAGAGTTTGCCCGGAAACTGGACGCCCTCGAAGCGATTCCTCATCCCTCCAACGATGAGCAGTTGGAAGAAAGTCGTTTGAAGAAGCTGAAACTCCGCTTGAAGGATCAGATGGAAGAGATCGTGAGCCAGTACCGGTCGCAGCAGGTCGCCTGACATCACGTGCGCGCATTACGGTAATCCCACGCCCGGCCGGCTTCCCCGGCTGGGCGTTTTTTTGTGTGGCAGTCTTCCCGGTACGCCTCCATGGACGCCGACGAGCCCATCCCGATCCCCATCACCGACGTGTTCGACCTCCACAGCGTGCCGCCGCGCGACGTCGCTCCGGTCGTCGAAGAATACCTCGCGCTCGCGCGCGAACGCGGCTTCCGCTTCGTGCGTATCGTTCACGGCCGCGGCATCGGCGTGCAGCGCGAAACCGTCCGCGCCATCCTCGCGCGCACCGGTTTTGTCGCCACCTTCCGCGACGCTCCACCCGAAGCCGGCGGCTGGGGCGCCACGATCGTGGAACTGCGCTAACCCAGCCGTCGCTGCTGCTCGATTTGGGCGGGTTTTGCTCCTACTGATGAAGGGAACTGTTCCTATCGGCGATGCAGGTCTCGTCCTCCTACATGAGGAGACTCATGGCGCTGTCAGCTTGTCCACAACCCGGCGGGAAATCCCGGTTCGGCGTCTTCGGCCCGCGGCGCGGTCCTATGGCGATCCGAAGCACGGCGTGGCACGGGCGCGGCGTCTCTGAGAGCTCGCCGACACGGCTGCCGGGCGCATCGGCAGGAACTTGTGGAGCGTGCTACGGCTCCAGGATTTCCTTGTCGGCAACGGCGTGATCCGGTGGTGCTGGAGGGCTCGGGAAAACGAAGTTGTCGATCAGCACCAGTACGCCGAAAGCGACGAAGCCCCACGCCGCTTTGCTGAGGATGCCGAGGCCGATCGCGATCGACATGAAAGCGATGATTCTTAATGATCGAGTTCCATTCATATGTGTTCTCTATGCTGCTGAAGTTTTCGATGTCTCTGTTGCGCCTTTCGAGATCGTGGCGTCCCATGACTCCGCACTTTGCGTCGCCTGGGTGCTCGTAGCGCCGCCGGCCGGTGTCCACCGGTCGAGTTGCCGCACGACCTCCGCGGACACAGCAGCCAATGCGCTGGCGACCGCGGGCGACAACCGGGTTCCCAATCCAATCGCAGCAGGCTGGACTCCCACCAAAACAACATGACGGGGCGCCTGGCCGAGCAGGCGCAAATCGTCGAGCAGTCCGGGGATTCCGGACTGATGGGCGTTCCGCGTATCGATCCGCGGCGGGTTCGGGCCGCTAAAATCCATCCGGACGGTAGTGCCGGGCGGCAGACCCGCATCCACTGCGTCGACGATCAGCAGCTTCTCGCAGCCACAAACCTCCGCCAGCAAATCCGTTCCCACGGTGCCGCCATCGATGAGGCGAGCCATCGATCGGACGCGCGAATCGCTCCGCAACCTGCGTATCGCATGGATACCGACTCCGTCATCGGAGAGCAGCAGGTTTCCGACGCCGACCACGGCAACTAGCGGCAGCGGATCCAACTCGCGGCTACTGCGGGGCTCTCGAGCCATGTCGATCACTGCGGCCCTCCCGTATGGCACGAGTTGCAGGGCTGTTCCGCCCACGCGTTGCCGATGTCGACCGGGTGCTCGAAGGCCAGCCCGTCCGGCCCCTTCGCGAATTCGAGGCTTCCCGCTTTGCCCTGCTGCAGGATCTTGTGACAGTCGCCGCACGCGGAGCGAATGGCCTTCCCGCCCAGGCTCTTATGCTGGCCGTCATGGCAGCGGAAGCACCCCGGGAACTGAAGGTGGCCTTCATTGACGGAGTATGTGTCCCAGCGGACTTTCATCGCCGGAAAGAAGTAGCGGTCGTAAGTGTCCTGTAAGTAAGCGACAGCGGCATCGATCGCCTGCCGCCTGCCCACATACACCTGGGCATAAGTCTTCCGATAATAGCCGCGCAGGGCGCTGTCGATACCCCGCAGCGCCTGCTCTCTGTCCGCGTAAGTCGCGGCAAGCGCCGTAACGCTCTGCTGCTTGATGAACGGGAGCGATGCGTCCAGCCGGCCATCGGCAAGCGCCATGTCTACGCTTCGATCCGGCGACTGGAGGATATGGCTTGGGCGGTTGTGACAATCCACGCAGTCCATGGTTCGGATCTCACCGGCCGGCGCGGTCGTCGAGGACTGCGGCTGCGAGGTGTACACGTCTGCCTGGCCGGTTCTGGGATCGACCGCCCGCACCCAGGTTATGTTCTGCCTCTCCGCATCGGCCGCGACATACTCCACCTTGCTCGCTACATGCCAGTGAATTCCCATCTGCGACTGACCCTCGGGCGCGCCCCCGCCAACCAGTACCGCCATGTCGATCTCCCAGCGCGTGTTCTGTTCGTCGGCCAGAAAGTGCACGTTGCGCACCAACTTGGCTCCGGCGAAATGCGATGGCCAATGACAGTGTTCGCAATTGCCCCGCACCGGGCGCAGCGACATCACGGGAATCGGAATCGGCCGCGGGTAAGTATCCTGCATGGTCTCCACGAGTTCTTCCACACCGCGAACCTTGGATTCGATGTAGCCGGTCGCGCCCGGTCCCACGTGACATTGCGCGCACGCCACGCGGGCGTGTGGCGACATTTGGTAAGTGACATACTCGGGCGTCATGGAATGGCAAACTGCGCCGCAGAACGGCACGGCGTCGGTATAGAGATATGCCTGATAACCGCCATAGATGGCGGGCACGGATAGAAGCGCGGCCCCGATCGCGACCACGAGAAGCGCCTTTCTCTCCCTGGCCACATTGAGGTCCCACTTAGGGTATCGCGCGAAGGAGAGCGGCTTGTGGCTCCGCCACCGGATCCACTGAACGTACATGCCGATCAAGACAACGACGACGCCGGCCATCACTAACATCGGCGGACCAAAGAAAATCACCAGGTCGCCATAAGGCTCGGCCAGCGCGCCGCCTCCTATGGTGTGGTAGGCGGTCAATACGACAAACACGAACAAGCCAACGGCGGCGATGCCGGTTCCAGCGAAGCTGATCCAGTTGCGGTAGAGCGCAACCGGACCCGGCCCGGGACGGGGTGCGACCGGCGCTTTCTCTCCCGGCCCCGAGCGCGGCAACAACTGGTGGCGTTTAACGAAGCGCCGCGCTTCCGGAATCGCCGCGACCTCATGACGCAGTTCGCCGGCAGGCACGAACTTCCATCCGGAAAAGATGCTGTCGAGTAATCCGTTTTCTTCCTCGATCGAAACGAGAACCGAAAGATAGACGTGGAAGATCACGAACGAGAAGAACACGAACATCAGGAAGTAATGAATTTCGCGGAGATACTGCGGATCGATAAGTTGCGGCAGCCACCCGATGAAATAAGTGAGGACGGGGTTGCCCACCACCCGGCTATAGAGTGCCAGGCCGGTCACTATCTCGACCAGGAACAGCAGATAGATGACAAAGTAAGTCAGCGCGGCCAGAGGATTATGACCTACCCGGTGGCCCGGCTCGAACCGCAGGAACGAATAGAACTCGATCATCGATCCCATACCGCGCCATTGCTCGCGATGAATGGGGATGTAAGCCGACCATCTCGCCCAGAAGTTGCCCTTGAAGAACCAATACATGCGAAACGCAAATGCGCCAATCAGCACGAAGGCGGATATCTCGTGAACGAATCGCACCTGGGCCATGAGGAAAGACGCCTGCCCGGAGGGAACAAGAAACGGATGGTGCAGGAACAGACCGGTCGACGAGAGCGACACGAACGCGAAGAAAATCAACCAGTGAGCAATGCGAACCGGCAGTTCCCAAACATACGTACGGACCAGCTCCGTCTCGGGACGGCGCGCCAGCACGGATTTGGGCGAAGCAGTTTTCGGCACCGCAGACTCCTACGTCGCTTCCACCTTCTGCCATCGGCGTCCCCGCGCATCCACGACTTGAACCGCGCACGCCAGGCACGGATCGAAAGAGTGAATGGTGCGCAGCAGCTCGAGCGGTTTGTCCGGGTCGGCGATGGGATGTTTGATCAAGGCAGCCTCATATGGACCGTGCTGCCCCATTGCATCGCGCGGACCGCCGTTCCACGTAGTGGGCGCGATCACCTGGTAGTTGCGGATGGCGCCATTTTCGATCTCGACCCAATGGCCCAACGAACCGCGCGGCGCTTCGTGCCACCCGAAGCCGCGGCACGAACTCGGCCACGAGTCCGGATCCCAGCGCACCCCGTTGTGCATGGTCAACTCGCGCCGGCCGAGATTGTCCTCCAACTCATGCAGCCAGTCGGGCATCTTATCCGCCACAAGCTGCGCCTCGAGCGCGCGCGCCGCAATGCGCCCCAGGGTTGAGAACAGCACCGCCGGAGGCTGCTTGATTTGGGCCAGCACGGAATCGACCAGCCCTTTCGCGGGCTGTTTGCCGGCCGCGTAGGCGACCACAAAACGCGCCAGTGGCCCGAGCTCCATCACCTCGTTCTCATAACGGGGAGCTTTCAGCCAGGAATACTTCTGGTCGACCTGTAAGTAGTCGTATGGCGGTGCGGGACCGGTGTAAGTGGGCTTTGTCTCGCCCTCGAATGGGTGCTTGGCCGGCTTGTTATCTCCGTATTCATACCAGGACCGCGCGACATACTCGGTTACCTTCTCCGGAGAAAACGGCTGCGCCGCGGCAATGTCACGTTTGCGAACCACTCCGGCGGGGAAGAAGAACGCCGATGGGTCGTGCATGCTCCTGTCCGGGTAATCCCCGTAAGCCAGGAAATTGCCCACGCCCTCGCCGCGCGTAAACCAATCGGGGTAGAAACCGGCGCCCGCCAGCACATCCGGCACGTAAACCTGG
>PMKM01000224.1 GCA_003157745.1 Bryobacterales bacterium | reverse complement strand
AAGCGGAATCTGCCGATCATACCGATAGGCGGAGTGCGCGCCGCGCGGCTTATCGGGCGGCGGATCAGTTTCCGGGGCGCCAGCAATTCGCCAGGCGAGCCAGAGGACTCCGTGAATCCAGATCCGGCAGTTGAACTTGCGCCGGGTCAAGTTCGCCCTTCGTTGGCCTCAAACCCAACCGGTCGGCAGTTCACAGACGGATCTTCCTTCGCACGAACAGCGTTGTTTGGCGCGTAGGCTTTTGAAACAAGGCGAGTTCTCTTCCAGTCGGCGGCGGCGGGCGCTGTCTACAGCTGCTGGCTGGATCTCACTGGTCAGGCAGGCTCACGGCAAGGGCGTTGAGGATTTCCGTCTGGCTTTGGTTGGGTACAGGAAGGCGCGTTACGGTGCGATCGCCGGCGACGTCGTATTCGAGCAGGCACAGGCGGCCCAGCGCGGTGAGGGCATCGGGCAGCGTCACGGCGTCGGCGTTGCTGTCGGTGGTGCCGAATACGGTTCGCAGGCACCGCTCCATCTCGCGCGTGATCTTCAAGGCCAGCATCGAGCAGAAGACGTGCCCGCGCGTGCGCTCTTCCTTACGCACGAAAACCGGGCGCACTTCCAGCAAGCCGGTCTTCATGGCGCGGAAGTCGCGTTCCACTTTCTGCAACCGCATGTAGTTATCGTGCACGTCCTGGGCTGTCATGCCCGACTTAGCGACGTCGGTGACAGTGGCATAACAACCGGCTAACAGCATAACTTGATCCCGCGCCGTTTCATCGATCTCGAATCGCAGTTCCCGGCCGTCCAATCGTAGCTGGATGAAGTTAGTAAGTTTGTGCCGCGCGCTCAACTGACTGATCTTCGCCAGCATGGATTCCGGATTACATCGCGGCGAGGCGGCAATCGTCTTATTGCGTTCTTCTATCTTCTGTTTGAGTCGGCTCAGTTTATCTTCTAACCGGCGATGCACGCGCGCCGCCTCGTCGTCGTTCTTACGCAACACATACCGCAGCCCGCCGTCTTCCACCTCGGCCACCTGCTCAGCGAACAGCCCCATTTGCAGGGTTCCGATACTGAGTAACTTACGGATCTGCGGATTTGTCAAGGCGCTGATGTAGCGCAACCCATCGTCGTGCAAGGCCTGCTTTCCCTCACTCTTGATCATGCCGCGGTCACCGACCAGGACCAACTCAGTGACTCCGAACTGTTGGCGCAGAATCGCGATCTGATCGGGGACTGTCACCGGGTCATTCGTGTTACCGGCGAAGACGCGCACCGCCAGGGGCTCTCCCTCCCGGTCGGTAAGTAGGCCGATGACGATTTGTAGTTTGCCGCGCTTGCCATCCCGGTTGTAGCCGAACGCGGCCAGGGCGTTGTGTTCGCCTTCCAGGTAAGCGCTGGTGACATCGTATAAGAACAACGAAGGCGGCTCGGAGTGACTCTTGCGGTAGTGCTGGTAGAGAGCTGTTTCGATGCGCACCTGGCGGGCACAGAGATCCTCCAGCGCGGCATAGAGGTCGTCCTCGTCGAAGCCGGGAAGCCCCAGCACCTCGGCCACGGCGTGGTCGCGGGCCCAGCGCACGGCGGAGAGTCGGGAACCCTGATGGGCAATTCGGGCCAGCACGAGAAAGAGGCAGAGCTTGCCGCTCTGGCCTCTCCCCAAGGCAGCCGTGATGCCGAGGCGGTCGGCAACTTGTTTGAGTGCGTGGAGGAGACCGAAGACGGCTCCGCAGACGGGTGTGAGGGAAGCCAGGTGATCGAGTTCGCCGCGGAGAAGGCAGCGGAGGGCGTCGACGCGTTCGGGGGGCCAAGAGGAGAGGTTGGCGAGGGTGCGGTTCTTGACTTTGCCATCCTCACGGAAGCTCTCGCGGAGGAGGATGGCAGGCGGGGAGTTGCGATTCGGGACGGTAGCGACATACATGCGAACAGTATACAGCATTCGTGCAATACTTCAATAGCCAGTATGACATATTACATGACTACATCAGTAGGAGCAAAAACCGCCCAAATCGAACGCCCGAATCGGGTTAGCTCGGGTTACGTCGCGGAAGATCCGACTGGGGTGTGGCGTGATGGGCAAGGGCCGGAACTGCCGAACGGGGTCATCCGGGGTGTCATCGACAATTCTTCGCCCAGTCGCTATACAGCACCAAGCGGAATCTGCCGATCATACCGATAGGCGGAGTGCGCGCCGCGCGGCTTATCGGACGGCGGATCAGTTTCCTGAGAGGAGCGAATCGGACAATACCGCAGAGCGGTTTAGTTCACTGACCTTGCGGCGTGCCCTTTGACTCATCTTCGACACCACGATTGCGGAAGTTGTCCGGTATCAGCAAGTTAGGATTTTGAAAGAGCTGTAGTGGCACGCCTTCTCTCCTTCCGAGCCGAACCGGATCCAAGTTCAACATGAGCGCAGCACAGGTGGCGGGGCGACACCGCAGGCCTGAAAAACCTTGCCAGCCACGCCGCTGGTCTGACCGCGAAAAACGAAACTCTTGCCGTCGATCTCGATCTTCATTGCAACCAGGTTGTCCAGATCCCGGACCACGTCGGCCCATTCCAGCTTCCACCTCTTCCGCGCCAACCGGTCTTCCAGTTCCTTGCGTAGCAGCAACGCCAGGAACGAGCAGAACACATGCCCGCGAATCGTTTCGTCGCACTTGTGATAAACCGGCCGGGTGTCCAGCAGCGATTTCATCGAGCGGAAAACATCCTCCACCATCCACAGTTGTTTGTACTGCAGCGCCACCTCACTGACCGGCAGAAGCGTGTTCGTCGTCAGCACCCACTTACCGTCGTAACGAGCTTCTTCCTTGATCTTGTCTTCGTCCACGGCAAACTGTTTGCCTCCCGCGCGCAGGTACTTACGATAGCCTTTGTTACCGACCAGCGACTTATCTCCATGGCTCAGCGCCTCGCGCAACGACGCCACCACGGCATCGCGATCATGGCGGTCCTTGGTCGCTTGATCCTCGTTCACGCACACCACATACCGGCGCGTATCTTCCACCCAGACTTCCTTCACCTTCAGCGGCGAAGGATCGTCGGGATCATCGCTTTTGGGGTGTGCTTCCGCGTAGCGGCCGGCGCGCGCCACCACTGCTTTGGCTTCCGTCGAACTCCTCATGCGCACGCCCAGGATGTATTGCCACTTCCGTCTCTCCACTTCCGCCAGCGTCTCGGCGCTGATCATCCCGCGGTCGGCGACGATGCACACCGATCCGATTCCGAGCCGGCTTTTCAGTCGGTCCACGATGGGCACCAGACTCTTCACGTCGGCTGTGTTACCCGGCCAGAGCTCGCTGCAGATTGGATTGCCGCTGCGGTCCAACACCATCCCCACCACCATCTGCTTCAGGTCGGGACGATGATCCTTCGAGTGACCGCGCTGGCCGAGAGTCTCGCCTCCCTCGCCCTGGAAGTAGATCGACGTGGTGTCGAAGAATACGATGTCTAAGTCGGAGAATAGGTCGCGGCGACGCGCGAATAACTCCTCCTCGATCAGATCCTTGTTGGTGCGGCGAGCGAACGGTGTGGCCCCGCCCTGTTGGTCCTTGTCGAGGGGCTCTCCCAACCAAGCCATGGCGCGATAGAGATGGTGTAAGTCCAACCCGGCGACGCCGTCGATGGCATAATCGTCTTTCCACTTCTCGGCGGCGCGGTCGCTGCCGGGCGAGAAGAGGCGATGCAGCACGGTGAGGAAGATGGCGCGCTCGATGGAGAACTCGAAGCGTCTCCCCTTGAGTAGCGCAGCGAGGACGGCATCGACCGAGCGGGACTGCCAGAGGCGCTGGAAGATCAGCGCCGGGCCGATCCTGGCGCTGTGAGTAGTGATGCTGTCGCCGCGAGCGTGGGCGCCGAGGATGGCGAGTTTCTCGGAGAAGCGCCCGAGCGACTGAAGCAGGGAGTCGAGTTGGCCGGTGGCGAGGAGTTCGTCGAGGCGGCCGAGGCGGTGAAGGACCCGCTGCTGAACCTTGCCGTCAATCCGGACGTTATCGACGACGATCAGATAAGTTCGGGAACCGTTGGTCTGGGTGCGAACGAACACGCAAGCGCTCCTGTGTCACCCATCTTCCCATGTCTCGATCCACAATACAACACAACATCTGAGATTCCCCCGGCAAAACGTGACACTACATATTTGCGCAAAGAACTACCCCGCTAGTAGAATCAATGCGTTACCGCCGAATTACCGTCACTTTCCGCCGCAAAGTGTAGAAGATGAGCAAGAGGTTGCACCGGAATGCGGCGCATCGTCCGGTTGCGGTGAAACAGTTGGCTCCCGCACTGCCGGCTTCGGCGTGGAAAACCGTCACCTGGCGGGAGGGAGCCAGGCATAAACTGCGATCGCGTTTTGCCGCCGTTCGCGTCCGGCCGGCTCATCGGGATCACCTGCCGAGCGAGCCATATGCGGAAGAATGGCTATTGATGGAATGGCCAAACGGCGAACCAAAGCCCACCAGATACTGGCTATCCACGCTGCCCCCGCAGACCCGGCTGACCGCGCTGGTTCGGTTGGCCAAGCACCGCCGGATCATCGAGCGCGATTACGAAGAGCTCAAACAGGAACTCGGGCTGGGACATTATGAAGGTCGCTCCTGGCGGGGATTCCATGATCACGCCACGCTTTGCATCGCGGCATGCGGGTTCCTGGTGATCGAGCGGACCCGTTTTTCCCCCTCTACCGGCGCCGGCGGACTGGAGCTACGCGCGGCGCGGATTCCACCCCACTTCCAGCCCCGCGGCTCGCCGCGCGCGCGCCGAACGGCATAACCGGCAGTCCATCGCCACGCTGCGCATCCAGATCGCCCGTGTCCTGCTTCGACAACTCCCCTGCTGCCCCTTCTGTCGCTCTCGTCGTTTATAACACAGTAGTACTAGTAGATCGATTCCATAA
>PMKM01000162.1 GCA_003157745.1 Bryobacterales bacterium | reverse complement strand
CCGCGCCTCTCCTCGACTCTACCCAGTGTGAACCGCGGCTTTCGATCTGTTCCCGTACCCCTTTGACTTTGTGCGGACTCAGGTTATCCGTTACCACGACGCAGCCCGGCTGCAGCGCCGGACATAACACGCGCTCCACGTACGCGCGGAAGATCTCTGTGTCAGTGGCTTCTTCAACCTAAATCCGGCAGTTGAATTTGCGCCGACCCAAGTTCGCCCTTTGTTGCCTCAAATCCAACCGCTGCGCAGTTCACCATTATGGTTGAAAAGGCGTGGCTTGGATGCCATTGTGGGCAAATAACTTGACATCCCCTGCGTGGGGACAACTGCCGGATTTAGGTTCAATGGTCATCGTGGCGACCATGCCGCGAAGGCTCATGGCGCCCAGAATGGTCATGATCTTCCACCGGCCGCCCGGCGTGGCTTCGTGGATACGCTGCCTGTCCTGACGGCCTCCGTAGAGCCGCGTCATCGAAGTGGTTACGCCGCTCTCATCCGGGAAAATCAGTCGTTCCGGCGGGATCGATGCAACGCGCGCGGTAAACTCTTCCCGCTGCTTGCGGTTGGCTTCGGTGTCGCGCTCGGCGGCCTGGAGCGACTTCTCTTCAGCCGCATCCCCATCTTCCGCAATAGATACCAGACCTGCGGCACGCTGATGCTCACGCCGGCCTCGCGACGCAACTTACTCTGGATTTCGGTCAGCGTCAAATCCGGCTGCGCTGCAATCCAGGATCGCACCTGCTGTTGTGCCGCAGCACCCGTCCGCAGTTTGCGGCCCGGCGTGTAAGGAGGCCGCTCGACGCGCCCGCTGCGCGTGCGATAGGCCGAAATCTTCCTGGCCCAACCTTCGCCCACCTGGAAAATGGCGGCCAAGCTTGCCAAGGAATGTTCCCCCTGATCGTAGGCCGCCAGGAACTTTCGACGCAGATCGTCTGCATATGGTCTTGCCATTTCGTCTGTCGTCGCGGAAGGTAGCCAATTACGGTGTACATCATTCCCTAAGGCGCTCTAGCGCGCGAGGAGCTTCAGGTTCTGTGTGACTTGATCGCCGACGGCGATGGCCACGGTCTCCATTACTGGGGCGTAATCGTCCCACTCGTCTCCGCCTTGCATCACGCCGTTGAGATCTTCCTGCGCGATCACGGCCAAGCGGTACGAGCCGGGAATCACGGAGTTGATTGAGTAGCTTCCATCGCTCGCAACGCCGCTCGTCTGCCACCAACTCCTGCCGGCCGACGACTGGTCCGCCGGAAGCAGCGCCACGATCATGCCGGCGGTGGAAGCTCCGTTTGCTTCCACGGAGCCCGAGACGGAGCCGTACTGGGTGCTGACCACGACGGTGAGCGTGGCGCCCGCCGCGCCATTGCTGAGGTCGAGAATTGGGCCGGCGATCTCGGATTGGCCCAGCCGCATCGACGTTATGTACCCGCGGCCGTCGTTCCAATTGACGCGATAGCGGCCAGGCAGAACTTTCTCGAGAGTGAACGCGCCGTTCGCCTCGACCTGCGCAACCGCGCCGCCATTGATTCCATCGAGCCCTTGCAGGACCACCTGCTGCGGCGCTTGCCGGCCGTCCATTGGCTTTCCTTCGGCCGCGGGCGGCTTGGCGTAGTCACTCTCGAATTCCACCTGGCCGCTGAGACTGGCCGCCGGCACCATGCGGAGTTCCACGCCGTCGATATTGGAATCGCCCACCACGACATCGACCGGTGCAGCGACCATCTGGGCGGCGGGACCGTTCCAGTGCGCGCCGATGCGATACGGGCCGGGAGCCAGGCGCCATATCGCGAAGGTCCCATCCTTCTTGACGCGTGCGCCGCTCCAGCCGCCGCCGAAGCGGCCGACGAAGCCAAAGTCGCGGACGTTGTCGCGCTTTTCGTTTGCCACCAATTGAACGTTCTCGGCGCCTGGCGGCACGCCGGTGACCCTGCCGTTGACGCACACGATGGGCGTGCGCACAAGGCGGATTTCGTTGCCAGCCGCTTCGACGCCGCCTTGCACGGAGACCTTCGCGGCGCCCGCCCGATCGAGCGAGTTGGGGTAATAGGTCGGGCTGTAATGCGCCTCGACGGTGCCATCGGTGCGAATCTCGGGCGGGAGCCGTCCCTCTTGTGGTGTGGCCTGGATCCGGTACTTACCGGGCGCCAGGCCTGCGATGCGAAATCTGCCTTGGGCATCTGTCGTGGACCCTTGCGAGCCGCGGCCGGATTCGGCCATCACGTCGCAATGCTCGACCGGTTCGCCATCCGCGTCCACCACGGTGCCGGCGATGGCGCCGTTGGGCGTCAATTTCAATGTGACCTCGTCCTTGTGGTCCGCCGAATTCAGGGCGAGCGAGTTCGGCATGCGGTGATCGACGACGAAGCCAACGCGTTCGGCCATGGCGTTGTAGTTGCCTGCGGGCAGACCGGTGATGGAGAACTTGCCTTCCGCCGTAGTCATCGCGCCATAGCTGCGCTGCTTGCCGGCGGCGTAGCCGTTCAACATGACGTGGGCGCGTGGCACCGGTTCGCCGGTAACCGTGTTCACGACCACGCCAGCTACGGTGGCGGAGTTATCGTCGGCGGGCGGCGCGGTCTGAGCGAAGAGTGCGGCGGCGGCGAGCAGGAGAACTGGCGCCAGGTGAGCCGGTGCGAAGAGGCGGTCTCGACGCGGCACGCAAGAGTGCGTGCGCCACGGGAGCGGGTTACTGGGCGGCTTTCGCATCGGCGTCCTCCTTCACCGTCAACTTGAGGTCCTGCACCTTGCGATCGCCTTCTTTGATCTCGATCAGTTCGGCGGCGGCGGTGAGCTTCCTGACCGATTCGGCAAACTCATCGCCCCAACCCACTTGTGCGGCATCGAAAGCGAGCAGCCGGTACTTGCCGGGGCGAATCGCCTGGAAACGGTACGTCCCGTCGTCAACCACCTTGAGCGAGCGCTGGAGGTCGACATCCTTTCCGTCCGCGGCCAGAACCACCATGGCCGGCGTGGCACCGAGCGGCTCGCCGTCCTGATCGAGCAGCTTGCCGGTAATCTGGGCGCCGTTGCGGCTGACGACGATCTTCAGCGATGTGCGTGGCGTTGCGCGCGAGAGATCCAGATCGTCCTCGGACGTCTCCGCGTCGTCGAGGCGGACCGATTTCAAGTAAGCGTTTTCGGCGAGTGGTGTCACTCGCGCGCGGTAGTGGCCCGGCGCAATGCCGGAGATGTGGAACGCGCCGGCCGCGTCGACCTCGGCGGGAGTGGCGGCATCGCCGAAGTAGTCATAAGGTTTCAGCATGAGGCTGACCGACAACTTTTCCGTGCCCGCGCCGCCGGCGAGCTCCAGCTTCCCGTTGACGTCGCCGCCGGGCGCGAGCGCGAGGTTGACGCCGGACACGTCGCTGCCCTCCAAGTCCACGTCCACGGGCTGGCTGAAAAGCTTGGCCTTATCGCCCCGATGTAAAGCCAGCAACCGGTATGCGCCGGGCGCCAGGTTGGCAAACAGGAAATGGCCTTCTGGGGCTGCGCTGGTGGAGGTGGTTGATCCGATGCCCTCCGTGCCCTCGACCTGCTGGAGCACCACCATGGTGTAGCCGTCCCCTTCCGCGACGCCGTTCACTGTGCCGCCGATGCTGCCGCCGAGCGCGGTGCGGGCCAGGTGGATGTCGATGCCGGTCAACTCGGCGCCGGCCGTGGCTTCGACCAGCACGGCTTTCGGCTTGGACGTGGCGCCGGGGTAGTAGGTCTTTCCATACGTGGCGGCGACGGTGCCATCGGTGCGGACCTCGGGCACCGCATTCATCACGCGCCCGCTCGGTTCGGCGACGAGGTAATACTTGCCGGGCGCGAGGGTCAAGTGGAACTCGCCGCGCTCGTCGCTATTGTCGAAGCCCCAACGGCCGGCGTACAGATTCCGGTTGAACTCGACGTCAGTATGGACGTTCGCCTGGACAGGGTCGCCGTTGTCGTCGAACACACGGCCGGAAATGGTGGCTTCGGGCACCATCTCGATCCTGATATCGGCGATCTGCTGGCCGGCTTTGAGCAATACCAGGCGAACCGGTCCCTTGCTATCGGGCGGGACGCAGAAAAAGCCGCGCGCTTCGCCTGAGGCAGTGTAAGTACCGGCGGGCAAACTGACGATGGAGAAATGGCCCTTACGGTCGCTGATCGCGCCATAGGGCTGCTGGTCGCCGGACGCGGACGAGCCGAGGAATACGACATGCACACCAGCCATGGGGAGCCCGGTGGTCCGGTTGACGACTACGCCTTCGACCGCGGCGGTCTGGGCAACCGCGCACGCGCAACAGGCCAGGAGCAGCGCCGCTCGATGCATCATCATCGAATATAGCGCAGGCATGGCCGCGCGGACTCGGGGCGGATCTCTACGGCAGGATCCGTCCGATGTCTGGTCTCAAATGAGATACACTACATACAGGAGGCCGCAATGCCGCGCGCCAACGTTAAGACACTCATGATTCACGCACGGATTGAGCCGAAGCTGAAAATGTCGGCCGAGCGCATCTTCTCCGAAATTGGAATGACCACGACGGAGGCGATTCGGCTATTTCTGAAGCAGGTGGAACTGCACGGCGGGCTACCCTTCCCGGTTTCCGTCCCCAACGCGGAGACGGTGGCTGCGATGAAGGAAGCGAATCGTCCTTCCGCGCTGAGGCGCTACGGTTCGTTTCGTGAGCTTCGCGAGCGGCTCTGATGCCGCTCGAACTTCTCACGACGACGGCTTTTGAAAAAGACGTGTGGCGCGTCCTGAAGCAGGGTAAAGACCTCGACAAGCTGGAGGAAGTCGTCGAGACACTCCAGGACGCGGGGGCATTGCCGGTGCGCTGCCGCGCTCATCCGCTTCGCGGAGAGTGGATGGGGCACTGGGATTGCCATGTCGCGCCGGACTGGATCCTGCTCTATAGGATGACCGCAACGGCGCTGGTGCTGGTTCGCAAGGGGAGCCACGCCGAGTTATTCGGATGAACTCGAAGAACACGGGCGGAAGAGACGGCCGGCGTCACGAGAGAACGAACGGGCAAGCTAAAGCATGCCCCACCGACTAGCTTCCGCGCGCTACGTCCTCGTAGATCGCGAGGACCTCGTGGGCGGCGCGCTCCCAACTGAAGCGGGCGGCTTGGACGCGTCCGCGGCGGACCAGTTCGGCGCGCAGCGGCTCGTCGGTGAGCACGTCGCGGACGCCGCGCGCGATATCGAAAACGTTACCGGGGTTGACGAGCATGGCCGCGTCGCCCGCCACTTCAGGGAGCGAACTCACGTTGGAGGTGACGACGGGGGTGCCGCAGGCCATGGCTTCGAGCGGGGGCAAGCCGAAACCTTCGTGGCGCGAGGGGAAGACGAACGCGGCCGCCGCTTCGTAGAAACAGCGGAGGGTCTCGAAGGGGACGAAGCCGAGAAAGCGGACGGCGTGCTCGACCTTGCTCTTGAGCATGGCCTGGCGGACGGCGGGATAGCGCGAGATGGTGTCGCCGATAATGACCAGGCGGAGGTCGCCATAGACCGGGTGCGCGGCGAGTTGTTCGCGCAGGACGGCGAAGGCTTCGACCAGACGCGGAAGGTTCTTGTGATGGCGGATGGCGCCGGCATAGAGCAGAAAGGGCCGGTCGATCTGGTAGCGCTCCATCATGAGGCGGCGCTCTTCCTCGCCGGCGGCGCGATCGCGCCCGAGGAAGGCCGGGTCGGGCGCGTTGTACACGCGGGTGATGCGATTGGCGGGGACGCCGAGCAGGTTTTCGACGTCGCGCCGGGTGGCGTCGGAAACGGCGATCACGCGGGCGGCGCGGGTCAGGCCGCGGCGGAACCGGTAGCGGCGCAGACTCATGTGCAGGGCGGAGACCTTCTCCTCGTTGTAGAAGAGGTTCACCATGTCGTGAATCGTCACCACGTACGGGCGCGGCATGAGGAGCGGGACGCGGTTGAGCGGAATGTGCACGAGGTCGGCGTGCAGGCGGCGCAGAAACATCGGAAACAGGGCGTGATCGGCGTAGGCGTGGTCGTTGCCGGCGTAGACGGCGAGGCGGAAGTTGTCCGGCAGCGCGCCCCACACGCGCACTTCGCCGGGACCGGTGACCACGGTGTAGCGGTTCGCGGGGTCGATGCGGCCGAGCGCGTGGACCAGGCTTCGGATGTAGGTGCCAATACCGAAGTCCCGGATGCGACGGCCGTCGATGACGATGTTCAGCGCCATGTCGAAAAAAAGCTCGCCGGGCCCGGTAAGGCCCTAGCCGGCTTGCACCGCGCTTTCCGGCAGCGCGGCGGAGACGTCCGCCGTAATCCGCTTCTTCCACGGGTACAGTGGGAAGCGCGCCGTCAATTCGCCGACCTTCCGCCGCACGTGGGCGATGGTTTCTTCGTTGCCCATGTGATCCAGCACTTCGCCGATCAGGCCACCCACCTCGCGCATCTCGGCCTCGCCGAAGCCGCGCGTGGTCACCGCCGGGGAGCCGAGGCGGATGCCGCTCGGGTTGAGGGGCGGATTCACGTCGAACGGAATCGCGTTCTTATTCACCGTGATGCGGGCGCGGTCCAGGGTCTTTTCGGCTTCCTTGCCGCGCACGCCTTTCGAGAACACGTCGACCAGCATCACGTGGGTATCGGTGCCGCCGGAGACGACGCGGAAACCGGCGTCCTGAATGCTGCGGGCGAGCGCGCGCGCGTTGGCCAGGACTTGCGTCTGGTAGGCGACGAACTCCGGCTGCATGGCTTCGTGGAAGCAGACCGCCTTGGCGGCCATCACGTGGACGAGCGGGCCGCCCTGCACGCCG
>PMKM01000102.1 GCA_003157745.1 Bryobacterales bacterium | reverse complement strand
TCGCTCTTGGCGCGGTTGGCGGATTCGGCTGCGATCTTCGCCAGCCGCAATTGCCGGTAGCGCGATGCCAGCAGCCACGCCAGCAACACAATGATCAGCGAGGCTAAGCCCAGGATAAACAGAAACCCCGCTTCGCAATACCACCGTCTAGACACCCGGAATCGGAATAGCGGCGGATGGGGGTCGACGTTGCCGTTGCGGTCCATGGCGCGGACCTGGAAGCGATGATCTCCCGCCCGCAGCGATTGAAAGGCGGCGAAGTTCGCTTCAGCGAACTGGCTCCAGGCGCCGCCATCGATCCGGCAGGAGTACAGCAACCGGTTGAGCGGAGTTTGCTTCCAGCGGTCCACTCCGGAGAACACCAGGCGGACGTTGCCATCCGGCGATGCCAGGCGCGGGTTCTGGTCTTCAGCCAGCAGCGTGTGCGGCGGATTCGTATCCGATTCCGGGTGATACACGGAGAAGCCGCGGCTGGTGGCGGCCCAAATCCTTCCCTGTCGGTCCTCGTAGATGGAACTCACCACCGGCGAGGGGAGGCCTTCTTCCGCGGTGTGGAGGACGGGCACGCCGTCGCGAATCCGGAAGACGCCGCCGGCGGTGGCGATCCACAGCGTGCCGTCGCGGCCGGGGACGATGGTGCGCACGCGATCCAGTTGACCGAGCACCACCTTCCAGGCATGGCCATCATACTCGAGCAGCTTGTCCTTTCCACCAGCCATCAGCTTGCCGCCCGGCAATTCGCAGAATGCATAGCCTCCCGAGGCGGTGTATCCTTGCCCGGCGCCCACCACACCCGTTGTTCCGCTCCGATAACGGCCTAGCCCGGCGGGCGATCCAAACCACAAGGTTCCATCCCTGTCTTGGTGGACGAACTTGGGGAACTCGACATGGAACGGAGGCTTGACGTCGACCACCGGCCGGAAACTTCTGCCATCGAAGACGTCCAGGCGGAGACGCTCCGGCTTCATCCCGATCAGCGCCGCCAGCGCGGTTCCATCGGGGCGGGCCGCGATGGCTCCGAAGCTGTCTCCGCCGGAACTGGGCACCCGGCGAAAGGTGCCGTGCCCGGTATCGAACAGCCAGAGGATCTTGCGGTTTGTGGGCAGAATTGCCAGGTTCCCATCGCCGAGCAGAACCGGAAGGCGATCGCCGATGTTAGATTCTCTCGGGACCGGATACTGGCGGAGATGCCCGTTCTCGACCGAGACCACGCGGTCCGCATAACACAGCCAGAGCCGCCCCTTCTTGTCCTCGATGGCGCTGATTGCCGGTGCATCGATTTCCGCCAGCATGGGTGGCGCCTGCCACAGTGGCGGCGCGTAGCGAGCCAGACCCTGCGTGGTTCCGACCAGCAGCGCTCCCCGCTCTTCGGGCTCGACCCAGGCGATGGTACCGAGCAGCGCTCCTTGCCGCGGGACCGGTTCCAGGCGGCCGTGCCGCAGCCGGGACAGATCGTTGCCTCTCTGAATCCAGAATGTGCCGTCGCCGGCGGGCCAACCGCGCAACTTCGCGCGGTCGCCCTGCCAGAGAGTCCGCCAAGCCGTGCCAGCGAAACGAATCAGCCGCTCGTCGCCCGTAGCCAGCGAGATGCCCGCCGCCAGAAACCCGCCCGTGCCGTCCGGCTGCGGATCGTGAAAGCGATTCAAGCCGAGTTGCTGCGCCCCATAGTCCTGGCAGCGCCAGCGCAACCCGTTGTCTCCGGCAGTGCATAGCGCCAGAGCATCGCGTCCGCTCACCAGCGCCCTACCGTTCGCCACGGCAGCGTCGGTGAACTCGCCGCTACCGGTCCCGGCGACATCGAGGACCGCGGCCGAGCGGCCCGAAGCGATGTCATAGACGGACACCCATCGCTGGGCCACAATCAGCATCCGCCCGGCGCCGAACGCCCGAAGCTTGGGCGGGGCCACCGGATCGATTTCCTTGAGTTCTTTCAACGGGTGAGATTCCCAGGCGCCCTCGCGCAGCCGCTGCAGCCCTCCAAGATCGACCGTCCAGATCCCATCCGGCATCGACAACAGCGTTCGCGGAAAACGCAGCGCCGGGATGCCAGTCTCGACCGAATAGCCGTCCATGCGGCTCATGCCGGAAGAGCCGTGAATCGACCAGACAAAGCCCGCCGGATCCGCCACGACGGAGTTCACGAACGCCTCGGGTAACCCGTCCTGCGCGTTCCAGAACCGCCAGCCCTGGGCGTCCTGAGCGGGCAGGGTACAACCCGCTGTTAATGTGACCGCCAGCACAAGCCTCCATGCCGGCAGTCTGGTCGCGAACTTATTCACTCATCCGCTACTATCGGCCGAAACCGTCAATTACTTGAGGACGGCAAAGGCCGTCCTCTTCTTTGGCGCTAACTACTGCGGGGAGAGTCCGTTATTCCATGCAAGGCGGCCTTTTGCCAGGGGCGCTCGAGAAGTAGCGGCTAAGCGGCCGCCGCCCGAAAACCCTGTTGCATGTGGCGCACGAGTATGACAGTATGGGCCGTGCGAGCAATTGCCTCAAATCTCTCGTCACAACTGTCGTGGTCGTGCGACATGCATGAGGTAGAAGCGTGTATGAGGCCTGCGTTCGCCAGGGCTCTAGCGAAGGTATGGCCGGGATAGCGATTCAAACGGAGGATATTTGATGACGATGATTCCAGCGTTGCTCTTGCAGAGCGATACGAGTGTAGGCGGGGGCGGCGCCATCTTGGCCGGCGGTATCACATTTATCGTGATGCTGGCGATATTCGCGGTGTGCGTTGCCGGAGCTTGGAAAGTCTTCGCGAAGGCTGGGCAGCCAGGATGGGCCGCCCTGGTCCCGATTTATAACATGTATATCCTGATGAAGATCGCCGGCAGGCCTGCCTGGTGGCTCCTGCTCTGCTTCCTTCCGCTGATCAATATCGTGATCTTCTTCCTGGTCGCGACGGATCTGGCGAAGGCCTTCGGCAAGAGCGCCGTGTTCGGGGTGGTGATGCTGTTTCTGCTCTCCCCCATCGGCTTCCTCATCGTCGGCTTCGGGGACGCCCGCTACGTAGGGCCCGCGACAGCCGCGGCTTAGTACGTCGTTTCGCAATTACGATGGCGCATTCTCGCGCCGGCCAGCGGGCGAGGCATGCCTCGCCCCTACGGCAGGGGCCGGGCCGCCCCGCCCGGTTAGCCGCGAAGCACTCTTCCAGGGACGGAAATTCGTCACGGTAAGAAAGCGGCGGCGCGCATCAACGATCGTCCTCTCTACCGCGCCACTTTGACCACGAGCCTGGCGACTGCGGTGTGGCCGGCTGCGTCCCCGGCGGTCAGCGTGAACTCCGTGTCCTGCCGCGGCGACGCCTGCACACAGTGGCTGAACGTGGGGTAGACCTCGGCCAACGGCGGATCGAGGTGCAGCGTGGTGGCGCCCATTACGCTGTAACAGAGGGTGGCCGCTTCGCCGCGATGAATCGCCGGCGGGGAGCCGTAGAAACTGCGTATCCCGAAGCCGCCACCGCCAATCGCGTCGATGGTCTTGCGCGCCCGCTCGGCCTCCGCATCCGCGCGCGCCCATTCGGCGTCGCGGCCCGATTGCCAGCGGCCATAGAAGATCCAGCCATCGTAAACCGCCCCGATCAGCACCGCGACACCGAGCAGAGGCAACATGCGGCGCAGGAACGCGATCACATCAATACTTCCCGAGTTCCCGCTCGAGCGCGTCCAGCCCGCGCTTCACGTAGATGTCGTCCAGGCGCTGCTCTTCGGCGGAAGCGGGGAGCACCCTGGCCAGCGGTCCGCGTTCCAGATCGGCGCGGCTGGGCACCCACACTTTCCCATCGGCGAACTGCACGCGGCTGACGAAGCCGGTCGCGCCCTGAATGCCCACCGGCTGCCCGCCGCGGGTAAATCGCAGCGCCGTATCCTGCTCCACGTGCGCGGTCTTGCCGGCCGGCAGGTACAACGCGGGATCGGCTGCCGGCAACGATGCCGCCAGGTATTGCCGGCCGCCCGTGTCGCTCACCAGCCAGCCGAGTTCGACGTACTTGATGCTTGCGGTCGAGCGGTTGCGCACTTCGATGCGCGGCGCGCGTGCTTCGTTGCCGGCCACCTGCGCCCAGCCCTGGAGTGGCTCGACCGGCGAATCGGGAAACTGGAGAAACGCAAACTGCTCCTCATGCACCGGCCCCAGGGCGGCCGAAGTGACGGCCGGCCCGCGCTGCACGCGCACGTCCAGTTGCGGCCGCGCCGACTGGCGGCCCAGGCTCTCGATCATCGCCTGCCGCAATCCCTGCGGCCCGCCCTGAGCCAGGACGCGCTTGAAGTGCTCCCGGTCGCGCCGCGCTTCCATCTCCCACGCCGTCATCGTGCGGCACGAATTCAGCCGGTCCTGTCCGTAACACGAGAGATCCTCGAACAACACGCCATCCAGATTCACGTCCACCAGCGGGCCGCCCGCCGCCTGCGTGGGCCGCATCAATTGCGTATCGATGCGCACCGGGAACGATTCGCCGGGGCCTATATTCAGGCTCGGAATCGAAACCGATCCCTTGCCGCCCACCGTGACCTCCTGCGATACCACGCGCAGCGCCACGCCGTGTATCCGTCCCGTGCCCGTGTTGCGCAGCGTCAGCGACATGTGGAGATCGAGCACCAGCGCCGCGCCGCGCGAGCTCGAATGCGAATCGCCGGTCGACATGCCGGCCAGTGCCACCGGCGAATCCTTGCCGAGGTTGATGTTGATCCGGCCATCGAGCGGCACGTCCTGCGCCAGGGCCGCGCCCGCTCCTAACGCCGCCAGCCACGCAACTCGCCACTTATTCGACATCGACTGTATTCACCGTCACGTAGCCCGTTTCCGCGTCTACGTACCGGGCCTCCACCGAACCTTGCGCGCCCACCTGGTAGGTGACCGCGTCGTTACTCGTTCCGGAATGCATCAGTCCCAGCGATTGTCCGCCCTCGCGCACCTGCACGCCATCCGCGGTGGCCTGCAGCACCACGCCCGTCTCGCGCGCCACCGGCGGGCTGGGGCGTTCGAGCATCAGCCCGGCCGCGAGCAGCACCACCACGCTTGCCAGCGCCACGCCCGCCCGCGCCAGGCTCCACACCCTTCGGGCGCCAACCGGTTCCTCGCCGCGCACGCACTCGCCCGCCGCCAGGCCCAGCCGTATGTTGGCCTTCATCTCCGCCGCCAACCGGCTCCAGTGCGCCTCCCCCGCGTCGTCGAGCGACGGCAGCAGTTGCCGGCACTCCGCGAAGCGGGCGATTTCCTCCTGGCACTCCGCGCAGCGCGCCACGTGCCGCCGGGCGCGCCAGCCGGCCACGGCTCCTAGGTCGCCGCCCGCGTGCAACGCCAATGTCGCCTGGTTGGGATGTTTCATCTTGCTTACCGCTTTCTTCTCTCCACGTACTTGCGGAACTTCGTCCGCGCGTTGGCTATGTGCGACCGCACGGTAGCCTTCGAGCAACCCAGGTGCCGCGCCACTTCCTCCGCCGGCAATCCCTCCACATCCCGCAAAATCAGCGCCGCCCGCTCGCGCGGACTCAACAGGCGCAGCCCATCCTCCAGATAATCGTGCTGTTCGCCCCGCAGCAGCGCCTGCTCCGGGCTCTCCGCCAGGCTCGGCGGCGCCATTTCGATGTCACAAAACGATACGCGCGCGCCGCGCCGCAGAAAATCGATCGCCGTATTGGTCGCGATCCTCGATAGCCAATGCGCGGCCTTCCGATCGTCCTTCAATTGATCCTGCCGCTGGAGCGCCTTAATGAACGTTTCCTGCGTCAGGTCCTGCGCATCGGCGCGGTTGCGCACCAGGCGATAAATTTGCACGAAGATCCGCCGTAAGTGCTCGTTAACAAAGCGGTTTTGCCGCTCGATCAACTCCAGCCCCGGATCGATCGCTTCGCTCATCTCGCCATATACGACAGTCGTCACAGGTTCCTACTCAGGTTGACGCCGGAACCCGTGAAACGTGGAAACGAAAAAGTAGAGAATCCGCTAGGTACATTCTACCAATGGATGAAAAGCCGGCCATGATCGCCACCGCTCCCGGGAAACCGTGGCGCAGCCTTTCCAGGCTGCTGAGCCGAGATTCGTCTCGGCTTTTTTTCGCCACTCCGATCAAGTCCGCCTCGCCACCAAGAAGAAATGTCGAGGGGATCTCGCGCGCGGCAGGCAGGGATGCCTGCGCGACGTCAGCTCGCCTTCGGATTCAGCATCCGATTCACGTGCTCCGGATCGCGAGCGATGACGGTCAGATATGCCCGTGTGGGTTGATCCGGTTCCGCGCGGCCCTGTTCCCAATCGCGCAGCGTGCCGAGCGGAATCCGATAGCGGCCGGCAAATTCCTCTTGCGTCAACTCCAAGGCGCGCCGGATGATCTTCACCTGTGGCGTCCGCCGCATGCGCTTAAGGTCCGCTTCCGTAAGCGGCTGTGCATCCGGGTCCTCGTGCGCCGCCCGCTCAATGGCCTTTGCCGTCCTCGGCCGGGGCGGACTAATGGCTCTGGCTGAAATAGTCATCTTGCTCATGTTGCACTGCCCTCCTGGCCGAAATAATGCGAACGCGACCTCCGCGCTCCGTGAAGGCTACGTACAGCAGAACGCCGTATTTCGCCATTCCAACCACTGCAAAACGCTACTCGCCGTAGTCTTCCCGATCATCCAGGCGCTCATAAGCGAATGGATCTTTGAACACTGTCGTTGCCAACTCGAAACGGACGCCGTGAGCTATCCAGTTGGCCTCTGCCTTGGCTTTGTGCCACTCAAACTCCAATTCCATAATACTACGGGATTCCAGCACTCAGATCAAGGCGTCTTCGTCTCTACTCTCCCGCCAGCGTGCTCCGCTTCCGCCCGAACAGGAAGTAGATCAGCAGGCCAAGCGCCATCCACCCGAAGAAACGCAGCCATGTTATCATCGGCAACCCCATCATCAGCACCAGGCAGCACACGATCGAGATGATCGGGAACAGCGGCACGAATGGCACGCGGAACGAGCGCGGCCTTTCCGGCTGCTTGTGGCGCAGCACGATCACGCCGAGAGAAACCAGCACGAAGGCGAACAGCGTGCCGATATTCGATAGCTCGGCGAAGGTGTCGATGTCCAGGATTCCGGCCGGGATGCCGACGAAGAAGCCTGCGATCCACGTGCTGATGTGAGGCGTCTGATGGACCTTGTGCACGCGCGAAAACAGCGCCGGCAGCAACCGGTCGCGCGACATGGCGAACCAGATGCGCGCCTGCCCGTATTGATAGACCAGCAGCGACGACAACATCCCCATCAGCGCGCCCGTCGTCACGATCAACCGCAGCCGGTTGTAACCGAGCGCCTTCAGCGCGTCCGCCACCGGCGAATCCGTGTTCAGCGTCTGGTAATGGGCGATCCCGGTCAGCACCAGCGACACCGACGCGTAGAGAATCGTGCACACGATCAGCGTGGCGATGATGCCGATCGGCAGGTCCCGCTGCGGGTGTTTACACTCCTCCGCCGCCGTCGAGACCGAATCGAAACCGATGTAGGTGAAGAAGACGATCGACGCGCCGGTCAAAATGCCCGAAAAGCCGTGCGGCGCGAACGGATGCCAGTTGCCGGGATTGATGGCGCCCGCCGCGCCAATGCAGAAGATCAGAATAGCGGCGATCTTGATCGCCACCATCACCGTGTTGGTTCCCGCGCTCTCGCGCACGCCGCGCACCAGCACCCAGGTCACCAGCATCGTAATCAGCAGCGCCGGAACGTTGAACCATCCCGCCGGACCATTTCCCGCAGGAAACGGCGGATAGGCCCAGTGATCAGGCAAGTGAAACCCAAACAGATTTTGAAATAGGTCCTGCAGGTAGGCGGAGAATCCCACCGCCACCGACATGTTCGAGACCGCGTATTCGAGAATCAGATCCCAGCCGATAATCCACGCCACGATCTCGCCCAGAATCGCGTAGGCGTACGTGTAGGCGCTGCCGGCGATGGGGATCATCGACGCCAGTTCCGCGTAGCATAAGCCCGCGAACAGGCACGCGATCGCCACCAGCATGAACGACACCGTGATGGCGGGACCAGCGCCGGGACGTCCCAACTGCGATCCGGCGTGCGACCCGTGGAGCACCAAGTCGATCACGGTTGCCTTGAGGATCGACTTGATGGGAATAACCGTTCCCGCCGCCGCCGTGCCCGTCAGCGTGAAAATGCCCGACCCGATCACCGCGCCAATGCCGAGCGCCGTCAGACTCCATGGGCCCAGTGTGCGGCGCAGACGGCTATTCGGTTCCTCCGACGCCGCGATCAATGCGTCGATGCTCTTGGTTCGAAAAAGGCTCACTCGAGGATCTCCCGGCCTGGGCGGTGGGACGAACCGAAGTTCTCTTGTCTAACCGCCATGCCGGGCGGCGGACCCGGGCGGACAATGCCGGCTGCGCTCAGCCGCGACGCGTCCGCCCCATGAGCGGTGCCGCTAGCGCTTGCGCTGGCCCTGTGCCTGGCGCCGGATCTTCTTCTTCAGCGATCCCCGCGCCACCCCGGAGGCGCGCTTCGCCTTCGGTGCCGCCTTCTTGCGAACTGCCCGCTTGATCTTCTTCCGTTCGACCTTATCGGTAACCGTCTTGGTATTCATCCGTTCCTTTTCAATCCTGCGTACTTTTCCACCAGCTTCTTTAGACCGTAGCGGGGGAAATTAACTGTGATCTTAGCATTATCGCCGTCGCCTTCGCGCCGCACCACCGTCCCCGTGCCGTACTTCGGGTGCTCGACGGTCATGCCCGCGCGCGCCCCACGGCGAACCGGCGGCACAACCACCGGCGACGGTTTGTCCGGCACCGGCGGCCTCGGCAGCGGTGCAGCCACCCCCGCCGGCGCTTTCGCCCCGCCGAACGCCAAGCCGCGCTGCTCGAAGAACTGCGCCACGTTGGCCACCGAGTTGTACGTCTTACCCGTGAACGTGTTGCGCCGGGCCATCTGCCGCGCGTCGAATCGCTCCGCCGTCAGGTCCACTTCGCCCGATTCGTCCTGCGGCCCCAGGTTCACGATCAATTCCTCGGGGATCTCACTCAGGAACCAGGACGGCGTCGACCGCTCCTGCTCCCCGCCGCCGTACCGCCGCCGGTACCGCGCCCAGGTCAGAATCAGCCGCCGCCGCGCCCGCGTCATTCCCACGTAGCACAACCGCCGCTCTTCCTCGAGCGCCTGCTCGGAATTCATCGACCGGCTGTGCGGGAACAACCCCAGCTCCATCCCGGTCAGAAACACCACCGGGAATTCCAGCCCCTTGGCGTTGTGCAGCGTCATCAGGGTCACCGGCGCGCTCTCGTCGTAGGTATCCGATTCCGCCACCAGTGCCGCGTGATCCAGGAAATCCGATAGCGTCTCGCCGCGTGTCTGCGCTTCGGCCGCCGCGCTCATCAACTCGTCCAGGTTCTCCAGGCGCGCTTCCGATTCCGGCGTACGCTCCTGCTCCAGCATCTTCTTGTAGCCGGTCCGCTCGAGCACGAAGCGGATTACTTCCGGCAAAGGCGACGCGCTCGCCACCAGCGAAATGTCCTGCATCAGATTGCGGAATAGCACCAGCGAGGATTGCGACCGCGTCGAGAGCCCGCGGTCTTCCACCACTTCCTGAATCGCGTCCCACAGGCTCAGCCCGTGCTCGCGCGCGTGCCGCTCGATCTGTTCGACCGTGGTCCGGCCGATTCCGCGCGCCGGCGTATTCACGATCCGCATCAGTCCGGTCGAATCGTTCGACGAAAGCGCCAGCCGCAGGTACGCCATCATGTCGCGTATCTCCGCCCGCTGGTAGAAACTGAAACCGCCTACGATCTTGTACGCGCGCCCGTACCGCCGCAGCGCTTCCTCGATCTGCCGCGATTGGAAATTCGTCCGATAGAGCACCGCCACGTGGTCTTCCGGATTCGCCGTCATGTGCTTTTCAATCGTATCGGCGATGAACAGCGCTTCGTTTTCCGCGTCGAAACCCGCGTACAGGCCCAGCATGTCGCCCGCCGCCGCGTCCGTCCACAGCTTCTTTCCCTTGCGCTCTTTGTTGTTTTCGACCACGCGCGAGGCCGCCGCCAGGATGTTCTTCGTCGAACGGTAATTCTGCTCCAGGCGAATGGTCTTCGCCTTCGGATAATCGCGCTCGAAATCGAGTATGTTGCGAATGTCGGCGCCGCGCCAGCTATAGATGGATTGATCCTCGTCGCCAACCACGCACACGTTGTGCCGCTCTTCGGTGAGCAGCCGCATCAGGTCGTACTGGCTGCGGTTGGTGTCCTGATACTCGTCCACCATCATGTAGCTCAGCCGCCGGTTCCATGCCTGCCGCGTCGCGTCGTCGTGCCGCAGCAGCCGCACCGCCTCCAGCAGCAGATCGTCGAAATCGAGCGCGTTGGCGTTGCGCAGCGTCTTTTCGTAATCCGTGAACAGCGCCGCCAGCGTCTCGGCTTCCTTGCTGGTCGCTTGTTTGTAAAGATCGGCCGCGCTCTGGTTGGTGTTCTTCGCGTGGCTGATCCGCGCCAGCGCCGCGCGGTACTGCATGAATTCCTTCTCCACCAGCCCGAGCGAGCGGTACCCCGATTTGACGATTGCCAACTGGTCGTCGTCGTCGTATATGCTGAAGCGCCGCGTGAAGCCCGGCCGGATTCGCGCCAGCGGTTCGCCGTCGCTGCGCAGCATCCTCACGCAGAAGGAATGGAACGTGGATACGCGCGGCTCGCTGTCGAGCCGTTCCTCCGCCAGCAGCGCGGCCACTCGTGCGCGCATCTCACCGGCCGCTTTGTTAGTGAAAGTGACGGCCAGTACTGCGGACGGCGGCACGTGCCCGTCAGCGACAATGTGTGCGATGCGGTGCGTGATAACCCGCGTCTTGCCGCTTCCTGCCCCCGCGAGGATCAGCAGCGGCCCTTCCGTGCAACTCACCGCTTCACGCTGCTGCGCGTTGAGCCCTTTGAGAAAATCCATCGGTGGGACTGGTCTATTTTATCATGCCGTTGCCGCGCGAAGCATTTCTCGTGCATGAGATATCAGTGACCGAATGCATTCGACAAACTCGCCGATCGAGCCCGTAAGGCCTGCAATCAGCGGCCCAAAATACAAGTCGCGACTAATCCCCTCCTACCGGGAGCCCGCAACGGGGCGTAAGAACTACCCCCACCTGCGGACTGCCCACAATTCTCCGTCCGATCCCCACCCGCCTCTCGCCTCGCGGCAGTTCCCACCGTGACCTACGGTGAACCCGTGCCAGTCGGGACCGTCCCCTTCTCTATCAAGCGAAAACGTGTTAGTTCAGCCTGACCCGCCTCTATTCGGAATAAGCAACGACCGACCTTCGCAGCGAAGTAAGCGCCGCTATTCCTGTCACACTCGCCGTGTGCGTGCGACATGCTGTTTGGGAGCGAAATGGCGAGCCTATGGTAATAAGATCTGCAATCCGCTCATTCGTGGGCGCGCTTTTTGTGCTCCTGCTTTCGCAGGTCCTGCATACTCATTCGGCGGCAGCCGCTACAGCGCATGCCGGACTGGCATTCGGCGCCGGGATGACAGCTCGCCGAAAGACGATCAGCGTCGAGGAAATCAGCCAAATCCTGCGGAACGAAAAAGCGAACTACCACGGCGACGACCGAGCGGCATTTGGCAGCGAGATCGACGCCTTCGTGGAGTCGCTCCGATCGCAATACGGTGAGCAGGTTCCGGCTTTGGAGGCGGTGAAGCTCGTCAACAACTTCCAACGTCACGCGAGCGAACGAGCCTCGGCGTCTCGGACAACCGAAGTCCCTCGGCAGCAGGCTCCCCCGCGTGCTGCCACTTCGAGCCCCGCAGGCAAGTCGATGCCGGAAGGAGTGTCATACGAATCGAGGCCGGACGGATTCGAGCTTCGCGCCTCGTGCCGTTCCTTGTTCGTGGGTCTGCTTTTCCTTGTCCTTGCGGGCGCACTCGGCGCCATTCCCTTCTTCGTCTGGCGCGACATGATCCAGGGCGTCTGGACGCACGAATACCAAGGCGCGACATTCTGGATGGCCAGTGCATTCCTTTCCGCCTGGACCGGTGGCGTCCTTTATGCGGCCTCGATGGGCGCGATTGGGCTTTTTGGAGAGATCCGCATCGCGAAGACCGGAGACTCCGGCGAAGTCTTCACTGGCATCGGATGGGTTGGCCGGACGCATCGCGTGCTCTGGAGCGACTATTATGGCGCGGGTGACCGGGAAGTGGGTTCCGCGAGCCTTCGAAGCACCCACACCACCCATTACGTTGGCTTGAATGGCAGGACGAAAGGCTACCGGTTCGGCTCGGAACTGAATGCGGCACAGCAGGCGTTCGTGATTGCCTTCTTGCGGAAACAGGTCTTCGGGTTGCCGGATCTGCCAGCCGGCTCCGCCACGGCCGACGAGGACGTTCCGCTTTCGGCGGCAACGGGCGCGCCGGGGACCACCAGCCTACAGCACATCAGGCGAGCCTTGGAAAGGTCCAAGGCGAACTACTACGGTTCCGACCCTGAAGGGTTCAGCAGGCGCGCGGACGAGATTCTGGAATCGCTGCAAGCGCAATATGGCGAACAGGTGCCGGTTGCGGACGCCATCGAGCATCTCAAAAAGTTCGGCCATGAGCCGGGCGCCCAGTTTGAAATCTCCTTCTGAATTCCATTCCGAACCGCCCACTCCGCCGCCAAATTCCGGCGACGGCTCCCCCGGCGTCCGCAGCCTGAACTGTCCCCAGTTGCCAGGTTTCGCAGGCTTGCGTGGGGGCCGGGACAAGGAAAAATGGAAAAGCAGCTCTCATAATAGTGCTTGACATGCGACGGGGGGGGTAATAACAGAACTTCCAACAGGTAGGCTCCTTAAGATTTGCCCTCGGCGGTAATTGGAATACCCGGCTCGGCTTCGAGCGCATTGGAGTTTGTGTGGGATCGGTCCCGTAATGCCGAACCCGGAACGGGTGCCCACATCCCCGATCCGGCGCGGCGGGAGAGTCGAGATAGATCCGTAGTACGTGTGCGTCGTTTGCGGCGTCGGTCCGCGCGACGCGTTTCGGAGGAGAGGCTCCGAAGTGGGGTGCCGGCGCATGTTGTGGCGGCATGGATCGACTAACAAGAAAGGACCGTAGTTGTAGGAATAGCCTTCCCAGACGGAAAGCAGATAAGAGCCTGAACTACCATACCCTTATGGCTAATAATTTGAAACTCACGCGCAATCTTCTCTTGACGCCGGCCGTTATGGCGCTCGGCGTCCTCGGACATGCAAATATCCCTCCGCCTCCTCCAATTATTCCTCCGCCCTGTGACGGGTGCGGGTGTTCCTGCTCCTACTCACAGTCCTGCAACGGCAGCCAATTGTGCTCAAACGTTTGGTGCTTTAAGACTGGCAACTCCTGTTGCCCGAATTGTTCTAGCCCACCCCAGGTATGCATGTCCGCTCCGGCGGTCTGCGGTAGTTAGGAATGGCCTTCGCGAGGACGGCCATAACGGGAACTGGACTGAGAGCCGGCGCGCTTGGCCTTTGCGCGTCGGTGTGCGTTTCAGTCGGCCTCGCGTTCGCGCAGGGCGTGTCCCCCGACGGTGCCAATCCGCCGCCACAGGCAAGCGATGCGGTTCCCGATGACGCACGAGTATCAGGTACCGTCGTTGATCGGCGCACCGGGAATCCCGTTGTTGGGGCGGAAGTCACCTTGTGCGTTGTTGATATACCAAATGTACCGCCGAAATTCACGACGAACTCAAAGGGCGAGTTTCAATTCAGCGGTGTTGCCAAGGGGACTTACTTCCTCTCCGCCCAAAAGACAGGCTACGCCTGGGGGGTCTATGACCGGAAGCTGCATATCGCCGGGGGATCGGTCACGGAGGGCTTGACGATATACCTTGTCGGAGGTGGTCGGTTGTCCGGGAGGGTAACCACCCGCGACGGGGCGGCGGTGAGAGCTGCCCGGGTTACCTGCTATTGGAAGGCCTTCCATCAAGGCATAGCCGCACTCCTCCCTGGGCCGAATGCGACAACCAACGCCGCGGGCCAATACGTGATTGAGGACGTGCCCCAGGGCGAGTACTACCTTTTTGTTGCGCCAGAGAAGGCTCCGCTCCATCCGCCCGATCCCGCGGCGCAGGTGTCCGACGAGCTTAGGGTCGCGCCCGCGCCTGGATTCTATCCTGCCGGCAATGTGTTGGATGCTTCCGCGCCCATCGACGTTAAACCGGGAGCGGACGTCTCAAAGCTGGATATCGTCCTAAGAGAGCCCCCGGTTTTCCGAGTCTCCGGGAAGGTGCTGCCGTCCGCTTCCGAGCAGCCTCATCTGGCAGTCGAGCTTCGCGAGTCGACTCCGGAGATACCCTCCGGTCCGCTTCTGGCCTCGCGGATCGTTTCTGCGCCCGATTATAGTTTCTCCTTCGAGGATTTGCCCTCAGCTCAGTATACGATTGCAGCTTTCCCCTCGACGCACCGGTTTACTGTTTGGGGAACGGCTGACGTTAATCTGGCGAGTCGTGACGTTTCGGACCTCCAACTGGTAGCGGCTGAGGGCGCCGCAGTCACTGGCGCGATTAGAGGCGATCCCGACTCCCTGGTTCCCGTTCCCGCGAAGAAGCTCTCCATTCGGGTGACCAACTGGGACATTCCTGGTGCGTCGTCCATAGAGGCCCCGGTATCGGAGGATGGGACGTTCGCGCTGCGGGGTTTGGCGCCCGGACGATCGGAGTTTGAGATTACGGGGTTGCCACAATCGCGGTACGTGCAACGTGTCAGCATTTCCGCGCAGCCGTGTTCGAATTCAATCCTGCGCCTCTCCGCCGGCTCGGCCAGCGTGCGTCTGGATGTCACAGTGGCTTCGCCAGCGGCCAGCGTGTTGGGCAAGGTGCTCGACGAGAATGGAGCGGCAGTCTCGGCTGCGACCGTGCTACTGTGTCCGGCCAACCCGGATGATGGCCCCATGCGCAGGGCTCGGAGCGACGGCAAGGGCTCGTTCGCTTTTCACGGTTTGGCGCCTGGGTCTTATTCGCTTCATGCCTGGGCGGAGATCGATGACTCTCGGGTTGAGGATTTTGCGCTCGTCGATCGAAACAGGTCAACGGGTGAGACTGTCCAGGTGAGTGCGGGTGAGACTGTTCAGAAGAAGGTCGTTGCGTTGCCGGGCACCCGCGCGCAGTGATCGGAGTGTGGCACTGATCCTTGCAAATTGAGGTACGCCGAATGTCTCGTTTGGAACGGTTGTCGAACATAGCGCTACTGACGACCTGCGTGCTCGTCGGCGGGGGCTCTCCGGTTTCCCCGTTTTTCAAGGAAGCCCATAACGATGCCTCACGCGCGGTCGTAGCGTGCGCTACCGGCATCGCCACGACGCAAGGTGCTGATCGTCGCCGCCCGCCGCGTCCGGTGCCCGTCGACACCTCGATAGTGCGGGTCTCATCCCACCACCTCCCCTATCCAACGAGCGATCTCCTCACCTATCCTGTCCGGGTGATCTTCCTGAAGGTAGTGTGCCCCTGCTCCGAGCCTTACGAGGCGGCAGTTATGCAATTGGGCGGCGAGTCCTTCGGCCGCAGCCGGTGAGACGAGCGCGCCGGGCTCCGCTGAGAAGAGCAGCTTGGGGTAGACAGATGAGCGGAGGGCCGCATAGTCGGCTTCCGCTATGGAGTACACCTCGCGCGGCTCCCCGGCAATCGGCAGTTCCCTGGGCAGTTTCAGAATCGGCTTGCGGGAGGCCGGGGTAGGAAAGGGGGCACGGTAGGCGTCCATCTCTTCGTCACTCAACCTACGCAGCACGGAACTGGGCAGCACTCGTTCGATGAAAATATTCTCGTCCAGGATCAGCTTTTCTCCCATCCCCGCCCTTCGGAAGGCCTTAAAGAGTTGACGAGCTTGTTCGTGCTGATGAAATCTCTCCCAGGCCGGCATTGGACGAACGAACTCCATGAACGCCAGTCCAAGCACCGTCTCCGGACGCCGGGCGGCGTAGTGGAAAGCCAGCGCCGCGCCCCAGTCCTGCGCGACCATAACCAGGCTGCTCACACTCAGGGCGTCCAGGAAAGCATCCAGGTAGCGTATGTGGTCGCAGAAACCATAGTCGATCTCCGGCTTTCCGGATTCACCATAGCCAATCAGGTCGGGGGCGATGCATCTTGCTGACGGTGAAACATGCGGGATAATGTTACGCCACACATAAGAAGACGTCGGATTGCCGTGCAGGAAGAGGACGGTGGGGCCATCCGACCCGGCATCCACGTAGGACATGGTTGACCCAAGAACGCCGACCTGACGATTTTGGCTTGCCTGCGATTTTGTCATACTCTTCGTCTCTTGAAACCGTGGAGAGAAGCCCATGACGACCCCTCAGGCGCAGTCGCAGCTTGCACCGCCGCCATCGCCCCGGCGCATCGCGCCGATGATCGCCGCCGCGCAACCGACGCCTGTCGATACGGCAATCGCGCCAGCCGGACAGTTCATCCGGCAGGCACCGCACTGCATGCAGTTGCCGCGATTGGCCACTACCGCCTTGCGGTTGACCACGGAGTAGACCGCGTGCGGGCAGACCTCTTCGCAACGGCCGCAACCGTTGCAGAGCGCCTGGTCGAGTACGAGTGAATCGCCGCTCAATAGATACTGCATTGTCCTCTCTCCCTGTCAGACGAAAGCGGCGGCCACCCGCAGCACGGCTCCCAGCGCGGCCGCGACCACGATGGGCGGCAACGCCCGCCGAACCTCCAGGCGGGCGCCCGCGAAGTTGGTGAAGGTCGTCGATCCGGTGAACATCATCCCCATATAGGATGCGATCGCGATGGCGACGAGCGCCGTGCCCGCGGCCGCGATCGCTCCGCCGGGCAGCGCAATGAGAGCGGCCGCGACACACACCGCGCCCGCCACCGCGCCCTTGATGGCGAACACCCGGGACGGAAGCCAGGGCAGCAGGAGCGGTGTAAGCACCCCTCCCGCGAACATCGCTGCCAGGAACGGGGCGAAATCGGCGGCCACGCGCCAGCTCAACGAACGATAGCGCAGCACATCGAGCACCGTCAGCGCGGCCAGAATCACGATCGCCGGCTTCAGCACCCCGACCACCTCCACCGGCGCCAGAATCAGACGGTCCTTCCAGCCGAAAGCGATACGCCGCATCGCGGGTGTGGCCTTCATGCCGCCGGCAAGATAGGCGCGGATGTCGCCCGCGCGGACGGGCCCGTAGCGCACCGTAAAGCCGGTCGAGCGCTTCACTTCGTGCGCCGCCACACCCGTGGCCCCAAGCTGCGGCACTATGAGGTTGCGGTGTTCGACGACCCCAGCGAGATTAGCGGCCTCCACGCGCCGGACCAGTTCCGCCGTACCGAACGTTCCCTTCCCGGCAGCGCACCACACGTTCACGCCTTTGGTATCGAGCACCAGCAGCCATACGCTCAAACCCGCCAGTTCGCGCCGCACCGCGTCGACGGTCAGCTTGTAATTGGCCGTCACCAGCACCGGCGACTGCTTATCCGGCTCGCCCACCCGGTACAAGCCGGGCGCGACCCGGTACCGCATCCGCCCCATCCCCCAGCGCACGCGCCAGCCACCGAGCACGTCGCGCCACATGACCACAGTCGAAAGCACCGGCGCCGGTCCCGCTTGCATTTCGATGTGCGTCAACTGCACCGGTGATCCGCCGCCGCATCCACAGCTAACTTTGTCCATTGCATTCCTCCGTTCCCGCGCAACACGGCGCCTCGCGAAGACTCCGCATGCGTTCCCCCAATAGCTTCACGGCGCGCAACACGCTCCGCCGGTCCCGTTCGCCGATTCCCCCTAGCAGCGCCGCGTAATATCGGTTGCAGGTGCCGTCGATCAGGCCGACCTTCTCGCGGCCCGCCGGCGTCAGCGTGAGTCGCAGCGACCGGCGGTCGGCGGCGTCTTCGGCGCGCTCCACCAGACCGGCGCGCACCAGCCCGTCCACCGTGCGGCTCAACGTGCTGGTGTCCAGGCCGAGCGCAGCCGCGAGACCGGTGAGCGAGAGTTCCGCCGCCGCCAACTCGACCAACGTGTGGCACTGAGCCATCGTCACCCCGCAGCAGCCCGTATCCGCCGCCAGTTGGCGCACCACCTCGCGCTCCAGCACGCGAAGATGGCGCCGGAAAGCGGCGATCGCGGCCGGTTTCGGAGTAACGCATCTTGTGGTCACGCAAATTATTGTAAGATACAACTACTGTGGAATGCAAGAAGATTCTCTCAGCCAGCACCGCGCAACCGTCGGAGAGGCTGGGGATGCAGATCGTCTCGCTTGGCTGCCCGACCGGCGCAGTTCGTGCGAGCCGTCCGGCCGCTGTTCATTGGAGTACAATTGACTCTCTCGGAACATGCAATCCGGCGCGCACGGGTATTACGACACTCTCGGCGTTCCGCGAACGGCCTCGTCCGACGATATCCGCAAAGCTCACCGCGAACTCGTCCGCCGTTATCACCCCGATCTGAACCCAGGCGATAAGTTCGCCGAGGTGCGCTTCCGCGAGGTGCAGGAGGCTTACGACGTTCTGATCGATCCTGCCACGCGCCGGATCTACGATCTGAATACCTTCCATCCGGAGCCCGGCCTCTCGGGAGCTTTCGCCGGCACAACGGGTGGCGCCGGCCCGCACCCTGCCGCAAACCACCGCTCCTTCGACGGCAATGAGTGGATGCAAGGGGGAGCCGCCGGTGACGCCGGCCTGCGCGACTTCTACGTCCCGCCCCGCGAAGACAAGACTCCCGCAACGTTCGAAGGCTTGCTCTGGTTCCTATTGATGTGCGGCGGAATAGGGATGAGAGAACTCCGTGAATTCTCAAGATCGCAGACCATGGTTAGCCTCGGTTGGGGAGGGTATTGGGCGTACGAGCCGGTCGCCATGCTGTTTGCCATGGGCTTTCTGCTGGGCGGTACCCGGGGGAACTTTACGCTCAGATACCTGTTGCTAAACGCCGCCGTGTGGTGCTGCCTGATCTGTTACTCCTGGACCGCGCAGCTACTTCAGTGGCCCGCTATCGTGCACATGCTGCCCTGGTTCCTCCCAACTCACGCCCCGATCATTCTGGGAATGTGGGTCCGCCGTGGCGGAACCAACTGAACGACTGGATCCTCACCCTGTGGCCACGTGAACGTGTCCCCCCGCCTGCCCGAATCCACCTCCTTAGTGGTGCTACCATGTGGCTTCCTCGGCCGCCGTCATGGACCACATTCTTTCCATCGTCCTGTTTACTCCGCTCGCCGGGCTCCTCGTGTTGCTCGCCATTCCCTCGTCCAACACGCGCGCCATCAAGCTCTGGGCCAACATCGCCGCCTTCCTCGGATTCGCGGTCTCGCTCCCGCTGGTCTTCCGCTTCGACCCCACCAAGGACTTCCAGTTCGTCGAGCTGGCCGACTGGATTCCCTCGATCGGCGCCTATTACCATTTGGGAATCGACGGCCTCGGCCTGCTCCTGGTGATGCTCACCACGCTGCTCGGCCTGGTTTCCATCCTGTCAAGTTGGAGCGCCATCCAGGATCGCCTCAAGGAATACTACGCCTTCTTCCTCCTCCTCCAGACGGCCATGCTCGGCGTCTTCATGTCGCTCGATTTCCTGCTCTTCTTCGTCTTCTGGGAAACCGTGCTGGTGCCGATGTACTTCATCATCGCCATCTGGGGCGGCCAGCGCCGCCAGTACGCCGCCATGAAGTTCATCATTTATACCCTGATCGGCAGCGTCCTGATGTTCCTCGGCATCCTGATCCTCTACTTCCAGCACTTCCTGCAGTTCCACTTCTACAGCTTCGATTTCGTCGAGCTGCTGCGCACCCAGGTGCCCGCGAACCTGCAATGGTGGGTCTTCTGGCTGTTCTTCGTCGGCTTCGCCGTCAAGGTGCCCATGTTCCCGTTCCACACNNGCTGCCCGACGCGCATACCGAGGCTCCCACCGCCGGGTCCGTCATCCTGGCCGCCGTCCTGTTGAAGATGGGAACGTATGGCTTCCTGCGCTTCTCGCTTCCGCTGCTGCCGGAAGCGGCCAAGGATCGCACCATAGTCACCGTGATGGCGGTGCTCTCGATCATCGGCATCGTCTACGGCGCGCTNNGGCCTATTCCTCGGTCAGCCACCTCGGCTTCTGCACACTCGGCATTTTCGCCCTCAACCCCGCCGGCATTTCCGGTTCCATTATCCAGCAGATCAATCACGGCATCTCGACCGGCATGTTGTTCCTCATCGTGGGCATCGTCTACGAGCGCCGCCACACCCGCGAAATCGCCCAATACGGCGGCCTCTTCAAGGTGATGCCGATCTTCACCCTCGTCTTCGCCATCGCCGCGCTAAGTTCGTTGGGGATGCCGTTCCTGAACGGTTTCATCGGCGAAATCACCATCGTCAGCGGCGCTTTTCAGGTGTCGCACATGTGGGCCTTCTGGTGCGCCGTCGGCATCGCCCTCGGCGCGGCTTACCTTTGGTGGCTTTTCCAGCGCACCATGCTGGGCGAGCTTGCTGAGAAGAACGCCGCGCTCAAGGATCTGAACTGGCGTGAGATCGCCGTCTTCGCCCCGCTCATCGCCTGGGCCTTCTGGATCGGTGTCAGCCCGCAGCCCTACTTCCGCGTCCTCGACCGCAGCGTCGCCCAAATCGTCCAGCGCGTCCAACCCGGCTACTACGAAGAGCACCGCCTGCCCAATCCGCTCGGCGCCATTCCGGCCACAACCAATCTAACTCTTCCGCCCACCAGGTGACCCACGTCGCGGCCGAGGACGTCCGGCCCGCGCTGGCCGGTTGGTTCCTCGGCTGCACGACGATCCGGACAGGCCTTGCCGCACCGCTACCAGCGCTCTTCGCTGCGAGCGGTCTCGGACTCACGGGCGTGATCCGGCGGCTGCGAAAGCAGTGCCAATGAAGGCACGGCCGAGACAGGCAAGAGCTACGCCCTTGCGCGAACGGTATAGTCCGCTCGCGCAAGGCTCACGCGTAGTAGTTACCTCATTGGCACGACGAGGGCGAGGCTTCGGTGTAGCTACCGTACACCGACGAAGAGTTGGATACGTTGAGGTTATTGGTTAGGTTATTGTAAATGCACTGCGTGCCTTCAAAGCCCGGTCCGCCGGTCACGCCTGTGAGATTCAGCCCCCAGTGGCCGTTCGACCTTACCCGCACCATATCGAACGCAATATTGGTGGCAAAGCCAGACCCGTTTTCGTTATTGATGTTGATCCCAGCCGGCCGTATATAGCTGGGCCAACCCTGCATACACTTCTCGTTCGAAGGTAGCCCGTCATAGCATCCCCCATTGTTCTCGATATACTGCGCGGTGCATGTTGGGCACAGTGAGTCATTGCCCGATATCGTGATTCCGCTCACCTCCCTCAACAACATGCCCCCGTAGAGGTTTTGGGTGATCCAGTTATTGAGAAACGCGTGCCCCGAGCCAAAGCCCTCGACACCCAACGGAAATAGCCCCGGCGTAAGTGAACACCCATTGGCCGACGTCGACGTTCCGGTAGTCATCCAGTAGTCGCCGTTAATGCTGTTCTCCGCTATCGTCGCATTGGTCACGCCCGCGCTGATGTATAGCTGTCCACCAGAAACGCCGTCGGGCTGCTCATAACGATTTGCATCGAGTATGTTTTCGTAGACCAGTTGGTTGGTGTCGGAGTAAAGGTTAATTGCCGCCGTACCGGCGTATGCGATCAAGTTTCCGATGACTTGGGTCGCGGTCCCGTAGACAATTATCGCAGTAGTGCGGGCACCGGTCTGCTGGGCAGACTCGGAGCCAAAACCCGCTCCGAAATTGCAATACTGCACTACCGAGCCGTGTTCAGTTCCATCTGGCAATACCTCGGGGACGGTCGTGTACACTGAAATGGCGGTTCCAGGGGAGTTGATGAAATCATCGTATTGTACAACGGCTCGCCCCACGCCGGGCATGTCAAGATCCCAATACAGGGTCTGACTTACCGGTAGGCAGTTTAGACTGCCGCCGGCTACATTTTGCCGATTGCCGTCGAAGGTTAGGTACTGCACCGTCACACCCACTAGTCCAGAAGCGATAGACATGATGTGCGGCATGTCAACTGCCCGCTGCAGGACCACCGACGAAGGCGAATTAGAAATGCCTTGAACCGTGATATTCGAGCGTTGCACCTGCAATTCGGTGGACACTGGATAGGTGCCGGCGACCGATATGGAGCACGTGCTCCCGGAACCCGAGGATGAAATGCAAGTGGCAAAGGCGGCAAAAGCGCTTTGTTGAGCTGATGTCAACGCGCTAAGTGAACACGGCAACGCGGCCAGTGCTACCAAGCTAACTCCAAGTGAGCGAGTTGTCATTTAAGTGTACCTCCTCGTCCGGAAAGTGCCTGCAGGCGTGTGAGAGTCTCCGGTCTGACAGCTGCCAAAAAGCCTATTATGTTTGTGGCTAACCCGGTGTCCAACTGCGAGCTTCCGCTCGTTGCGCTCCCAGAGCTCGTTGACGACTGCGGCGCATTCGTTGACGCGGTCGTACTCTGCTGGGCCGCCGTCATCAGTGACCGCGTGTTTTGAATTGCCGAATGAAAAGAGACCGCCTCGTCGGCGTTGAGACCGAACATTGTAACGACCATCGCTTCGGTCGTTGCGGCGAGCTTTTGATCATGGTAGGGCGAGCCAAGTGTTATCGGCCAATGGCGCAAGTTCTGTTGGAGGCGCGATGCATTAGTGTCGGACGTCGACACTTGCTGGGCGAACAACGGGCAGGTCGGAAGCACCAGCAACCATGCCCACAAAAGCCGTTTCATAAGGATCTCCGGTCGAACTCCGCGGCAGCCATCCCATGCAGACGCACGGGGTTACTGCGCCCTTCTCGCAGAGGTCGCTAGCAGCCGCGTTGGGGGCTCAATAATAATGTCTCGCCCACGATGGGCGATCTGATTGGCACCGGCCGGTAGCCAGCAACAACCATAGCGCCACTAACCGCCCAATGTCACTACCGACACTAGATGACTCCGTGCTCTTTTCCACTAATCGACTGGCGATACGACATAAACCACACTTTATCTTTCTATTCTCGAAGACTTACCGACACATACAGGAAACCCGCGGAGATGCCGCGCCAGTTACGGTGAGAAATTCCCTTGGTTCGCTCTTTTCTTGGGAGCCCTACCGTGCTGTGCCAGCTTTTCCGTGATACGATACTGTCGAGCATAGATGCACGAAATCTTGGGGAGGTTGGAAGCCAGCGCCTTGGTCCTAGACCTGGGTTGCGCACGGGGGAGCTTCTCAGCGTCGTCAACGGCCGCCCACATCCTACGCGCGGACCGCGACGAATTCCGCGGGCCTGCCGCGGATCGCGGGGAGCGCGTTCGCGCAGACGCCGCAGCGTTACCATTCGCGGGCGGGGTCTTCGCGGCGGTTATTTCCACTCACAGTCTTGAGCACTTCGATGATCTTGCGGGAGCGCTTGGTGAAATCCGGCGGGTGTTGAACCCAGAAGGCGCTTTATGTGTCGCCGTGCCGGATGCTTCAACCATCACCGACCGGCTGTACCGCTGGCTCGCCCGGGGCGGCGGACACGTCAACGCGTTTACGTCCGAAAGTGAAACAGTCACACTGATCGAGCGGGCAACCGGCTTGCGCCATATTGCGACAAGGCGCCTCTTCTCATCGCTATCATTCTTGAACCGTCGCAACGCCCCCCGACCCCTGCCGGTTCGGCTCGTGCTATTCGGAAACGGCCATGAGCCGGCGTTGTCCCTTTATGTTTGGCTGTCCAGGCTCTTGGATCGTTGCTTTGGCACACGCCTGAGTGATTATGGCTGGGCATTTTACTTTGGCCGCTGCGAATCCACAATATCGACTGAGGCTTGGCGGAATGTATGCATTCGATGCGGGAACGGGTTCTCCGCGGCCTTTCTGGCGGAAAGGAAGCGTGTCCGCAGGGGCTTCCTCCGCATTCGGATCTATGACTGCCCCGAGTGTGGTGCAGTTAACCCATTTGTCCACTGATTCGCGAAACCGGAAGTCCGCCAAACACGCCGGCAGGTCACGGCGCGGTCGGCATCGCGCTCGGCGCGGCTTACCTGTGGTGGCTTTTCCAGCGGACCATGCTGGGCGAGGTCGCCGAGAAGAACGCCGCGCTCAAGGATCTGAACTGGCGTGAGATCGCCATCTTCGCTCCGCTCATCGCCTGGGCCTTCTGGATCGGTGTCAGCCCGCAGCCCTACTTCCGCGTCCTCGACCGCAGCGTCGCCCAAATCGTCCAGCGCGTCCAACCCGGCTACTACGAAGAGCACCGCCTGCCCAATCCGCTCGGCGCCATTCCGGCCACAACCAATCTAACTCTTCCGCCCACCAGGTGACGCACGTAGGGGCCGCTACAATGGGGAGGTGCTACGTTGCGCCATTCCGGCGATTCTTGCGTTGGCGGCGGGGCTCGCCGCACAGACCGCTTTCTTTCCGTTGAAGGACGTTCGCGCTGGCATGCACGGTACCGGCCGGACCGTGTTCGCAGGCAGCAACGTGGAAGAGTTTCAGGTGGAGATCCTGGGCGTACTCGATGGCGTGGCGCCGAAGCAGTCGCTCATTCTGGCGCGGCTCTCGGGCGCAGGGCTCGACCACACCGGCGTCATGGAAGGCATGAGCGGCAGCCCGGTCTACCTGGACGGAAAACTGGCCGGCGCGGTAGCGATGGCGTTTCCGTTTGCCAAGGATCCGATTGCCGCCATACGGCCGATTGCGGACATGGTGCGCCCGTCCAACGCCGCCGCGCGCACGGCCGGCCGCGTGGCGCTGGCCGATCGCGACCTCACGCACATTTTCGGCAAACCGGCTGCGAACGCGGCCGGCGATGCGCGGATGACGGACATTGCGACGCCGCTCGGCTTCGGCGGATTCAGCCGCGCCACGCTCGAGGCCTTCGCCCCGCAATTGCGCCAACTTGGGCTGGAGCCGCGGCAGATGGTCTCGGGCGGCGGCGAGACGGCGGCGGCGATGGGCAATCCGGCCGACCTGAAGCCCGGCTCGATGATTGGCGTGATGCTGCTCGCCGGCGATTACAGCGTGGGCGCGCAAGGCACGGTGACCCTGATCGAAGGTAATCGCATCTTCGCCTTCGGCCACCGGTTTCTCGATCTGGGCCCGACCGCGCTGCCCTTCGCGCGCGCCGAAGTGATCTCGGTCGTCGCCAGCAACAACACGTCGTTCAAGCTGGCCACGTCGAAGGAGTGGATGGGCACCATCCGCCTCGATGGCGATACGGCGATTGCGGGCGAACTCGGTAAGCTGCCCGCCCTGGTTCCGGTTTCGATCGCCGTTTCGCGCGCCGGCCGCGCCATCGAAACCTATCGGATGCAAATGGTCGACGACCCGCTGCTATCGCCGCTGCTGCTGCAAATGGCCGTTTTTTCGACCATCGACGCGACCGAGCGCGCCGCCGGCGCTTCCAGCATTCGCATCGGCGGCGAGATCCGGTTTCAAAACGCGCCGGCGCCGCTGCGCATCCGCAACCTGTTCTCGGGCGATGCGGGCGTGGCGCAGCAGGTCTCGCTGAACGCCGCGATTCCGCTCGCCTACGTCATGCAGAGCGGGTTCGACGGATTGAAACTGAAGAGCGTGACGCTCGCCATCGAGGCCTTCACTGAAAAGAAGGAATGGGCCATCGATTCGGTGTCCGCATCGCATCGCCATGTGCGGCCGGGCGAGACGGTGCGGCTACGCGTGGCGCTGTCTGGCGATAACGGCGCCGAAACCGTGCGCACGGTCGATTACCGGGTGCCGGCCGGAGCGCAAGCCGGGCCGTTGTACTTTACCGTGTCGGATGCGGCGACGGCGAACGTGAACGACTTCCGCCAAACCGTGTCGGCCATTCCCCGCAACGCGGACCAGTTGATTGCGACCGCCAACAACCTGCACCCGAACAACAAAGCGTACGTCCGAATTTGGCGCGGCGATACGGCGTTTCAACTCGAGGGCGCGGACCTGCCCGCTCCGCCGGCTTCGGTGGCGCTGGTGCTCGAAGGCGCCCAGAGCAGCGTCGCCGGCATCACCCAGGTGCGCAATTCCAAAATCGCCCAAATCGAGATCGATGGCGGCGACGTGGCGATTTCCGGCGTCAAAACCATTCAAGTGGAAGTGAAACCATGATCGGCGCAACCAGACACGCAATTACGTTCCTCCGCACGGGCGGCTTACGGTCGCGGCTTTCTTGGTGCGTTGCGCTGCTCGTTCCTTGTGCCGCCATGGCGAGCAGCGTCACGGCCTGGGAAATGGGCTCCTGGAGCGATTTCATCCGCGGCCGCTTTCAAGGCGTCTCGCTCAGCCGCGAGGGCCGCCTGTCGCTGGCGCCGAACGTCGAAACCGTTTTCAGTTCCGATCAACCGGCGATCTGGGCCGTGGCCGAAGCGCCGGATGGAACGCTCTACGCCGCGACGGGCAATCGCGGACGCGTGTATCGGATCGGCCGCGACGGCGCACAGAGCTTGCTGTGGACCGCGGGTCAACCCGAGGTGTTCGCGCTCGCCATCGGTCACGACGGCGAGCTCTACGCAGGCACCTCGCCCGACGGGAAAGTGTACCGCATTCAGAACGGCCGCGCCGAGGAATACTTCGCGCCGCACACGCGCTACATCTGGTCGCTCGCCGCGGCGCCCGATGGCGCAGTCTATGTCGGCACGGGCGCCGAGGGCAAGGTTTTCCGCGTGACGGCAGCCGGCAAGGGCGAGCTTTATTACGATACCGGCCAAGCGCACGTCACCGGCCTCGCGCTCGATGCGCAGGGGCGCGTGCTGGCCGGCACGGAACCGAACGGCCTGCTGTATCGGATTTCCGCCAGGGACAAGGCGTTCGTCCTGTATAACTCGAGCCTGCCGGAAATCCGCGCCATCGTTCCCATGGCGGACGGTTCCGTGTATGCCGCGGCGCTCGGCGGCTCGGTGGCGAAACTGTCGCAGGCCGCCAACCTGGCCGCGCAGGCCACGGGAGCCAGCCAGCCGGGCACGGCGGTCACTACCAGCATCACGGTCGAGGCGCAGTCGAGCGGACCTGGTGGCGAAATCAAGCCGCCTGCCGCGGCGCCGGCGGGCCAGCCGCTAGCGCCGGGAGTTCCGCAGCAGGCCGGTGCGCAAGTGGCGTCCGCGGTCGATCTGAGCAACGTCGAGCGATCCGCGATTTACCGCATCAACCCGGACAACACGGTCGAAACGCTGTGGAGCTCGAAGGAAGAGAACGTGTATGACGTGCTGGCGGTGGGCGAGCAGCTTCTGTTTTCGACCGATGTCGAGGGGCGCATCTATGGCCTTGCGCCGGACCGGCGTGTGACGCTGATCGCCGAGACCAGGGAAAGCCAGACCCTGCGTCTGCTGCGATCGAACCATTCGATCCTTGCCGCCACCGCCAACATGGGGCGCATCCTCCGCGTGGGCGACGCGCCCGGCGCGACGGGTGAGTACGAAGCGCCGGTACACGATGCGGGCGGCGTCGCGCGCTGGGGCGGCTTGAGCTGGCGCGCCGGCCAACCGGCGGGCTGCACACTCGCCTTCCGCACCCGCTCGGGCAACGCGGCCAGGCCCGACCGCACCTGGAGCGATTGGTCCGAGCCGCTGCGCGACCCGGCCGGCTCGCGCATCTCGAGCCCGAACGCGCGCTACGTCCAATGGAAGGCCGAGATCGCCGGTGCCGCCGGGGCAACGCCCGCGATCACCAGCGTCACCCTCTCCTACCTGCCGCAGAATTCGGCGCCCGTGGTGCGCGGCATCAACGTGGTGACGCAGATGGCCGCCGCACAGGGCGCCAAATCGGCGGCGGCATCCTCCAGCAGCGCGGCCTACAGCGTTACCGTCACCGATTCGCCCGACGCGGGCTCGGCCTCCGCCGGCAGCACTCCGCAAACTCTGCCGCGCGCCGCCGAGCAGCAAATAACCGTGGTCTGGCAGGCCGACGATCCCGATGGCGACCATCTGGTTTTCAACGTCTACTTCCGCGGCGCGGACGAAACCGAGTGGAAGCTGTTGAAGGCCGACCTGCACGACTACTCCGTCACTTTCGACGCCGACGCGCTGGCCGATGGCCAATACTATTTCCGCGTCACCGCTTCCGATCGCGAGGCGAACTCGCCGGCCAGCGCGCGCGAGGCGCAATTGATCAGCGCGCCGGTGATGATCGATCATACGCCGCCTACCGTCACCGTCGTCGGCGCCACGCGCACCGGCGCTTCCGCGCACATCGATTGGGAGGCAGCCGACGCGGCGTCGCCATTGCGGCGCGCCGAATACTCGCTCGACGCCGCCAGTTGGGTGCCCGTCGATGCGGCCGATGGCGCGATCGATGCCCTGCGCGAGCGGTTCTCGATCGATCTCGCCAATCTTACGCCCGGCGAGCACCTGGTCGCGTTGCGCGCCGCCGATAGCGCCGGCAACACCGGAGTCGCCAAAGTCATTCTCAAGTAATCGAAGGCAAGACCACCGGCCCGGCGCCGGATTCCCAGTCGACGTCCTTTTCGAGGGCGAGGTAACCGCAGGCGGTGACCACGAGGAACATCGTCAGCACCTCGCTATCGCCGAGATTGTATTCGACGAAACCTTCGGCAAGCACGGCCAGCACCACTGCGATGCCGCCGTGCAACAGAAAGCGGCGGTCGTCCCTGCCCGGCGGCAGGCTGCGCAGCCAACGCCGGAAATTCAGCACGATCTGAATCAGCAGCCCCAGCATCACGAGCGTTGTCGGAATGCCGCGTTCGGCGGCGTATTGCAAATACACATTGTGCAGGTGCCCATAGTAACCCTCCGGAAACGGCGGGTGAATGTCGGCGGGCAGCCATTTCCAAAACTGTATGTGCGGCTGCTCGGGCCCCAGGCCCAGCCACGGATGCGCTTCGATCATGCGCACGCCGGTGCGCCAGACCACCTTGCGGAACTGGTTCGAGTCCACCTCTTTCGGCTGCACGATGGAGCGGAATCGCTCGCGGATGGCGGGCGGAGAGGCCACCACCGCCAGCACGATCAACACCGGAGCCACCAGCAGCAGTTTCGGCCTCCACGCCCACACCAGGTACAAACCCGCGGCGGCCGTGGCGACCCAGACGCCGCGCGTCTCGGCCAACAGCACCGCGAGCGCGATCAAAAACGCGCACGCCGCCTTGAGCCAGATCCAGTTTCGCGGTGCGCGGGCAAACATCAGAAACGCAACCAGCATGATGAGGGCGAACATCTCCTCGGCGGAAAACGTGTTCCAGTGGCTCGTGAAACCCTTGATGCGCTCGCCCACGTAGAACTCGTAAAAGTTCGCGCCCTGGGCGTGCGCCTCGCGGATCTTGCCGGCGAACTGCACGCATCCCCACAGCGCCGCCAAAGCCGCCAGACCCGCCCAGGCCAGGAACAGCCAGCGTATCCACTTCGCATAGCGCACCGCGGAGAAGACCACCAGCAATTCGGCGAACACGTAGATCTTCTTGATCTGCGGCATGCCGGCGCGAAGATCGCCCGAGAAGAACCACGCCAATAGCGTGCCGAGCAGGAACAGCGCCAGAGCCCACTTGATGGCGGGAAGCCGCAACCGCTCGCGCGAAATCAGCAATGCCGCAAGAGATGCGCCAAGCAGAATCTGCGAAACCGCGATCGAGAAAATAATCGCCGCGGCCGATGCGAATGCCAGCCAGCCTGCGGCGCGGAAAAGGAACGATGGGGCGGGATTCATGGGGACCGATTTTCAGTATCGCAGAGCGAGGCAGCGGCACGAACGATGGGTCTTGCGGCTACCGAATCAGGCACGAATGTCCCGGCATCGCCGTGAGCTACTTGGGGCGAAAAGCGGCAGCGGTCTGCCCGGCAACCTCGAGAGTCCGGGCGGAGGCGCCCCAGTGCCTTCGACAATGGTGCGCCTCCCGCAGGGCTTCAGTTTCCGACAGCGATGTAGAGCGTCTGCTTCCCGGCCACGCCGGCGAGCGAGAAGGTCAGCGGCACGGCGTCGCTCGGAGTGACGTTGGGCACTACCACGTTGAACTGGTACAACCCGACGGCGTTCGGCGCCAGGCCGTCGTACTTCAGCGTCGCTTCGGCTTGCCCGAACAGGAGATGGAAGGGCGCCGCCAGCGTGTTCAATTGACCGACGATCTGGCCGGCCGGAATGTTGGGCGTCACCGAACCGAAGCCGATGCCGTATAGCGTAATCACGTCGCCGGCCTTGGCGCGGCGCGAGTTCAGGCCCGCGATGGCGCCGGGCGGAAGCACGTAGGTCGAGCCGTCGGGGAACAGCGCGACAGCGTTCTGCTTGCCGCCGATGTTGAACGAAGCCGGCGCCAGCAATCCCGGCGCCTCCAGATTGACCGTAACGTCGAGCGCTGGGCTCGAGCCGTTGGCGGTGGTGACGACGATCGGCTGCGTGCCGGTGCCCACGTTCGAGGGCACTTGCACGTTGACCTGGCCCGGGCTGATGTAGTCGAGGAACGCGTCCTGTCCGCCAATCGTCACCCCCGTGCCGTCGAGCGACTTGGGCGCGTTCACGCCGGTGAAGTCGGAGCCGGCCCAGGAGCGCGCATCCGTGGCGAGGTTGGCCCCGTAAACTTCGATCCACGAACCCGGAGCGACGTAAGTAGACGCGCCGAAAGCGTACGCGCTAATGACGCCGCCGAGGCTGATGCCGGGCGTGTTGGTCTGGCCGATGGTCAGGCTGTTATCGTCGATGAAGGCGTCCAGGTCGGTACCGCTGTTGCGGAAGAATTGCATGGTGTAAGTAATCGAACGGGTGCCGGCCGGTATGGCGTAAGCGCTCGAGTAGTTCTGCCATGCCGAATCGTGGGAATCGACAATCGGGCTGCTCACTGAGCCGATCGCCACCGACGACGCGTTCACAAAGGTCAACTTGACGGACGCATTGTCGCTCGGGTCGCCCTGGCTCAGACCCTGCTCCCAGAAGCTTAAGTTGGCCAGCAGCGTGCCGCTATCGACCAGCCCCGGCGTGATGCCCGAGACCAGGATCGAGACGGTTTGCGAGAGCGTAGACGAGTCTTCCGAGTAGCCGCAGAAGTCGTACTTGCCGCCGTTAGGGTTGATGCCGGGATCGAAGGATCCGTCGTCGACTATGGGCGCGCCAGGCCCGCCCGCGGTCCAGCCGGTCAGGTCGCCGGTCTCTGCACCCGGGTTGGCCAGGAGGTTGGAGGTGGTCACGCCATCGGCCCTGGCCACCATCATCGGGCACAGGAGCATTGCTGCTACCGGGATGAGTGTGTTGAGTCTATTGATTCGAGTCATAGCCGTTACTATACGACTGCGGCAGAGTATCGCCGGACAAGGGAAACAGGAAAATTCGGGCGAACAGTCCCATATATTGAACGCAGCAGCTAGCCCCAGGAAGGCTCATCCGCTCGATGCGGAGCTATCGTAGCGGATCTGTGCACAATCGGGACGTGGTCGGCGGACGCGCCGCGCCGGTTTGCGGGGCTGGCTACGCTCAAGCAGATTCGCTCGGCGGAATGCGTGACGTGGGCGGCGCGTTGCCCGAAAACACGCCAAGCTCTGGAACCAAGCCGACGCTGCCACCATCATCCTCTACACTGCGCGACTGAACGGGCGGAATCGGCCGATGCGGATATTGAGATGATCAGGCGCAAAGCATTCCCGCCCCTTCTACGAAGACAGGACCGTAGCTACGGGAAGCCGATTGAGTAAGTGCAGTGAAGCCCTTTAGGGCTTCGCCGGCGCCGGCTGCCAGAGCTCGATCTTGTTCCCATCCAGGTCATAGATCCAGGCAAAGCGACCGTAGGATTCGTCCATTCGTTTGGCGTCGATCTTCACTCCCTCTTGTTTCAAGCGGTCGAGCAAAGCATCCATATCGTCCACGATGTAGTTGAACATCAGCGGTTGCCCGGCTGGGATATAGTCGCTCGTGGCGGAAAAAACAGTCCAAACGGTAACGTGTTCCTTTTGCGGGTCGTCGTGCTCGCGCCACGGAAGCATCGCGCCCTGGCCTTTGTCGGCGATTCCAAGATGCTTCGAATACCACTCGCGCATCTGATCGCGATTTGCGGATTTGAAGAAGACACCGCCGATTCCAATGATGCGCCCGCGCTGCTCCACTTTGACCGGCGGCGTCGACTTTTCAGGTTGCTGAGATTGCACTTCCTGTCCTCCTTTTGCGCAGGCCGAGATGAGCAACAGCGAGCCGAGCGCAATTGTGCTCCCGAGTGTTCCTTGCATGTGTGGATTATATACAAGTTTCGATTCGAACGGAGAAAACGATCCGCCCAAGGTTCGCCGCGATTCACCCTTTCTGGATCGCGCAACTCGGGCGCGAAATGATCTTACGAAAACCACCGCGCTCGATGCGGAGTTATCGTAGTGAATGCCCGCAGCCGGCAGCGCTCCTGACAACCCATGTTTTATCTTGACGAGAATAACGCTTACCGCGTAAGCGAGTGGGACGAGATGGAGTGGCTGGTGCATGGCTTCGGCACGCGCAACGCCGATATTCCGGCGCGTTTCCCAAGGCTGGCTACGCTCAAGCAGATTCACTCTGCGGAGTGCGTGATGGCCGCAGGACGCCAGGGCGTGCTGGGCAATGGCGACGCCTTGCTCGAAAGCACCCCGGGTGCGGTGGTCGCGGTGAGGACGGCGGATTGCGTTCCGATTTTGCTGGTAGACCCGGCGCATCGCGCGGTCGCCGCCGTTCATTCGGGCTGGCGCGGCACGGTGGCGGACATCGCCGGGCGGGCGGTGGCGGCGATGGGCACGCGGTTCGGCAGCCGCGCCGGCGATTTGCACGCGGCCATAGGGCCGGCCATCGGCAAGTGCTGCTATGAAGTGGGCGCGGAAGTGGCGGCGCAATTCGGCATCGATGGGCGCGCCCACATCGACCTCGCCGGAACAGTCCGCCGCCAGTTGGAAACGGCCGGTGTGGCCGGGCAGCGGATCCATCTGGCCGGCCTGTGCACGAAATGCAACGCCGGGGACTTCCACTCGTTTCGCCGCGATGGCGCGGAGGCGGGGCGCCTGTACTCTTTTGCCGGAATTCTCGAAACGAGTTCACCAGCCAGTGCATCCACTCGATTACAGTAAGAGATAGAGCGACTCAAAATGTTTACTTGGATCTGCCCGCAGTGCGGCCGCGAGGTTCCTCCCGCCTACACCGAATGTCCCAATTGCACCAAGAAGCCGCTGGTGATGACAGCGGCGCCGCCCCCTTCCTCGGTCGCATACCGGGACCCCGAACCCGCCGCCCCGGTCGAGCCTCCGGCCGACATCAGGCCGCTGGCTCCGCCGGTTGAGCTGCCAGCGGTCCCGCAAGCGCCAGCGGCAATCCCGCAGCCCGTGCTGCCCAAACGCGGGTTTCCGATTTGGGCGGCGACGATTCTATCGACGCTCGCGATTGCCGGGATCGTGGTCGGCGTGTATTGGGCCGTGAACCACTTTCGCGGCGGACGAGCGGGAGCGCCGGTGGGAGCCTCCGAGAGCACGAGCACCAGGCCGGGTGGGGCGGTCAGCCCGGTGCAGAAGTTCATCGAAGTCTCCTCGGTGCGCTTTCTCGAAGACCCGAAGGACAAGCAGAAGGTGCTCGTGAAGTTCGTGCTGACGAACCACTCCGAAGCCGAACTCAACGGCCTCGCGGGCAACGTCAACATCTGGGCCAACACCGGCCGCTCGGAAGAGGACGCGGAAGGCACTTTCGAATTCAAGACCGATGTCAAGGGCCTGGAATCGAAGGAACTGACCGTGCCGCTGGCGGGCAAGAAGAAGATTTACGAACTGCCCGACTGGCAGAACATGACCAACGACGTGCAGATCACCGCGCCAGCTTTCTGAGGTTCTCGCGGGCGGCGGCGAGGCCGGGATCGAGCGCGATGGCGCGCCCGAAATCGGCGCGCGCGGCTTCGGTTTGCCCAAGCGCCTGGAGCGCCACACCGCGATTGTTGTAATTATTGGCATCGCGCGGATCGAGCGCCAGGGCACGCCCGAATTCGGCGATCGCGAGCGCCGGGCGCCCTGCGGTCAACAACACGCGGCCGGTTTCGGCGGCCACGGTTGGGTCGCTCGGGGCAAGGCGGCGCGCTTCGGCCAACTGCGCCAGCGCTTCTTCGCTTCCCACGTTGCGCGACAACTGTATGCGCGGACGCACCTTGTCCGGCGCGCGCTCGACGGCCTCGCGCCAGAGCGATTCGTCCCTCGACCACACCTCCGTCCGGCCGATGCTCACCACCACCAGTGCCACGATCGCCACCGGCAGAACCGCGCGCCAGCGCAAGCGGCTGAGCGCGAGCGCAACGGCGCCGGCCAGGGGAAACATGGCCAGATACATGCGGCGATCGGCCGCCAGGTCCGCCGCCGGAAAAATGGACGAACTGGGCAACAGCAGGAGCGCGGCCATGGTTGCCCAGATGGCGAGATCGCGCCGCCAACGCCACAGCGCTGCGAGCCCGGCTACGATGGCGAACCACGCGGCCACCCCCAACCACACGGGCGGAACGGCGATTTCCGCATCCACCGTGAACCCGTATGGAATCGCCAACAGCCGCAGGTAGCGCCAGAGCACGGTGCCTTCGGCCAAGACGTAATGCCAGGGCGTGATCCCGGCATTGGCGCCGGCCTGCGAGCCGGGCGTGATCGCGGCGGCATAGACCACGCGAAGACCGGCCGCGAGCGATAGCGCCAGCATGGCAACCAGGGGCGCCCTGCGCGCGCGTCGGGGCGCACCGGCGGGCCGCGCGAGCAAGCGCGCGTCGAGCAGCCACAACGCCAACGGAAACGCGGCGCATTCCTCCTTCGCCAGTAGGGCCAGCGCGAACAGCATGACCGAGACCCACGGTCGCCCGTCCAGCCACTCGAGCAACGACGCGAATACGAAGACGGCGGCCAGCACGATGGCGCGCGCCCAAATGTAATCGACCGCCTCGGCCTGCAACGGATGCACGGCGAAGAGTGCCGCGGCCAGCCACGCCGCGCGCCGGTCCATCAACCGCAGCAGGCACTCATAAGCCAGCAATACTGCCGCCAGGTGCAGCGCGAGATTGAGCGCGTGATAGAAGATTGCGTCGTGTCCACCCAGGGCGCGATTCAACCAGAACGTGAGATAGGTCAGCGGGCGGGTCTGCCGCACCGCGAAGATGGCGCTCCAGCCGGAACCGGGGGCATAAAGGGAGTCGTCAAAAATGGCATAATCGTCAAAGTGAAAACCGGAGACAAGGGAAGCGCCAAAGGCGGCCAGCGCGGCGGCGGCAAGAAGAAGGCGAGCGCGCATCGTATTCTAAAAGCTTACGGGAAACGGCCGCCGAACGCACAGGCGCGCGCCGCGCGCGTCGAGGAAATCCTGCGCCGCCTGGACCCCATGTATCCCGGCGCCACCTGCGCGCTCACGCACAGCAGCCCGTGGGAATTGCTGGTGGCGACCATTCTCTCCGCCCAATGCACCGATAAGCGCGTCAACATGGTGACGCCCGGCCTGTTCGCCAAGTACCCCACGCCAGCCGATTTCGCCGCCGTCCGCCCGGAGGCGCTGGCCGCGGACATCCGCAGCACCGGCTTCTTCAACAACAAAGCCAAATCGATTGTCGGCGCCGCGCGCCGCGTGGTGGCCGCATACGGCGGCGCGGTCCCGAAGACGATGGAAGAGATGCTCACCATCCCCGGCGCCGCGCGCAAGACCGCCAACGTGGTGCTCGGCACCGCCCACGGCATCGCCTCTGGCGTGGTGGTCGATACTCACGTCGGCCGCATCGCGCAACGCCTCGACCTGACCAAAAACACGGACCCGGTGAAAGTCGAGCAGGACCTCATGAAGATCCTTCCGCAAGATCGCTGGATCTCCTTCGCCCACCAGATCATCCTGCACGGCCGCGCCCTCTGCGTGGCCAGAACCCCGCACTGCGCCGAGTGTCAGTTGAACGGTCTCTGCTACGCGAAGGATAAGACGCTCTAGCCCGCGCGTGGCGCAGCCTGTCCAGGCTGCAGAGCCGAGAGTCATCTCGGCTTTTCTTGCTTTTGGGAAGGCCTGAGCCGCCCAGCCCCTCCTCCTTTTCGCCGGCATCTTTCTTCTGCTTTTAGCGTAGGATGAGAGAAGGAGATCGAACGATGGCACCGCTCGATTGGTCACAATGTCCCGCGGTCGAAAGCATTCCCGGCAAGCGCAGCGGCGCGGGGGTATTCCGAGGCACGCGCACGCCGGTTTCGACCGTGTTCGAGAACCTTCAGGATATGAGCGTTGACGAACTCGTCGAAGAATTCGGCGTCACCCGCGAGCAAGTCCAAGCCGTCCTGCAATTCGCCGCGCACACGGCCGAAGCGCCCGCGCTTCGCCAGTAATGCTGATCCTCTTTGACAACGGGACACCCAGAACGCTCGCCCGTTTTCTGATTGATCGCCACACAGTCACCGAGGCCCGTGCGCGCCCTTCAATTCCTGGTATGCTGCTCCTGAGGCCTGTCAGCATTGGCGTTGTTCACCGCATACTTTGATGCCTCTGGCAAACCCGATAGAGGAGGCGTGCTTTCAATTGCCGGGTATGTGTCCGACTACCGAAAATGGGCCCGGTTCCGGATTGAGTGGGCTCGCATATTAGCCGGTGAATCTGTCTCCAGCTTCCACATGACCGACTTTGTGAGCAGTCGGGGTGAATTCGCGGGGTGGCGCGGACAAACCGACAGGCGAAGAACCTTCATTGAGGACCTACTGGTCTGCGCGAAGCGGTATACCAATAAGGCGTTTGGCGGAGCCGTTGTGCTGAGCGATTTTGACTCCGTCAATCGGCGCTACCAACTGGAGGAGCATGCTGGACAACCATATCCGCTCTGCGCCCACTACTGCGTTCGGCTTGTGAGGGCTTGGCAGGCGAAAAACAGCATCAAGAACGTAGAATTCGTTTTTGAGCAAGGTGACGAACCTCGGGGAAAACTGATCGAACTATGCAGGGCCGACGGCATCGAACCGAGGTTCCTGAGTAAGAAGGAGGTCGCGTTTCAGGCCGCCGATCTCGTCGCGTGGCGGACGCGAAACTCCTTCGAGAAAGTGCTGAGCCCGGGCTTAACACGGGACACTGCGCTGGGAGCCTATCGTAGCTTCAAGGAAGTTTGGAAGAGTCCACATGCAGCTTTTTACGGCAACCTCTCGCGCATAGAGAAGTTCTGTCAAGATCGCGAGATTCCGCTGAGAACATCTGCGGTTACGATTGCAGGCGGTTGAGGAGTAGCGAGGCGGCGCCCCGCAGTTCGCAAGAAAAAGACCGCCGACCCAAGCCAGGGCTTGCGGGGAGACTACGGGGAACAGTCTTGGAGCGCGTCGGAGCAAGACATCCCATGTCGATGTGTCTGGTCCTGCCGACAGTGTTCCGCGACCACCGGCAGGCTCGCCCGTAGTTACCCGTTTCCGTCATTTTCGGCCGCCGGTGCGGCTTTCATTCCCTTCAAAGCCAGCAGACCGAAGCGAAGCCAAGAAAGGAGCAGCGCCGACCATAAAACAAGTCCGATCCATGTTCTATTGGGCGGACCGGCGCTCCCAACGACTCCCAGAAAGCAGACTAGTGCGAGGACGTCCCACCCAATGACTTGGCCCAGGTGGGCGAGGGTTATCTTCCGACGTGATACTGCGATCACACTACTGATGACGATCACAACAAGAAACAGGATGCCGGCCCATGCATGCGGTCTATAGTCATAATCCATGCGCAGCAGGTTATCACGGATCGTGCCCTTTCGGGATGAGACTAGAGCACTTTGTCGGAAGCCAGGCGGACAGCCTGATCCGCGACTCACGCGCAGGGCCTAAGCCGAGGACGACGCCGAGTCGGAATAGACGCTATGATTGAAGCGATGGCAACGGTCCGCATTACGGAAGCCGAACTCGCTCGCGACATCCATGCCGTGCTGGCTCAGGTCCAGGAAGGCATCGAGGTGATCGTGGAGCAGGACCATCGCCCGGTGGCTCTTATCAAGACGCCGCAAGGCCCTGGCCGCAAACTGAGCGAATGCATCGCGCTGGCCAAGGCGTATGAAGCCAAGCTCGGCTACGCGCCGGTGCCGGACGCCGATTTCGCCGCCGACGTGCAAGCCGCTATCGACGCAAACCGCGAGCCGTTGAATCCGCCGTCATGGGATTAGTCCTCGATTCCGGCGTGCTGATCGTCGCCGAACGTGAAGCCAGGCCGGTAAGCAGCTTGCTGGCGACGCTCGAACGGGAGCATGGAGAAACCGAGATCGTGCTCTCTTCCATTACCGTGATCGAACTGGAGCACGGCCTCCACCGCGCCCAAACCGCGGAACAGGCGCGCCAACGGCGCAACTACCTGGACACCGTTTTCGCGGCCATCCCGGTAGAACCGTTCACCAGGGACATGGCCACCGTAGCGGCGAAGGTGGACGCAGAGGCGCGAAAGACGGGATGCGTCATCCCGTTCGCGGACCTTCTGATCGGCGCGACGGCCCTTCGCTTCGGCTATGGAGTCGGCACCCGAAACCTGCGCCACTTCCGAATGATTCCCAACCTCGCCATAATTCAGCTCTAACGCGTCACAGCCCCCAACCGAACCGCTTGCTTGCTATATCCAACTGGATATACTTGCAACAGACGATTTGCGCAACTGCCGGGAGGTGCGAAATGAAGAAACCGGAAACCTACGCCAGTGTTTGGGACGCCATCGCGGACACGCCCGGGCAGGCGGCGAACCTGCGGGCGCGGGCGGAGCTGATGCGGCAGATCGCGGCCTGCGTGAAGCGGCGGAAGTGGACGCAGGCCGAAGCGGCGAGCCACTGCGGGGTGACGCAGCCGAGGATCAACGATCTGCTGCGCGGCCGCGTCTCGCGCTTCTCGCTGGACGCGCTGGTGAACATCTCGACGGCGCTCGGCTGCCGCGTGCGGCTCGATCTCGATGCCGCCCTGGGCGCGCTCCTGAAAGCACCGCCGCTGGCGCTGGCCGATATACCGCGCAACCAAAATCCGGGCATGCATAAATCAGGGCGGGATATCAAGCAAAAGGGGTCTCAGACCCCGGCAAGCACTTCCAAAACCGATTCTTGATCGTAGCCATCCAATAATCGGCTATTGGTCACGCACTCGACAATAGCTTTGGAAAACTGGCGAAGTGAGGCGCGGTAGTTGATGAATCCGCGCCTCTCCAGATCCAAGAAATCTGACCTCGTTGGCCGCATTATGCCCGAGGATGTAGACGAACTTATCGATACCTGGCTCGAATTCGCGAAAATGTGCGACGGTCCCCGCCTCAATGGTCACTGAGCGGTTATGCGACCGCGCCGCTCTCTTCGAGGAGAATATCCCTCATTAGTGTAGCCTCTGGCCTGCCCTCGAAGAATAGGTCAAAATCCATGGCTCCGTTCGGCGTGGCGCGCACCCATGCAACTTCTTTGTGGGATCGCTTCTCCAATTCCCATGCTGGAAGGTGCCCAATCCTCTGGAAAACGGAATCGAGGGCCTTTACATCAGATTTCGATAGCGCCTTCAAGTCCGGGGGAAACCCGTTATCCGCGAATGTCCATCCGTTCAGTGTGCCGTACTTTGCAACTTCTGCGTCGTCTTCTGGGTTTTTCCGTTTCGCGTTTAGCGCATCTAGTCCGCGTGTAGGAATCGGGCCTTGTTCAAGAGCATAGTACCGATCCCCTGTAATCGTTCTCCCATAGCGCAAGAGGTGCTCTTTATCTGCAAAATATATGAGCTTGCAGAGTTCCTTCTTTGTGATTCCCGGCCTGCGCTGCGCCAAGTACGCTACCGCGCTCGCAAATTTCTTCGGCTTGAATGTGAAAGAAAGCATTCCAGTACTGAGCATACGCCATCCATTCTCCTTGCGCAATCACCACCGATGTGGTAAAGCGAATGCTCCGGCCCGTCACACCACTTGCGGTGTTGCAAAAGCCTGAACTTTGTCAAGTATATAACCACAGGGCCGTCACCAACCGCCCAGTTTCGCCAGAACTCCCGATGGCTTGGCCACTATGCTGCCGGGAGTATACCGGCACCGCCTGAACTGGGTTGCTTCTCCGAACCGGCAAAACGGCCCAGCCTGGACGCTCCCCTTCCTCAGTGAACCAAACCGCTCTGCGGTATTGGCCGATTCGCTCCTCTCAGGAAGCCGACCCGCCGCCCGATAAGCCGCGCGGCGCACACTCCGCCTATCGGTATGATCGGCGGACTCCGCTTGATCCGATACAGCAACGGGGCGAAGAACTGCCGTTGAACTCCTGGATCGCCCCGTTCGGCAACTCCGGCCCTGCCCATCACGCCACACACCCCAGTGCACTGCTGAGCGGTTGGATTTGAGGCAAACGAAGGGCGAACTCGAACTGGCGCAAGTTCAACCGCCGGATTTGGGTTCATGGAATCCTCTGGCACGCCTCGCGATTTGCTGGCGCCCCGGAAGCCGACCCGCCGCCCGATAAGCCGCGCGGCGCACACTCCGCCTATCGGTATGATCGACGGATTCCGCTTGATGCCGTATAGCGACTGGGGGAAGAATTGCCGGTGACACCCTGGATCACCCCGTTCGGCAATTCCGGCCCTGCCAGTCACGGGCCAATCCGTTTTTCCTCGCGCCCACCAACTCCCCATCCCTGAATGGCTTCCAACTGCCTGCCTCCCTCGCCCACCGCCGCGCCGGAGAACACCTGTGTCACAGTAATTACTGGAAGTCCGCGCGGTGCCAATTTCGCGCAGTCTTGCCGGCCCGGTAGCCCAAACGGGGTGAATCTGCCCCGTTTGGGACTGCCCGTTCTGTTTGTTCTTAGTGACTTAGCTCGCCTCAGGCGGGGCAAATTCACCCCGTTTTGGAAGCACTTGTAACATGGCTCGTTCGATCTCTAACCCCGATCCCCCCGCCGCGCGGAGCCGCGCTACTTCTTCTGCCTCTTCTTCTGGACCTCTTTGACCGCCTTGATCATGTCGTCCAGGATGCTCTGCATTTGATTGGGATCGCGAATCGCGTCGTACAGCGGTTTTCGAAAGTCGATCATCGGCACGCCGCCGAAGTAGACGTAATTGGCGGGCAGGGGCGGGCCGCCGGGAGAGCCAGGCGCGCCGATCGTGGCGGGCAGGTGGAAGGCGTACATGCTGCCGCCGGCCAGCGCTTCGTGCGGCATCGCGAGCAGCCAGCGGCAGTTGGCGGCATCGGCGAACATGTTGGCGGAGACGATCGCCCAGTGGCCGGCGTCGGCGGCCGTGGCAGCCTGGCAATCCCACAGACCGCCCTGCGGAACGTACATGGAGGGATCGCCGACATTGTAGGAATCGATCAACACGTGGTCCAATCCGCGCGCCTGAACGAAGCGTTCGACTTCGGGCAACTCGACATCCCAATCCAGGTTGGAATCGCTCACCACATCGTACGCCGGACGGCCGGAGCCGAACGAATTCAGGAACGGCATGTAGTAGGGCCACGCGCGAACCACCGTGACTACCGATGCGACGGCCAGCGCGGCTGCAATCCAGGCTGCGGGACGCGCCCAGCCCCGGCCGGCAGCGCGCAGGTTTTCGAGCAGCCGTGGCACCGCGGTCAGCAGTAGCGAAAGTATCGCCAGCGGGACCGTGAAATGGCGGATGGAAATGGTCATCGGGCTAATCACGCAGGCGAGCGTGACGATGACCAGCCCCAGCCACAGTGCGCGCCAGTGGAACTCCATGCCGGGGCGCACGGCGGAGATGCGCGGCCGGGCAAAACGGGCGGCGAGCGCGACCGCCAGGCTGAGCGCCAGCGCCGCCAGGAACGCAAGCGTGGATTTGAGCAGCGTCAACACGGGGAAGAAGAACCAGACGCCATGCAAATAGCTGTGGCCAAACAGATACGACGGCCGGACGGACCCCATGGCAACCATGAGGACGCCGAGCAGGTAGGTTAAAGCCGGCAAGAGCAACCGGCGCAGCACCAGCGCGGGCCATCCGGTGCCGATCATCTTCAGCAGATCGGTGGGCTGATTCCACGACATCACGAACTCGAAGACGTAGACCAACACCGCCGCGATCAGAACTCCTTTGCCGGTCTGACGCCAACCGCGGCGCCACCAGGCGCGGAACTCGGCGCCGGAGGGTTGGCCCGGCAGCGGAAACCAGCGCAGCACAAAAGGAAACGCAAGGAAAACGAACAGCAGCAGGCCCGCCGAGAATTTCGAAAGCAATGCCAGGGTGAGCGCGAGCGCGAAGCGCCGGACGGCGCGCGGCGATTGGTCGCGCCACATGGTCGAGAAACTCCAGAGCGTAAACAGCGAGAACAGCGCAATGGCGGTGTCGGTAAGCACCAGCGGGCCGAACGCGATGAACACCGGCATTGTGGAGAACCAGCACAACGCGAAGGCGCCGCCCCAGCCGTCCGTGAGCCGCTCTCCATAGCGGTAAATCGACAGACCCGTCGCCAGCAGCAGCAACAACATGGGTAGGCGGACCCAGCGCAAGGTCGAGTCGCGGTCGTTCCAGTGGGTGATGATCCATGCGCCAAACGGCCATTCGGCCAGCATGGGGTTGAAGAATCCCTTCCCGCTCCAGGTCCAAATGTGGCCGCGGTAATCGGCATGCACGCCGCCCGCCACCAGCGGCACGGCGGCAAACAGCTTCGCCAGCGGCGGATGCTCCGGATTGAAACGGAGATCGAACTTCTGCAAGGCGCTCACGCCGGCCCCTATGTGGGCCAGTTCGTCGATCGCCACCGATTCGCGAAACGCCGCGCTGCCCGCCAGCACGGCCAGCACGCCTAGCAGGAGAGCCGCGACCACGCGCGGCGCCGTTAGCTTGGATGGAACCTGGGTTTCGATGTCAGCCTCCGAATTGTCAGTATACCCGCCGCCCGCAACCCTTCGCGCCCCGCGGGCTCAGCAGTGTTTACGCGACAAAGAAATGAATTGTTCCCCGATTCCGGCGACTACGGAGTTGGAAGGAAGCTCGCGAAGCATGGCCTAATCGGCGCTCACGATGCGCGAATCGACGGAAAACTTCTTGTAGTCGCTGTAGTCGGACTCGCCTTCCACGTGGAGGCCCTTGAACAATGCAATCCGGGCGGAAGCGCTGAACGTGATGCGCTTGGGCAGCCAGACTTCGCCGTTGACATAGGTGTACTCCACATGGACCCGCATGCCCTTATTGAGGCGCGCCAGGATCACGCCAAACGAGATCGCGTCGGTCGTTTCCGCATCGAACTTCACCGGCTGATAATCGTTCTTCGCGATCCAGACCCGGCCTTTCATCTTGCCGAGGAAACGGGCGACATCGTTGGACTGGAATTGGTAGCCCGGGCGCGGCGCAGCCTCGATCACCCAAACGGGCACGCCATCGATCTGCTCTTCTCCATCCAGGCGAAGATCGAGGCCGTCGACCACGTCGTCGATTTCCCGCTGCTCGCGCTGGCGGCCACGCTCCTTGGCGTCGAGGCGCTTCTCACGCTGTTCGGGCGTCTCGTTCGCGCGCTGTGCGTCGACCTTCTGGCGCTCGGCTTCCCGCTTCTCACGAGCGGCCTGCTGCTTCTGCTCCTCCTTGGCCGAAAGCGGCTTGCCGTCGCGCTCGATCAGACGGCGGAATTGCGCATCCTCGCGCAGCGGAACCACGTCCCATGTGGTGGATTCCCGGTGTTTGACCGCGCCCGCGCCGTCGAGCGTGCGTTGCTCATCGCGCTCCACGTAGGTGTAGCTGCGCTCGAGTTCCCGATCTCGCGCATTCGCGCGCAGGGCGTGCCGGAGGATTTCCTTCGGATCGTCGCCGGCGCGTACGGGCGGCACGGCAAGAAAAGCGAGCGTGCAGAGACTTGCTAACGAGATCCGCATCGAGCGATCGAACATTCTCTCTCCATAAACGGGAATGGCCTGCGGATTGGCACCACGCATAAGACGGCAATGGCGCGCCGCGGTTAACGCCCGGCGGAAACTGTTGCCGGCATTGCACGGCGTGGCGGTTGAATCCCTGGCTAACGAATCCGAATCGCCCAAAAACGCGGCGTTTCCGGTCCATCGGCGCGTATATGGGCAGTTTCGATTCCATACGCCTCGGCGGGCTCCGCGTGGGCAACCGCTCGACGGGCCGGACCGTCTATAATGCATACGGAATGTCCGCCGGATCGAGCCCCGACGCCGCGCCTCCTGCGCGCCCCGCGCGCCGCAGCCTTGGCAGAGTGCTGGCTTGGCTGCGCGACCTCGCGTTTTCCGTGCTTCTGGCCGTGGTCCTGATTGTGTTTATTTATCAACCGGTCAAAGTGGAAGGCACCAGCATGGAACCGTCGCTGACCGACCAGGAGCGCATCTTTATTAACAAGTTCACCTTCCGCCTCGGGCTGGGTGGCATCGCCCGCGGCGACACGGTGGTTTTTCACTACGACGAGAACAAATCCTACATCAAGCGCGTGATCGCCCTGCCGGGCGACCGGGTGCGCATCGAAGCGGGCAAGGTCTTCGTCAACGGGCAACCGCTCGAAGAGGACTACGTCCCGCCGGAATTCCGCGATGCGATTTCCTGGCCTGCGGGCGGCGAAGCGCACGACGCAATGGTGCCGCCCGAGATGTATTTCGTCCTGGGAGACCACCGCTCCCAATCGAGCGACAGCCGCGCGTGGGGCTACGTGCAGCGCAAGAGCATCTATGGTAAAGCCGTGTTCATCTACTGGCCCCCGGACAAGATCGGGCGGTTGCGTTAGTCCTCGGGCGGCACTAGCACGCCCTGGTAGCCCCAGTACGCAAGAGGACACTTGCCGTGTGGAAGGGCCCACCGGTATACTTACATTTTCGCTGAGTGGACCATGACGGCGAGGGAAGAATTCGATCCATTAGCCCCGCAACGCGAGGCCGCCTTTTTCTACGGGCTGTTCCTGCGCGGGCACGACGTGGAAACCCTGCGCCAGGACATCGACGTCCCGCGCTCGATGATCGAAAAGTGGATGCGGGCCAAGGATTTTGAAATTCCATTTCGCGAAAACCTGCGCCGCGTGTACAGCTACCGCAAACAGGTACTGGCGATCTTCGACGGTCTGGTACTAAACGAACAGGACCGTTTCCGGCTGCAGTAACCGCCGTTGGGTCCGGCCTGGCGGTTCCCGCCGCGGCGACGTGCTAAGGTGAGAAATTAAGAGATGAATATTCTGTTCATTGGGGACGTGTTCGCTTCTCCGGGGCGGCGGATCGTGGCGGATCATCTCGAGGATATCATCCGAACCAACTCGATCGATCTGGCGATCGCCAACGCGGAAAACGCAGCGGGCGGATTCGGCATCACGCCGTCCATCGCGGAGGAACTGTTCGGCCTCGGGCTGGACGTGCTCACCACTGGCAACCACATTTGGGATAAGCGCGAGATCCTCGACTATTTGTTGCGCCAGCCGCGCCTGCTGCGCCCCGGCAACTATCCGGAAGGACCGGGTTGCGGCATGGTGACGGTGCGGGCGCGCAACGGCGTCGAGTGCGCCGTGATGAACTTGCAGGGCCGCACCTACATGCCGGTCACGGATTGCCCGTTTCGCAAGGCGAGCCAGATGCTGGCCGGCCTGGACCCGGCGATTCGCGTCCGTTTCCTCGATTTTCACGCCGAGGTGACCAGCGAGAAGATGGCGATGGGCTGGTATCTGGACGGCAAGATCTCGGCCATGATCGGCACCCACACGCATATTCCGACCGCCGATACGCGCATCCTGCCGGGCGGGACGGCGTATCAGACCGATTGCGGCATGACGGGGCCGTACGAATCGGTGATCGGCGTGGACGCGGGAATAGTGATCCAACGTTTTCTGACCGCGCTGCCGGCGCGTTTCGAGACCGCCCGCGGCGGGGCCGAACTGCACGCGGTGATCGTGGACGTGGATGAGGCCACCGGCAAAGCACGCGCCGCGCGCCGCCACGCAATCGACGGAGATTGAGCGAATGGATACCTCGAACCCCATCGTCGACCTTTCCGCGTTCTACATCGAGGTGATCGGGGCGCTGCTGTTCGGCATCGCGTTTCTGTTCCTATGGCGCCAATCGCGCGCCATCTACTTCGGCCTCTGGGCGGCGGCGTGGGGCCTGCGCGGCGTGGCCGCGATATTCGGTTTCGAATTGCTGAGCCGCGGTGGATTGGTCTGGCTGGCGCCGTACGCCACTTTCGATTTCGCTTTCGCCATCGTGCTGATCGCGGCGGCGCGCGCCGGATTCGGTTCCGGCTTGCAGGGATGGCGCGGAATGCTGCGCCTGATTCCCCTTCTGCCGGTGTTCGTGACCCTGGTGTATGCGGTGGCGCTCAGGTCGCGACTCGAAGCCTACCATTCGTCGCATGCGCTGCTGCTGGGCTTCATCTACCTGTACAATTTCCTGCGGCTGCGGCGCCAGGGCGGGCTCGGATATCGCATGTTCCGGTTTTCGCTGGTGGTCCTTTCGGCGGCCTTTTTCGAACACGCCATCGTCTTTCTGTGGATGTACAACACGGGCAACGCGCCGGACTGGGCGCGTTACCTCCATCATGAAGCGTATTATGATTTCGCCCTCCACTGCGTGATGGCGTTTTCGGCGATGGCGATGTGGAGCGAGACGCAGATGGACCGGTTGCGCGGCCTCGTGCTCGAGGTCGAATCGCTACGCCGCGAGAACAGCCATCGCTCCGACCTGGATGGCCTCACCGGGCTGCGCAACCAGGCGGCTCTGGCGAGGCGCGTGGAACAGACCGAAACGCCCGACTGCGTGATCGTGGTCTGCGACATGGATAATTTCAAGGAGGTCAACGACCGGTATGGGCACCTGGTCGGCGACGAGATCCTGCGCAACGTGGGCAATCTGCTGCAACGGTCCATCCGCCACGACGACGAGGCCTACCGCTGGGGCGGCGACGAGTTCGTCATTCTCTTCGTCAACCAAAGCCCCGAGGGGGCGGCCAAGCGCATGACCGAGATCGAGCGGCGGTTGGGCGAATTTCGGGTGCGCGGATTCGGCGAGTTGCCGATTTCCTTCAGTTGGGGCGTTGCCGAAGGGCGCGGCCAACCGCTTCGCCAGGCTCTCGATGCGGCCGACCACGCCATGTACGCCGCCAAACGCAGCCGCTCCGAAGTGTCCCGCGAACGCCAGCGGGCGATATGAGGCGCTTGCCCGGCACCCGCTTCGCCGCTGCCGTTTGACCGCGTGCGCTAAAGTCTCCTATACTGGTGAATCAGTATGTATTTTCTCTTTCTGTTGATTCACATCCTGGTCTGCATCTTCCTCATCATCGTGGTGCTGTTGCAGAGCGGGAAGGCGGCGGATCTGGCCGGGGCCTTCGGTGGAATGGGCTCGCAAACGGCGTTCGGTCCGCGCGGTTCGGCCACGCTGCTCTCGAAGGCCACGACGGTATCGGCGGTTCTGTTCATGCTCACTTCGCTTTCGCTCTCCATCCTGGCGACGCGGAGCGCGGGCCTGGGCACCACCGTCCTGGAGAGCGGCTCGACCAAGAGCGCTCCCGCCCGGACGCAGGCACCCGCGGCTCCGGCTTCGCGGCCTGTGCCGGTCCCGGTCCAACAGCAAGCCCCGGCCAAGCCGGCACCGGAAAAGAAGTAGCCACGCAATGCGGAGGTGGCGGAATTGGCAGACGCACTAGCTTGAGGTGCTAGCGGGAGCAATCTCGTGGGGGTTCAAGTCCCCCTCTCCGCACCACATTTTGAAAGAGTCACTCATCATCGTCCGGACCCTATTTGCCCAGCGAACTGGATTTTGGACCTTATCGTGCCGTTAGGCCGTTTCGGACCAGTCCGCCTAATCGAGTATCGCTGATGAAAACCAATGGACTTCGCCTGACGACCTTCCTTAACGCCCCTCGAGAGCAGCTTCCGGGCGCGGAATTAGTTTAGAATCAACCCTCGGTGCTGGAGCAGCGACCGGGCGATCTTCTTCACCGGTACGATGCCGGAACGCATGGTTTGCCGGCGCCGCTCATCTAGCTGCCAGTTCCAGAACGGGAGTCTCTCGGACCGCTTCCTGCGTCGCTTCGCAACTTCCTCACCGCAGTCCCTTTTGCCCGCGACCGCTAGTCCGGCGCGGGCTTCAGGCAGACCGTGATTTGAATCCCTGCCGGATCGCGGTTCTCGATCGTCACCGAGCCTCCAAATAGCGCCAGGATACGGTGAGCTACGGCTGGGTCCAGGCCCAATTGACCGGCTGACGTCGAGTCTTCGCTGAAGGCGAAAAGATCGAAGAACTTGGGGAGGATAAGAGGCGGTACCGTCTTCCCGCGGCTCTCAATCGCGATTTGAGTAACGTCCGGGACGGAATCGTAAGTGAGCCGGACAACTCCGCCAGGCTCCGAGAACTTCACCGCCGTTTCCAGGAGCGCCCGGAGTGCCGTCGCCAGCAGGTCCTCCCTGCCCAGGACGAAAACCGGTCCTGCCGTCCCACAGTCCAACCTCACCCGTTGCGGCGCGGCAATCCTCGCTGCCTGTTCGATCGCCGCACGGACTACGGCCGCCAAAGAGGAGCGCATGCCAACGAGTTCGCTGGCCTCCACTTCAATTCGTGTCAGCAGTAGCGCGTGATCGAGAATGCTGAGGATCCGCTCCCGCGACGTCTCGAAACCCTTGCGGAGTTTCGAGTCACGTTCGGATCCCGAATTCTCCCAGATGAGCTCCGTGATTCCCAGGAGTCCGTTCAGGGGCGTGCGGAACTCGTGGGAGATCAGGCGCAGGAAATCGCTTTTCGATCGGTCCAGGATCTTCAACCGCGCGTGCGCCTCGACAAGTTCCCGCGTGCGCGCGCGGACCACCTCTTCCAGGTGGCGACCGTGCTCTTCCATCGCCCGCTGAAGACGGCGCAACTCCAGGTGAGTCGCCACGCGCGCCAGCACTTCGGCAAGTTCGAAAGGTTTCGTGACGTAATCTACCCCGCCGGATCGAAACGCCCTGATCTTGTCTTCGGTTTCATTCAGCGCGCTAAGGAAGATGACGGGGATGGAAGCCAGCGCGGGTTCGGCCTTTAGCCGCTCGCACACTTCGAAGCCGTTCATCTCCGGCATATTGATATCCAGTAGGATCAGGTCCGGAGGGCTCTGAGCGGCCGACGCAAGCGCCAGCCGGCCTCTCGGAAAGGAACGCACCGCATAGCCCTGATTCGCCATCATGTCTTCGAGCAGGTTCAGATTGTTGGGTTGGTCGTCCACCACCATGATGCTTGCGATGCCTGTCTGCGTCATATTCTCTCCTCGGGTCTTTCCGTTCTGGTCTCCGCCGCTTCTTCGAACCAGCGGCCCAAGACGTCGTAGTCGTACCTGTCCGCAACCTCCTGCAGCGAGCGCGCGGCGCGGGCGTCCAGATCTTCCACTCTGTGGATGAGCTGGTCGAGACGGTCTTTCTGGCCGTACAGAACCGCATCGCGCAAATCGTCGATCCAATCCGCGGGCAGTTTGGCGAGCAGTTCGGCGCCCGCTGCCGGGCCCGGAGCGGCACGACCGTCCACTGCTTCCGGCACGGTCTGCACCTCGGCGTATCGATAGTCGAGATTGAGGTGGGTCCGGATTTTCTCCAGCAGTTCGCTTTCCGGGCACGGCTTAGAGAGAAAATCGTCCATCAGGCTGTTGCGCATGACTTCGTCGCGCTGCTCATCCAGGGGGCTTGCGGTCAGCGCGATGATGACGGGTGGCTTTTCACGACCCTCCGTCTTTATGACTTGGGCGGCCTCCAGCCCGTTCATTCCGGGCATCCGGATGTCCATCAGAATCAGGCCCGGCTTCCACTCCCGCCAGATTTGAACCGCAGCCTCCCCGCGATCGGCTTCCCGGACATCGATCCCAATCGACTGCAACAACTCGGCGACCCAGCCGCGCCCGCGCGGATCGTCATCCACAATCAGAACGCGCGCCGACTGTCCAGGCATCAGGCCGGTCACTCGCGCGGATGCCGGTTGCGCGGGCAGTTGGTTGACTGAGGCGAGTTGCACGGGGATCTCGAATTGAAAGACGGAGCCTCTGCCCACTTCGCTCGAGACGGCGATCTCGCCGCCCATCAGCAGCACGAACTTCCGGCTGATCGCCAGTCCCAGGCCGGTGCCGCTTTGAGACGCCCTGCCGCTGTGAGTTTGCACGAATGGCCGGAAGAGGCTGGAATGTTCCGACGCCGCAATACCGACGCCGGTATCTTCGACCTGGATCGATAGCGCAAGCTGGTCACCGGATCGCGGCTGCACGTCTACCCGAAGCTTGATCGAACCCGCCTCGGTGAACTTGATGGCGTTCCCAAGAAGATTGATCAGCACCTCACGGAGCTTGCCTTGATCCGCCACGATGGGGCGCCCGGGTTCCCCGTTGACCTGTACTTCGAGCTGGATTCCTTTCGCCTCCGCGCGGAGGCGAAACATGGCGGCCAGATCCGCCACCAGGGTGGATAGGTCAAACGGGACGGGATTGGCCTCTACCCGCCCGGCCTCGATTTTGGACATGACCAGGATGTCGTTGATAATTCCGAGCAGGTGTTCTCCGCTCCGGTTAATGATACTCAAGTGCTTTTTGGCTGCCGCGGCGAGCGACGCATCGCGCAACATGAGTTGGGAATAGCCCAGAATAGCGTTCATGGGCGTCCGGATCTCGTGGGACATGTTGGCCAGAAACTCGCTTTTGGCGCGGCTGGCGGCTTCGGCGGCTTCCTTGGCGGTCCGCAGTTCCCGCTCCGCGCCTCTGCGCTCGCGAATATCCTCGGCGGCGTAGATGATGCCATCGCGGCCGCCTCGGAGCAAGGCGATGGAGAGGCGCACGGGAATCCGTTGGCCATTCCTGGAGACGTAATCCAACTCGATGCCGGATGGAGAATCGCCGCGCGGCAATTCGGCGCGCAACGCCAGGGGGTCGGCGACCAGGATTTCAATCGGCTTGCCGATCAGTTCCTCGGGGGCATAGCCCAGCAGG